>NZ_DASXQG010000034.1:0-12930 GCF_036493135.1 Nocardioides sp. | reverse complement strand
TCTGGACGCGCCACAGACCCTCCGCTCCCACGGACTCCGCCCCGAAACTCGGAGTCCCGGCGCCCGCTGGTTGAGGAGGGCGCTCTGCGGCCGTCTCGAAACCAAGGGGCATCCACCGGTAGCGTCCGAGGGTGCGCGTCGACATCGTCACCAAGGAGTACCCGCCGGCCATCTACGGCGGGGCGGGCGTGCACGTGGCCGAGCTGGTCCGGGCCCTGGGCGGGCTGAGCGACCTCGACGTCCGGGTGCAGGCGTTCGGCGAGCCACGGGACGAGGTCGGGGTGTCGTCGTACGCCGATCTGCCGGAGCTGGCCGACGCGAACGCCGCGCTGCAGACCCTCGGCGTCGACCTCGAGATCGCCGCCGGATGCGCCGGGACCGACCTCGTCCACTCGCACACCTGGTACGCCAACCTCGGTGGCCACCTCGCCGGCCTGTTGTACGGCGTGCCGCACGTGGTCACCGCACACTCGCTCGAGCCGTTGCGGCCGTGGAAGGCCGAGCAGCTCGGTGGTGGGTACGCCGTGTCGTCGTTCGCCGAGCGCACGTCGTACCTGGGTGCGAGTGCGGTGATCGCGGTGTCGGCCGCGATGCGCGACGACGTGCTGCATGCCTACCCCGACGTCGACCCCACCAAGGTCCACGTCGTCCACAACGGCATCGACACCGAGGGCTGGTCGCACGTCGACGACCCCGAACGCGTGCACTCCCACGGCGTCGACCCGGAGCGCCCGTCGGTGGTGTTCGTCGGCAGGATCACCCGGCAGAAGGGGCTGCCGCTGTTCCTCCGCGCCTGTCGGGAGCTGCCTCCTGACGTCCAGCTCGTGCTCTGCGCCGGGGCGCCGGACACGCCGGAGATCCTGGCCGAGGTCGAGGGCCTGGTCGCCGAGCTGGCTCAGACCCGGGACGGGGTCGTCTGGATCCGCGAGATGTTGCCGCGCGCCGACGTCGTCGCGCTGCTGTCGGCGGCGACGACCTTCGTCTGCCCGTCGATCTACGAGCCGCTCGGCATCGTCAACCTCGAGGCGATGGCGTGCGAGACCGCCGTCGTCGCCACTGCGACGGGGGGCATTCCCGAGGTCGTCGTCCACGGCAAGACGGGGTTGCTGGTCCCGATCGAGCAGTCGAGTGATGGCACCGGCACCCCGCTGGACCCGGACCGGTACGTCGCCGACTTCGCCGCGGCTCTCACCTCGGTCGTCACCGACCCGACGCGCGCCCGAGAGATGGGCCGCGCCGGTCGACAGCGCGCGATCGAGTCGTTCTCATGGGCGGCGATCGCCGAGCGCACGAAGCAGGTCTACGACGCGCTGGTCTGAACCGGAACCTCGACCACTGTCGCCCGGGCCGGAACGGTTTACTGTGGTCCCACCAATCGAGGGAGAGACGACATGGCCGGGGGAAGGCACGACGTACACGACGTCCACGACGTAGAAGCCATGGTGGCGAATGTCGCCCTGTTCTCGGGACTGTCGCACCGGCAGGTGCACAAGCTGGTCGACCGGGCCCGGGAGGTGAAGCACCCCGCGGGGCAGGAGGTCGCGGCGCAGGGGATGGGGGCGCTGGCGTTCCACCTGGTGCTCGGGGGTCACGCGTCCGTGACGCGCGACGGCAGGGAGATCCGCACCCTCGGGCCGGGAGAGTACTTCGGCGAGATCGGCATGATCGACGGGAAGCCTCGATCCGCGACCGTGACGGCGACCGAGGACATGATCACCCTGGCCGTGCCGCACCAGGAGTTCGAACGTCTCGTGGGCGAGGAGCCCGATTTCGCCCGCGCGCTGTTGGGCACCCTGTGCGCCCGGATCCGCGAGGCCGAGGCCCGGTAACCGCGAGCAAATTCAGACGCTCCGTTCCCACCGCTGGAGCCCAGCGTCCCTGCGGATCTCCCATTCCCAGCCGTGGCGCTCGAGGTCAGCAGGCGGACGGGGGATCTACCGGGTGATCGGTGTGGTCCGCGACGTCGTCGGCGTGAGCCCGCTCCATCACTGCGCCTTCGATCGTGGGCTGCGTTCGCCGAATGAGCTCGTCGAGAATGGGTTACGGGCAAGGTGTGACTGATCAGAGCGGGAAGGCGCGGCCCGACATCGGGAAGCCTGAGCACGCCGCTGTCGGCGTTCCTGGCATCTACTGGTCGATGAAGTACGCGATGAACGAGATGGGTCCCAAGCGTGCGGCGCAGACGCTGTTGGCGATGAACCACATCGACGGGTTCGACTGCCCGTCGTGCGCGTGGCCCGACCCGGACAGGCGTAAGGCTGCGGAGTTCTGTGAGAACGGCGCCAAGGCGGTGGCGTGGGAGGCGACTCGCAAGCGGGTTGGCGCCGAGTTCTTCGCCCAGCATTCGGTGGCGGAACTGCTGGGTCACGACGATCACTGGCTCGAGCACCAGGGTCGGCTGACCGAACCGCTGTACCTTCCGCGCGGAGGGAGCCACTACCAGCCGATCTCTTGGGAGGACGCGTTCCGGCTGATCGCCGACCGGCTCCAGGGGATGGCGTCACCCGACCGCGCGGTCTTCTACACCTCTGGGCGCGCCTCCAACGAGGCGGCCTTCCTCTACCAGCTTCTCGCCCGCCGACTCGGCACCAACAACCTTCCCGACTGCTCGAACATGTGCCACGAGTCCAGCGGTACAGCACTCACGCAGACTCTCGGGGAGGGCAAGGGGACCGTGACCTACGACGACATCGCCTTCGAGTCCGGCCTGATCTTGATCGCCGGTCAGAATCCGGGCACCAACCATCCGCGCATGCTCACCGCGCTGGAGGAGGCCAAGCGGCGCGGCGCCACGATCGTGGCGATCAACCCGTTGCCTGAGGCGGGGTTGATCCGGTTCCGCAACCCGCAGTCGGCGCGCGGTGTGTCCGGGGTCGGCACGAAGATGGCCGATACCCATCTCTCGGTGCGTCTCAACGGCGACTTGGCCCTCTTTGCCGCCCTCAACAAGCTCCTCGTGGAGCGCGGCGCGGTCGATCGCGACTTCATCGACCACTACACCGACGGGTACGACGACGCCGTGCAGGCCTGGTCAGCTCTCGACTGGAGGACCATCCAGGCACACAGTGGGTTGAGTCGCGCCGAGATCGAGGCCTTGGCAGACCGCGTCGAAGCTCACGACCGGGTCATCGTCTGCTGGGCGATGGGCCTCACCCAGCACAAGAACGCGGTCGCCACCATCCGCGAGATCGTGAGCTTCCTGCTGCTACGCGGCAACGTCGGCCGTCCCGGCGCCGGCGCGGCGCCCATCCGCGGCCACAGCAACGTCCAAGGTGACCGGACGATGGGGATCTGGGAACAGATGCCCGACTCCTTCCTCGACGCGATTCGCGACGAGTTCGGGTTCGAACCTCCCCGTGAGCACGGGAAGGACACCGTGGCCGCACTGCAGGCCATGCGCGACGGCGCCGTGGACGTGTTCGTCGGTCTCGGTGGAAACTTCGCCGTCGCAACGCCCGATACGACGGTTGCCACCAAGGCAATGGAGAACGTCGGGCTCACCGTCGGCATTCACACCAAGCTCAACCGATCGCACCTGCACCACGGCCGTGAAGCGCTGATCCTGCCGTGCCTTGGCCGCACCGAACGCGACACCACCACCGCGGGCGATCAGTTCGTCACCGTCGAAGACTCGATGAGCATGGTCCATTCCTCTCGCGGCAAGCTGCTGCCCGGGTCACCGCACCTGCGCAGTGAGGTCAGGATCATCTGCGGCATCGCCGCAGCCCTCTTCGGCTCCGCCGGCGGTCCAGGTCAGACAGACGACGGGATCGACTGGGTCGGCATGGGTCACGACTACACGATCGTTCGACGCCACATCGCTCACGTGGTCCCCGGCTTCCACGCCTTCGAAGAACGCGTCAGGCACCCGGGTGGCTTCCAGCTCCCCAACAACGCGCGTGATTCACTCCAGTTCGAGACCTCGACCGGCAAAGCACGGATCACGGCCAACCCGCTGACGACCGTCGACGTCCCCGTGGGGCATCTTCTTCTGCAAACCATTCGTTCCCATGATCAGTTCAACACGACCGTCTACGGCTACGACGACCGCTACCGCGGCATCAAGCACGGACGCAATGTCGTCTTCGTCAATCCCGAGGACCTGTCAGCCCTCGGGATCGAAGACGGCGACACCGTCGATCTCGTTTCGATCGCCGAGGACGGCGAGCGCCGGCTGCAGGGGCTGCGTGCGGTCAGCTATCCGACAACCATCGGCTGCGCCGCCACGTACTACCCGGAGGCGAACGTGCTCGTGCCCCTCGATCAGGTCGCCGACGAGTCCAACACCCCCGTCTTCAAGTCCCTGGTGGTCAAGCTGGAATACGTGTCAGCTGCCCACTGATCCGAATCAGACGCTGTCGGCCCCGGCTGGAGCCGGATGGAGCCGGATGCGAACGCCATCGGCGTCCGCGACGCGCACGTATCGCGTTCTCTTGCCCGTCGTCACGGACAGGGCATACGTTGTCGGACATGGAGCTGCTCCCGTCGGCCCACGTCGACACGTTCTGCCGTGACCATCTCCCGCCGGCCGAGCAGTGGCCCGAGCTGACCTTCGGCCTGCCCGAGCTCCAGTACGCCGACCGCCTCAACTGCGCCACGGCTCTGCTCGACGAGGTCGCCGAGCGTCACGGCGGACACCGCCCCTGCCTGCGGCAGCCCGGTCAGAAGACCTGGTCCTACGACGAGCTGATGACGGCGGCGAACCGCATCGCGCACGTGCTCGTCGACGACCTCGGCATCGTCCCTGGCAACCGGGTCCTGCTCCGCGGACCCAACAACCAATGGCTCTCGGCCGCGTGGTTCGGCGTGCTCAAGGCCGGCGCCGTCCTGGTCACCACGATGCCGCTGCTACGCACCGGCGAGCTCGCGACCATCCACGAGATCGCCCACCTCGACGCGGCACTGGTCGACCACCGGTTCCTCGAGGCGGTCGAGCCGCTCGGGGTGCCGACCCTCGAGTACGGCGACGACGCCTGGAGCGAGCGCCTGGCCGCCAAGCCCGCGACGTTCGACGACGTCCAGACCTCCAGCGACGACGTGTGCATGCTGGCGTTCACCTCCGGCACCACCGGTCGGCCCAAGGCGACCATGCACTTCCACCGCGACGTGATGTCGATCTGCGAGACCTTCTCGCGCCACGTCCTGCAGCCCACGGCCGACGACGTCTTCACCGGGACCCCGCCGTACGCCTTCACGTTCGGGCTCGGCGGTGTGCTGCTATTCCCGCTGCATGCCGGCGCCTCGACCCTGCTGGTCGAGAAGGCCACGCCGGTCGAGCTCGCCGACCTGATCGACGAGCACGGGGTGACCGTCTGCTTCACCGCGCCCACGGCGTACAAGGCGATGCTCGCCGCCGGAAAGACCGTGCCGACGCTGCGCACGGCGGTCTCGGCCGGCGAGCACCTGCCGAAGGCGACCTGGGAGGCGTTCCGCGAGGCGACCGGCGTCGAGATCATCGACGGCATCGGCGCGACCGAGATGCTGCACATCTTCATCTCCGCGTCGGGCGCGGACATCCGGCCCGGCTCGACCGGCCGGGCTGTGCCGGGGTACGCCGCGACGATCGTCGACGACGCCGGGAACGAACTCCCGCCCGGCGAGTCCGGGCGACTGGCCGTGCGGGGGCCGACCGGCTGCCGGTACCTCGACGACGACCGGCAGCTGGGCTACGTGCGTAACGGCTGGAACCTCACCGGCGACACGTTCCTGCGCGACGACGAGGGCTACTTCTGGTACCAGGCGCGCAGCGACGACATGATCATCAGCTCCGGGTACAACATCGCGGCCCCCGAGGTCGAGGAGGCCCTGCTGCGGCACCCGCTGGTCGCGGAGTGCGCGGTCGTCGGCGTGCCCGACGACGCACGCGGCCACATCGTCAAGGCGTACGTCGTGAGCGCGGGCGAGGTGAGCGCCGGCGACCTCCAGGACTTCGTGAAGGCGGAGATCGCGCCGTACAAGTACCCCCGCGCGATCGAGTTCGTGACCGAGCTGCCGAAGACTGCCACCGGAAAGCTCCAGCGGTTCCGCCTGCGGCAGGCCGCGTCGTCGGTCGCACCGGCCGAGCCCGCCGATGCCTGACCACTCCCCGCGCCACCTGATCCTGTCGCTGTCCGGGCTGTACGCGCGCGACGACGCGTCGACCGGCTCGGGACGGCGGGCGAACTGGCTCTCGGTCCGCTCCCTGATCACGCTCATGGAGGACCTCGACGTCGACGCCGCCGCCACCCGCTCGTCGGTCTCACGGCTGAAGAAGCGCGGCGTGCTCGAGGCTGCGAAGGCCGACGGGCAGGCGGGCTACCGGCTGTCGGCGTCGGCGCTGGCCGTGCTCCGCGAGGGCGACGCCCGCATCTGGTCCCGGCCGCGTGCGTCGGTCGCCGACGGCTGGCTGGTCGTCATCTTCTCGGTCCCCGAGGTCGAGCGCGGCAAGCGGCACGAGCTGCGGTCGCTGCTGACCCGGCTGGGCTTCGGCACGGCGGCGCCGGGGGTCTGGGTCGCGCCCGGCACGGCGTACGACGAGACGCTGGCGGCGCTCGACCGGGCCGGGCTCACGTCGTACACCGAGCTGTTCCGGGGCGACTACCTCGGCTCCGGGCCGACCGACGTCCGGGTCGGCGAGTGGTGGGACCTGCCGTCGATCGCCGCGTTGTACGACGAGTTCGTGGCCGACCACCGGTCGCTGACCCGGCTACGCGATCCCGAACCCGCGCGCGCGTTCCCGGCGTACGTCCCGATGCTCACGGCCTGGCGGCGGCTCCCCTACCTCGACCCGGGGATCCCCCTCGAGCTGTTGCCGCGGGACTGGCCGGGCATCCGGGCGGGTGAGCTGTTCGCCGACCTCGACGCGCGACTGCGTCAGCCGGCCGCGAAGCACGCGCACGCGGTGATCGAGTCGGGCTGATCGAGTCGGGCTGACAGCGGGGGCTCAGAGGACCGCGTACCCCTGCAGCTCGACGACGGCGTCGTCGTCCCACAGCCGGGCGACCCCGATGCCCGCCATGGCGGGGTAGTCGGAGCCCGCGAGCCGTTTCCAGACCTCGCCGAGCTCGCGGGCGTGGGCGCGGTAGTCGTCCATGTCGACGATGTAGATCGTCAGCGAGGCGATCCCGTCGGCGTAGCCGCCGCACTCCTGGAGCACCGTGAGCAGGTTGGCCAGCGCCTGCTCGAACTGCGCGACCACGCCGCCCGCGACGATCGCCCCGGAGGCATCCACGCCGGTCTGGCCGGCGAGGTGGATGGTGGTGCCGCGGGCGATCACGGCGTGCGAGAAGCCGCTGGGCTTGGCCAACGAGGTCGGGTTGATCCGCTGCAGATTTGCCATCAGCTCTGGACACTTCCTCCGTCGATGTTGATGCCCTGTCCGTTGACCGCCGCGTTGTCGACGCAGAGCATCACGGCCGACGCGACCTCCTCGACCGTCACCAGGCGCCCGATCGGCTGCATGTTCGCCAGGATCTCCCGCGCTGCTTCGGGCGAGCGGCCGGTCCCGGTCGCGATGCCGGCGACCGACTCGTCGGTCATCGGGGTGTCGACGTACCCGGGGCAGACGGCGTTCACGGTCACCCCGGAGCTCGCCACCTCCATCGCCGCGGTGCGCACGAGGCCGAGGACGCCGTGCTTGCTCGCGGTGTACGCCGCGATCCGAGCCGACCCGACCTTGCCCGCCACCGACGCGACCACGACCACCCGGCCGTAGCCGGCCGACGTCATCGCCGGCAGCGCGCGCCGCAAGCAGCGGAACGGCGCGGTCAGGTTGAGGTCGAGCATCCGCTGCCAGTCCTCGTCGGTCGTCCTGACCAGCAGCGCCGACATCGACGCCCCGGCGTTCACCACGAGGATCTCGACCGGCCCCCACTCGGCCTCGACCCGGTCGAAGGCCGCCTCGATCGCGGTGGGGTCGAGCATGTCGGCCGGTACGACGAGCGACTCACCAGGCAGGGACTCGGCCACCGCCCGCAGCGCCGCCTCGTCGCGGGAGACCAGCGCCACCCGGTGGCCGGCCTCCGACAGCGCCCGGGCGCACGCCCTACCGATGCCCTTCGAGGCACCGGTCACCAGCGCGATCATCGTCTTCCCCGCGAGGGGGTGGCGTGCCGCACCCCGCTGGGCCTCTCGCGCTGCCTCATCGGAAGGCGGGGATCCCGGTGAGCTGACCACCGACCGAGAGCAGGTGCATCTCCTCGGTGCCCTCGTAGGTCATCACGGTCTCGAGGTTGTTCATGTGCCGCATCACGCCGTGGTCGAGCGTGATGCCGGCGCCGCCGAGCGTCGTGCGCGCCTCACGCGCCACGTCGAGTGCCGCGCGGACGTTGCTGTACTTGCCGTAGGAGACCTGGATCGGCGTGAGCGTGCCGGCGTCCTTGAGGGTGCCGAGCCGCCAGGCGACCAGCGCCGCGTTGTTGACCGCCACCGTCATCAGGGCGAGCTTGCGCTGGGTGAGCTGGTACGACGCGAGCGGTGCCCCGAACTGCTCGCGCTCCATCGTGTAGGCCAGCGACTCCTCCAGGCAGGCGCGTGCGGCACCGACCACGCCCCAGACGATGCCGTACCGGGCCTCGTTGAGGCACGACAGCGGACCCTTCAGCCCGCGCACCTCGGGGAACACCGCGTCGGCGGGCAGGCGCAGGTCGTCGAACGCCAGCTCGGCGGTGACCGAGGCGCGCAGCGAGAGCTTGCGCCGGATCTTGTGCGCGCTGAAGCCCTTGGTGTCCGTGGGGACGGCGAACCCGCGGATCCCGTCGTCGGTCTGGGCCCAGACGACCGCGACGTCGGCGAGGGTGCCGTTGGTGATCCACATCTTCGAGCCGTTGATGACCCAGTCGCTCTGCTCGTCTCCTGGGGCGTCCTTCTTGGCCCGGGTCTTCATCGAGCCGGGGTCGGATCCGGCATCGGGCTCGGTGAGGCCGAAGCAGCCGATCGCCTCGCCCGTCGCCAACCGCGGCAGCCACTGCTCCTTCTGCTCGTCGCTCCCCCAGCGGTGGATCGCGTACATCGCCAACGACCCCTGGACGCTGACGAAGCTGCGGAGCCCTGAGTCGACGGCCTCGAGCTCGCGGCACGCAACGCCGTACGCCGTGGCGCTGGTGCCGGCGCAGCCGTAGCCCTCGAGGTGCATCCCGAGCAGTCCGAGCTTGCCGAACATCTTCCCGAGACCGTCGGGCAGCGTCCCCTCGTCGTACCACTCGGCGACGTGGGGCGCGAGCTCGCTCCGGGCGAAGTCGCGCACCGTGTCGCGGATCGCGCGGTCCTCGTCGGAGAGCAGGTCGTCGACACGCAAGAAGTCGTGCGCTGCGAGGTCCGGGGTCATCGTCCTGTCCATTCAGGGGGTCGCTTGGCGTTGAACGCGGCATGGAACTCCGCGTGGTCGTGCGTGGTCATCAAGAGGGCCTGGGTCATCGCGTCGAGCTCCATCGCCGGCCCGATCGGCATGTCGAGCTCGCGGGTGATCAGGGACTTGGTCTGCTGCAGGCCGAGCGTCGGCCCGTCGGCCAGTCGGCGGGCGAGTGCCGCGCAGGCGCCGTCGAGGTCGTCCGAGTCGTCCAGGAGCCGGGTGACCAGGCCGTAGCGGTCTGCGGTCTCGGCGTCGATGGTGTCGCCGAGCATCAGCAGCTCGGTGGCGCGGCCGTAGCCGACCAGCCTCGGGAGCAGGTAAGCCGCGCCCATGTCGCCCCCGGACAGCCCGACCTTGGTGAACAGGAAGGCGAACCGCGCTTGGGGCGTGCAGATGCGGAAGTCCGCCGCGATCGCGACCACGCTGCCGGCACCGGCGGCGATGCCCTGGATGCCGGCGATGATCGGGATCGGACACTCGCGCATCGCGCGGATGACGTCGCCGGTCATCTTCGTGAAGCCCATCAGGCCCGCGACGTCCATCTGGATCAGCTCGCCGATGATCTCGTTGACGTCGCCTCCGCCGCAGAAGCCCGTGCCCTCGCCGCGGATCACCAGCACCTTCGTGTCGCCGCGGTGGGGCAGCTCGGCAAGCAGGTCGCGGAGGTCGGCGTAGGACTCGAAGGTGAGCGGGTTCAGCTTCTCGGGACGGTTGAGCGTCACCGTGGCGACGCCGTCCGAGACCGAGAAGTCGAACTGCTGCCAGTCGTCGGTGATCCCCGCGCTGGCCCGGTATCGGCTCACTCCGTCCCTTTCATGAGTCCGCGGGCGATGATCGTCCGCTGCACCTCGGAGGCGCCCTCGTAGATCCGCGGTGCCCGCACCTCACGATAGAGCCGCTCGAGCAGGTGGCCCTGCTGGAGCCCCCGGGCGCCGTGCAGCTGGACCGCCTGGTCGACGACCCACTGCGCCGTCTCGGTCGCGAACAGCTTCGCCTGGGCGGCGGTGGTCGTGACGACGTGGGCCGGCGCGCCGGCGTCGTACGCCGCGGCGGCACGCCGTACCAACAGTCGACCGGCCTCGATCCGCGTCGACATCTCCGCCAGGGTGTGCTGCGTCGCCTGCTGGTCGATCAGCTTCGCGCCGAAGAGCTCACGCTCCTGGGCCCAGCTCAGGCTGGCGTCGAGCGCCGCCTGGCCCATGCCGACCGCGAAGGCGCCGACGCTGGGCCGGAACAGGTCGAGCGTCCGCATCGCGACGCCGAAGCCCTGGTCGACCTCGCCGAGCAGGTCGTCGCGCGAGACGCGGACCCCGTCGAAGTGGAGCGTGCCGAGCGCGTGGGGGGCAACCATGTCGAGCCGCTCGCCGGTGAGCCCTGGCGCCTCGCCGGCGACCGCGAACGCGGTGATCCCGCGCGCCTTGGCATCCGGTGTGGTGCGGGCGAACACGGAGTAGACGTCGGCGTCGGGAGCGTTGGAGATCCAGGTCTTGGTGCCGTGCAGGGTCCACCCGTCCCCGTCGGGGCGCGCCTCGAGCGTCAGCGCGCCGGCGTCGGAGCCGGCGTCGGGCTCGGAGAGGGCGAACGCAGGTACGACGTCGCCGCTCGCGACACCGGGGACCCAGCGCTCGCGGGTGGCGTCGTTGCCGGACTGGAGGATCGGGTAGGAGCCGAGACCCTGGAGCGCCAGCGCTGTCTCGGCCTCGGTGTTGACCGTCGCGAGCGTCTCGCGCAGGAGGCAGAGCTGCATCGCGGCCGCGTCGCGGGGTGGTTCGTCGGCGGTGCCCCCGAAGAGCCCTCGGAGCAGCCCGGCCCCGCCCAGTGCCTTCACCAGCGGCCGGTTGACCGCGCCGTGGACGGCCTCGATGCCGTCGAGCGAGCCGGCCACGGACCGCACCCACACGGCGTACGCCTGCTGCTCGGGCGACAGTCCGAACGCGCCGGCACCGGGCCCGAACGCATAGTCGGAGGCGTACACGAACGCTGCGTCAGAGGCGGATTCACTCCCGCTGGGCGCGGATTCACTCACGCCGCCGACCATACCGGGGACCGTATTGCGCCTTGACAACGCTCGTCAAGAACGCGCTATGTTTGGATACTCCCTGACGTTTCCGTCCGTATCGCCCCCCGGCCTGGACGGAAACGTCAGGGACTATCCCGGCCAGGGCGGAGGCAGGATGCGGATCGCGGTGATCGGTGGGGGTCCCGGCGGCCTCTACTTCTCCGCCCTCGCCCAGCAGCTCGCCGCCACCCGCCAGGGGCAGGGGCAGGGGCAGGGCCGGACCCACGAGATCACGGTCTGGGAGCGGAACGCCGCGGACGACACGTTCGGCTTCGGGGTGGTGTTCAGCGACGAGACGCTCGGCGGCATCGAGCACGCCGATCCCGCGATCTTCGCCCGGATGCAGCGTGAGTTCGCGATCTGGGACGACATCGACGTCCACTTCAAGGGCGAGGTGGTCACCAGCGGCGGCCACGCCTTCGCCGCGATGAGCCGGCGCCGGCTGCTCGAGATTCTCCAGGAGCGGTGCCGCGAGCTCGGGGTCACCCTCAACTTCCGCACCGAGGCACCCGACGTCGGCGAGCTCGCTGCGTCGCACGACCTCGTCGTGGCCGCCGACGGGCTCAACTCCCCCGTCCGCCAGCGGTACGCCGACACGTTCCGGCCGACCCTCGACGTGCGCGACTGTCGCTACATCTGGCTCGGCACCAGCCTGGTCTTCGACGCGTTCAAGTTCTACGTCCGCGAGACGCCGTACGGCGTGATGCAGATCCACGGCTACCCGTTCGACGCCACCGGCTCGACGTTCATCGTCGAGATGACCAGCGAGGTCTGGCGCCGTGCCGGGTTCTCCGACTTCGCCGACCGCGACTGGGCGCCCGGCGAGTCCGACGAGAAGTCGATCGCGCTGATCCGCGAGCTTTTCGCCGACCTGCTCGACGGCCACGACGTGATGGCGAACAAGTCCCGCTGGATCTCGTTCACGACCGTCCGCAACGAGCACTGGGTCCACGCCGAGCCCGACCAGGGCGCAGTCGTGATCCTCGGCGACGCGGCACACACCGCGCACTTCTCGATCGGGTCCGGCACGAAGCTGGCGATGGAGGACGCGCTCGCCCTGGCGGCCTGCCTGCACGAGGAGCCGACCACGGCGGCCGCGCTCACGACGTACGAGGAGGAGCGCAAGGCCGTCGTGCTGTCCACGCAGCGTGCGGCACAGGCGAGCCTGGAGTGGTTCGAGAACCTCGGGCAGTACGTGCACCAGGAGCCCACCCAGTTCGCGTTCAACATCATGACCCGCTCGCGCCGGGTCACCTACGACAACCTGCGCGTGCGCGACCCGGAGTTCGTCGCCCGCTGCGAGGCCTGGTACGCCGACCACGTCTCGGAGTCGTCGGTCGAGCCCGGCCGCGCCGAGACCCCACCGATGTTCCAGCCGGTGACCCTGCGCGCCTCTGGACCATCAGGGGGTCCGGGGCTGACGCTCAACAACCGGGTGATCGTCTCGCCGATGGACATGTACGTCGCGCAGGACGGCGTGCCGACGGAGTTCCACCTGGTCCACCTCGGCGGCAAGGCGCTCGGCGGGGCCGGCCTGGTGATG
>NZ_DASXQG010000033.1:0-31771 GCF_036493135.1 Nocardioides sp. | reverse complement strand
CCGACGTGCTCGAGCCCGAGGCCCTGGAGGTTGTTCCGGCGCCCGGCAGCGACGAGCAGCTTGTCGGCGGTCAGCTGCTGGTCGCCGAGGTCCACCTCGAACCGGCCCTCGGCGTAGGACACCGACGCGATGCTCGCCCCGGTGAGCACCTGGATCCCGCTCTCGGCGAACGCCTGCTCGAGCAGCTCGCTCGCCTCGGGCTCCTCGAGGGCCACCAGTCGGTCGGCGACCTCGACGAGCGTGACCCGGACGCCGAACAGGGCCATCACCTGCGCCAGCTCGCACCCGATCGCCCCGCCACCGATCACGATCACCGAGGACGGCAGCTCGGTCAGCTGCACCGCGTCGCGGTTGGTCCAGTATGGCGAGTCCGCCAGCCCCGGGATCGGCGGCGCGGTCGGCGCCGTACCGGTGTTGATCACGACCCCCTTCGTCGCGGTGTACGTCGTGCCCGCGACGTCCACCCGCCCGTCGCCGGCCAGCACCCCGCTGCCTCGCACGAACGTCGCGCCGGCGTTTTCGAGCCGCTTCACCGCGACCGCGTCGTCCCAGTCGTCGGTGGCCTCCTCGCGGATCCGCTTCGCCACCGGCGCCCACTCGGGACTGACGGTGGAGGTTCCCGCCATCGTGTTCACACGCCCGGCCTCGCGCAGGGTATGGGCGGCGGCGATCATCATCTTCGAGGGCACGCAGCCGAAGTAGGGACACTCGCCTCCGACCAGCCGCTCCTCCACGCCCAGCACCCGCAGCCCGGCCTCCGCCGTCTTGATCGCCACGTGCTCGCCGCCGGGGCCGAGCCCCACCACGATCACGTCGAACTCCCGGTCGCCGGTCTCCCCCGTGTGCGTCATGCCCTCACCCTTCCACGCACCCGGCGGGACCGGGAGTCACCCCGCGACGACGTCCTTGAACCACGACTCCGTCAGGTAGTCGGTCGCCCACCCCATGGAGCGGTACAGGCCGTCGGCGCTGGTCGGTGAGTCGGCATCGACCTCGAGGCCGACCCGGTTGCGGCCCCGCTCGGACGCGTCCGCGAGCACCGTGTGCAGCAGTCCCTTGGCGACGCCACGCCCACGGGCCGCCCGGTTGACGCCGATGTAGTCGACGTAGGTCCCTTCGGCGCCGGTCGCATCGGCGGCGAGGACGGAGCAGACGATCGCCCCAGCTGGCACGTCGTCCCCTTGCTCCGGTGAGACGAAGGCGAGCCACCAATGGTCCCAGCGGTGGCCGGGGTCCTCCCGGAGGCGCTGGACGAACTCGGGGAAGCTCTCGCGGTAGGAGTTGAAGTGGTCCTGGAACGACTCCTCCAGCATCAGGTGCACGATCTGGAGGTCCTGCGCGACCGGTACGCCGTTGTCGTGCCGCGTGACGCGGCGCACCGTCACGCCCTCGCGCACCCCCGGGAAGGTCTCGTGCGGGGCGACGGGTCGGGTCATGTGCAGCCAGCGACGCCGGCACGCGTAGTCGGCACGCTCGAGCCAGTCGCGTTGCACCGTGTCGTCGGCGTACGGCGAAGCGTCCATCCGGGTGAGCTCGAGGCCCCGCAGCCGGGCGATCGCGGCCCCTTGGCCGTCCGCCCAGGCGTACAGTGCGACGGCCACCTGCGCCGCGTCGTCGAGGGCATCGGGGTCGCGCTCGAGCCACAGGCTCACCGTCGTCCGACCGGCCGCCCGATCCTGTACCGACACCCAGCCGACCGGCCGGTCGTCGTCGCGGGTCACGACCAGCTGTCGCCGGGTCCACGACGCCTGGCCCACCACCTCCGACCGAACGGCCGCCGCGTCGACACCGGCCTCACCGGTGAAGGGTGCATGGTCGGCCGCACGCAGCCGCACCAGCGTAGGAAGGTCCTCCTCCCCGGGGATCCGGCCGTGCCAACCCGGCGGGAGGTCGGGCAGCGGCTCCTGGAAGGGGGACGCGT
Source organism: Nocardioides sp. (assembly GCF_036493135.1). Classification (GTDB taxonomy): domain Bacteria; phylum Actinomycetota; class Actinomycetes; order Propionibacteriales; family Nocardioidaceae; genus Nocardioides. The sequence goes on along the minus strand of NZ_DASXQG010000033.1, from coordinate 29,850 downwards.
CCGGCATGCCGGCCAGCCTAAGCCGGTGCTCCTTGCGTGGGGCTCAGCGTTGCGCGCTGAGGTGGCGGGCCCGGGCGAAGCAGAAGACCCCGTAGCAGCCGACACCGACCGAGATCGCGAACAACAGCACCGGACCGAACGCCTGGTGCAGCACCTTGTGCAGCGCCTGGTCGAGCCCTCCGGCCTTCTTCGCGCTGTGGTCGATCGCCGCGTACAGGAACAGGACGCCGATCACGCCGATCGCGATGCCCTTCGCGACGTAGCCGACCTTCCCGAACATCTCGTAGGCCCGGCCGCTCTCGCCGCTGCGCCCCTGCGGATCGAGGTGCTCGAGGAACTTCCCGGCCCAGCCGCGGTAGACGAGGTACCCGCCGTAGCCGATGATCGCCAGGCCCACCAGCCCCACCAGCCAGCGTCCGAACGGCTGGTCCATGAGCGTGGCGGTGGCGTCGTTGGTGCTGCTCTTCGACTTCGAGCCCGTGGCGACATGGACGGCGGCGACCCCGAGCGTGCCGTACACGATCGCCTTGAAGATGTTCGTGGCCGGCTTGAGCACCCTCTTCGCGCCGTCCTCGACGGTGAGGTCGACGAAGGCCTCCAGCAGCTTCCAGATCACCAGCAGGAACATCCCCACCGCAACGACCCACACCACGAACTCGCCGAACGGCTGCTGCACCAGCTGGTGGAGGGCGCCGTTCCGCGACGCCGCGCCGCTGTGGTCGCCGAAGGAGAGCTGGATGCCCAGCCAGGCGATGGTCAGGTGCACGATGCCGTAGGCGACCATGCCGACCCGGACCGCCCGATCGGTCCACTCGCTGCTGTGCGCCCGTCGTCCGAGCTGCTCAGCCTGGTCGCTGACGTCTGCCATGGCGCCGATGATAGGTCCGGACCCGGGAACGCTGACCCCCCTAGAGGGTGAGGGAGTCGCGGTCGCGGAGCATGCTGCCGAGGACGCCGTTGACGAACGACGGCGAGTCGTCGGTGGACAGGTTGCGGACCAGCGCGACCGCCTCGGACACCGCCACCGGATGCGGCACGTCGTCGACGTACAGCAGCTCGTAGGCGCCGATACGGAGCGCGGTGCGGTCGACGGCCGGCATCCGTTCGAGCGTCCAGCCCTGGGCGTACTGCGCGAGCAGCTCGTCGATCCGAGCCCGGCGCTCGCTGACCCCGCGGACCAGGATCTCGGTGTAGGGATTGGTCGGGCCCTCGCCTCCGGCGATGGCGGCGTCGAGCGCCTCGACCGGGTCCTGCCCGCGCATCTCCGCGGCGTACAGGACGTCGAGGGCGCGCTTGCGTGCCTTGGACCGTGCCGGCATGGCTGGTCGACTACGCCTTCACGCGACCGAGGTACGACGAGTCGCGCGTGTCGACCTTGACCCTCTCGCCCTTCGTGATGAACAGCGGAACCTGGATCTCGTGCCCGGTCTCGAGCGTCGCCGGCTTGGTGCGGCCGGTCGCGCTGTCGCCCACGACGCCCGGCTCGGTGTAGGTGATCTCGAGCTCGACCGATGCCGGGAGCTCGATGTAGAGCACGCGGCCGTCGTTGGTGGCGACGATGGCGTCCTGGTTCTCCAGCATGAAGTTCTTCGCGTCGCCGACGATGTCGGGCGCGATCTCGAGCTGGTCGTAGGTGCCCGTGTCCATGAACACGTAGGACGTGCCGTCGTTGTAGAGGTACTGCATCGTGCGCTTGTCGACGTTCGCGACGTCGACCTTCACATCCGCGTTGAAGGTGCGGTCGACGGTCTTGCCGGACTCGATGTTCTTCAGCTTCGACCGCACGACCGCACCGCCCTTGCCGGGTTTGTGGTGCTGGAACCAGATGACCTGCCAGAGCTGGCCGTCGAGGTTGAGGACCATGCCGTTCTTGAGGTCGTTGGTGGTGGCCATGCGGGAGTGCCTCTTCTGCCGGGAGATCGGGTGGGCCCGGCACCGGAGGAGGGCCCGGGCGGGCGACGTCCGAGTCTAGTACGCCGCTCGGGGCGGCCTGAATCGTCGGCCGCGCGACCATGAACCGGGCGTGACCCGGGCTGGGACCGGGCCTGACCCGGGCTGTGACCCGGCTACGACTCAGCAGGCGCCCGCGGGCGACGGGTCCGACGCATCCGGCGTACGACGAGCCAGGCCGGCACGCCGACCAGGGCGCCGGCGACCGCGAACGGGAGCAGGGCGCCGAGCCCGACCAGGAGCCCGGTCACCACGGCGACCAGGGCGTTCCAGCCGTGCCCGAGCCCGCCGACGAACCCACCGGCCGCGACCTGCGGCGGAGCCGGCGTCGTGCGCAGGGCCACGTCGACGGTGATCGTGGCCAGGCTGGTGCGGTCGGCCAGGTACACCCGCTGTTGCCGCAGCGACTCCAGCTCACCCTGTCGCTCGGTCAGGGCCCGCTCCACGTCGAGCAGGGCACGCAGGTTCGCGGTCTGCGAGACCAGCGCGCGCAGGCGTCGTACGCCGGCCCGCTCGGCCGCGATCCGCGCCTGGAGGTCGATCACCTGCGTGGTGACGTCCTCGGCCTTGCGCGACGCTGTACGCAAGGAGGCGATCTCGGAGAGCGAGGTCATCGCGCCGTCGAACCGGTCGCTCGGCACCCGCACGACGAGGTGTGAGTGCGTCAGCGTTCCACGGTCGTCGGTCGCGGTGTCCTCGTCGGCCACCCGGCCGCCGTCCTTGGCGAGCACCGCGTCCAGCCGGGCGCGCGTCGCGGCGACGTCGCTGCTGGTGAGCGCGATCGTGCCGGTGGAGATCACGGCGCGTCGCTGGACCTCGGACCCAGGGGCCTTCTGGGCCACCTCGGCCGCTGCCTTCCCGTTCGCGGTGTTGCCCAGGTTGCTGTCCTGGGCGAGGCTGCCCGCGTCCGAGGCGCCCGCGGCGGTTCCCGAGCTGTCCGAACCGCATCCGGAGAGCACCAGAACTGCCAGCACGGGGGCCGCCACCAGCAGCGAGCCGCGGTGGGCGCGTGCCATGGTCGGCGAGGTCGCGATGTCCATGGCACTCCGACGTGCCAACCGCTCCCGAGGTTCCTCAGACGGACGACCCGATCAGCGCCAGCGCCTCGCGGTAGCCATCGACGCCCTTCCCGGCGATCACCGCGACTGCGTGCGGGGTGACCACCGAGTGGTGACGGAACTCCTCCGGCCGCTGGGCCGGGTCGCTGACGTGCACCTCGACCAGCGGCGCTGACAGCTGGGCGCAGGCGTCGTAGAGGGCCAGGGAGTAGTGGGTCCAGGCGCCCGCGTTCAGCACCACCGGGGTGCGGTCGTCGGCCGCGGCGTTGAGCCAGTCGAGCAGCTCGCCCTCGTGGTTGGTCTGCCGGACCTCCACCTCCAGGCCGAGCTCGCGGCCCCACTCCTCGCAGCGGCCGACCAGCTCGTCGTACGTCGTGGAGCCGTAGATCTCCGGCTGCCGGCGGCCGAGCCGGCCGAGGTTGGGTCCGTTCAGCACCAGCACCCTCATCCGGCGCCTCCCACCATCACGTCGTACGCCGCGCGCAGCTGCTCCTCGCTCGGGTCGGCCAGGATCCGGGGTCTTGCCAGGTCGCTCAGCACGACGAAGCGCAACGACGAGCCTCGCGACTTCTTGTCGACGGCCATCCGCGCTCGCAGGTCGTCGTACGACGCGCCCGACCACCCGGTCGGCAGCCCGACCCGGGCGAACGTCGAGCGGTGGCGGTCTGCGACGTCGTCGGCCAGCACCTCCGCGGCGCGGGCGAGCTCGGCGACGTACACGCACCCGATCGCGACCGCCTCGCCGTGCCGCAGGGCGTAGTCGCTCGCCTGCTCGACGGCGTGCCCCATCGTGTGTCCGTAGTTGAGCACCTCGCGCCCCGGATGCCGGGCGTCGCCGCCACGCTCCTTCAGGTCGCCGGCCACGATGTCCGCCTTGACCCGCACGGCCCGTTCGACCAGTTGGCGCAACACCGGCGAGTCCGCCGAGGGCACGCCGTGGTCGTCGACCAGCCGCAGGATCTCGGGGTCGGCGATGAAGCCGCACTTCACCACCTCACCCAGCCCCGAGCGCAGCTCGGCGTCGGGCAGGGTGGCGAGCAGGTCGAGATCGCACAGCACCCCGGCCGGCTCGTGGAACGACCCGACCAGGTTCTTGCCCGCACTGGTGTTGATGCCGGTCTTCCCACCCACCGCCGCATCGACCATGCCGAGCAGAGTGGTCGGGACGTGGACCACGCGCACGCCGCGCAGCCAGGTCGCGGCGACGAACCCGCCGAGGTCGGTGGTCGCGCCACCGCCGACGGTCACGACCGCGTCGCTGCGGGTGAGGCCGGCGGCCCCGAGCGCCTCCCAGCAGCGGTGCGCGCACTCCGCCGTCTTGGCCCGTTCCCCCGGCGGGACGGGCAGCTCCAGCACGTCGTACGCCGGGGCGAGGACGTCGGCGACCGACGACGCCGGGGCCGGCAGGTCCTCGGTGAAGACGACCGCGACGCGTTGCGCGTCTGAGCCGAGCAGATCGGGCAGCCCCGCGAGCAGGTCGCCGCCCACCACCACGTCGTACGCCGCGGCGGTCTCGACCCGGATCACGGTCGGGTCAGCCACCGAGCGCCTCCTCGACCGCGAGCGCGACCTCGTCGGGCGTCCGTCCGTCGGTGTCGACCACCGCGACCGCCACCGACTCGTAGACCGGAGTGCGCTCGTCGAGCAACGCCTTCATCGTGCCGCGCACGTTGCCCAGCAGCAGCGGGCGCGAGGTCCCCAGCCCGACCCGGGCAGCGGCGTCCGCGAGCCCGACCCGCAGGAAGACGACCCGGTGCGCGGCCAGCGCGGCCCGGCTGTCCGACGCCATCACCGCCCCGCCACCGATGGCGAGGACCCCCTCGTGCTCCGCGAGCGCGCGGGCCACGGCCCCCGTCTCCACGGCCCGGAAGTGCTCCTCGCCGGATTCCACGAAGATGTCGGAGATGGTGCGGCCCTCGGTCTGCTCCACGTCGTCGTCCGTGTCGCGGAACGGCACGTCCCAGCGCTCGGCCAGCAGGCGACCCACGGTCGACTTGCCGGCGCCCATCGGCCCGACGAGCACCAGGCGCGGCCCGGTCATCGGACCCTCACCGGACTCCCAACGACGCGAGGTACCCCTCGACGTTGCGCCTCGTCTCCGGCACCGCGTCGCCACCGAACTTCTCCAGCACCGCGTCCGCGAGCACCAGCGCCACCATCGCCTCGGCCACGACCCCGGCCGCCGGTACGGCGCACACGTCGGAGCGCTGGTGGTGGGCGACCGCGGCCTCGCCGGTCGCGACGTCGACGGTCCGGAGCGCCCGCGGCACGGTCGAGATCGGCTTCATCGCGGCCCGGACCCGAAGCACCTCACCGGTGGACATGCCGCCCTCGGTGCCCCCCGAGCGGCCGCTGGTCCGCCGGATCCCCTCGTCGGTCGGGACGATCTCGTCGTGGGCCCGGCTGCCGCGGGTCGCCGCGATCTCGAACCCGTCCCCGACCTCCACACCCTTGATCGCCTGGATCCCCATCAGCGCACCGGCCAGCCGGGAGTCGAGCCGGCGGTCCCAGTGCACGTGGGAGCCGAGGCCGGGCGGCAGGCCGTGCACCACGACCTCGACCACTCCGCCGAGGGTGTCGCCGTCCCGGTGGGCCTGGTCGATGGCCCCCACCATCGCGGCGCTCGCGACCGGGTCGAAGCAGCGCACCTCGTCCTCGTCGAGCCGCGCGACGTCGTCGGGTCCGGGTACGACGCCGGCCGGGGCTCGCACTCCTCCCAGCTCGATGACGTGGGACAAGATCCGGGCGCCGGTGGCCTGCTCGAGGAACGCGCTCGCGACGCTCCCCAGCGCGACCCGGGCCGCCGTCTCGCGGGCGGAGGCGCGCTCCAGCACGGGGCGCGCCTCGTCGAACCCGTACTTCTGCATCCCGACCAGGTCGGCGTGCCCGGGCCGGGGGCGGGTCAGCGGCGCGTTGCGGGCGAGGTCGGCCAGCACGGACTCGTCGACCGGGTCGGCTGCCATCACCTGGTCCCACTTCGGCCACTCGGTGTTCGCGACCTCGATCGCCACCGGTCCGCCGATCGTCCGGCCGTGCCGGACCCCGCCGAGGATCGTCACCCGGTCCTGCTCGAACGTCATCCGAGCGCCCCGCCCCTTGCCGAGGCGGCGCCGGGCGAGCGCGGCCGAGACGTCGTCGGTGGTGATCACGACGTGCGCCGGCAGCCCCTCCAGGATCGCGACCAGGGCGGGGCCGTGGGACTCCCCGGCGGTCAGCCAGCGCAGCATGCGCTCATCCTTCCATGCAGGGCGGCGCGTCCAGGACCGGTCAGGCGCTCACGAGACTGCTCCAGACGTCGGCGCCCCAGAGCAGGCCGATCAGCGCCCCGACCAGCATGAACGGGCCGAACGGGTATCCCTTACGGTCCACGACACGGAGTACGGCGAGCGCGCCGCCGATCAACCCGCCGAGGAGGAAGCCGGAGTAGAGGCCGACCACGAACGTGCCCCACCCACCCCAGCCGAGGGCCAGGCCGAGGACGCCCGCGAGCCTGACGTCCCCGAACCCCAGGCCCCGGGGGTAGATCCAGAACACCACGAAGAAGAAGACGAACGCGAGGAGCCCGGCGATGATCGAGCGTTCCAGTGCCCCCATTTCCTCGGTGACCAACGCCCCGACCACCACCAGCGCCAGGAGCCCGATCGCGACCGGGCGGATCAGGTACGTCGGCAGCAGGCGGGTGCGCCAGTCGATGAGCGCCAGCGCGACGTACAACGGGACGAACGGCACCCAGAGCACGAACGCCCAGTGCCAGCCGACGGCACTCCCGATGATCGCTCCGGCGACCGCACTCACGACGGCGCTCCGCCAGCCGAGTCCGGGCAGCCGGGCGATGTCCGCGTAGGGCTCGGGAGCTTCCACCGGCGGCGCAGGCTCCAGGGCCGCCTCGGGCTCCTCGGGCTCAGGGGGCGGCGGCTCCCACGGCGGCACCCGCGCGATCAGCCACGGGACGAAAAGGCCGCCTGCACCCGCTACGACCGCGCCGACGAGCACGGCCAGCACGGTCGAGTCCATGCCGGGACCCTAGCGATGGAGAGACGCTCAATGCGGCCGTTCGGCGAGTCTCGCCCGGCCGGCCGCCCGCATCGCCGCGACCGGGACGTCGAACCGTCCCGTCATCGCCCGCACCTGGTCGACCGCCTGCCACAGGAGCAGGTCGAGCCCGCCGACGAGCGTCCGCCCGGATGCGGTCGCGCGCTCGGCCAGGGGCGTCGGCCACGGGTCGTAGAGCACCTCGAAGACCACCGGGACGTCGTCCACGGCTGCGAGCACGGCGTCGGTCTGGGCGGTCGCGGGGATCGTCGAGACGACCACGTCGGCCGCGCACGGCCCGAGGTCTGCCAGCCCGGTCACGATGAGCTCGGGCGCGTGCCGATGTCGAGCCACCGCCGCGACCGTGTCGGCCGCCCGGCCCGGGTCACGGACGGCGAGGGTGGCCCGCCGCAGCCCCCGCTCGGCGAGCGCCAGCAGGACCGAGGTCGCGGTCGCACCTCCGCCCAGCACCAGCGCTTCGTGCAGCGCGGCATCGGTCGCCCGGCCCAGCGCCGCCTCGGCGCCGGGGACATCGGTGTTCAGCCCGTGCCGGCCACCCTCGTTGTCCAGCAGCAGCGTGTTGGCGACACCCGAGATCTCGGTCCAGTGGTCGCGCGAGGTCAGCAGCGGCATCACCTCCCGCTTCAGCGGCATCGTCAGCGACAGCCCGCGCCACTCGTCGCCCAACCCCTCGACGTACGTCGCGAGGCCACCGGCCGCGACGCGCACGGCGTCGTAGGACCAGTCCAGGCCCAGCTCGGCGTACGCCGCCCGGTGGAGCACCGGTGACAACGAGTGCTCGACCGGGTCGCCGAGGACGGCGCAGCGCCTGATCATCGCCTGGTCATCGCGTGGTCATCGCCTGGTCATCGCCTGGTCATCGCCGGCTCAGCAGCGGTCCGACGTCGTGCAGTACTGGCGATACTCCGCCTTGAGGCCCAAGAAGTCCTGGTAGGTCACGCCGAACTTCGTCTCGCCCGTCGCCAGGTTGACCGTCACGTAGTAGTACCAAGGTCCTTCGGCCGGGTTCAGCGCCGCCTTGATCGCAGCGTCGCCGGGCGAGTTGATCGGCCCCGGCGGCAGACCGGCGTGCAGGTAGGTGTTGTACGGCGAGTCGGTGTTCTGGGTCTCCTCGGTCGTCACCGCGACGACACCCTTGCGGTTCAGCGCGTAGTTGACCGTGGCGTCGATCTGGAGCTTCCCGAACGTGCCCTGCTTGGTTCCGGGCCCGTCCAGCCGGTTGTAGATCACCCGCGAGACCTTGGACATGTCGCTGCCGCGGCCCTCGGCCTGGATCAGGCTGGCGATGGTCATCACCTCGGCGGGCGTCTTGCCGACCTGCTGGGCACCCGCCACCAGGTCGTCGTCGGCCGCGGCCTGCTTCCACCGGACGACCATGTCCTTGAGCATGTCGATCGGCTTCTCCTTCGGCCCGAAGGGGTACGTCGACGGGAACAGGTAGCCCTCGGGGTTGCCGTTGGCGAACGACGGCAGCCCGAGAGCCGCGGTGTTCTTCAGCGCCGCGTCGAAGTCGGCGGTCGAGTACTTCGTCCGGTCGGCCAGGATCGCCACGGTGTCGGCCACACGGAGGCCCTCCGGGATGGTGACGGTGTCCTTGATGATGTTCTTCGGGTCGTTCAGGATCTTGAACGCGTCGTCGGCGGCCATCTTCTTCTTGAGCTGGTAGAAGCCGACCTGGATGTCCTTGGAGCCGTGCGCGGCGCTCAGGAAGGCGTCCACCGAAGCGACCACCTGGTCGTTCTTGAGGTTGCGGCCGATGGCGGTCGTGGAGTCACCCTGCTTGACCTCGAACAGCACCTTCCCGTGGCCGGGGCCGGAGTAGTCGTCCGCGTGCGACAGGTGGTCCTTGAGGTAGTGGAATCCCTTCGTACCGGCGAAGTACGCGCCGCCGACGACGACGGCCAGGGCCACGATCACCGCCAGGCAGCCGGAGAAGCCACGCCGCTTCTTCTCCTTCTTGCGCGAGCCGCCGAGGTAGGAGGGGTCGTACCGGTCGTCGGCACCCTCGTCCGCCTCCGGCGCCGGTACGTCGTGCGGCTCCCCGACGACATGGTCGTCGTAGGTGTTGCCGTCGTTCATGACTCTCCTGTCACGGTCTTTCCCCGTACGATCTCGCCGGGCGGACGACCGGTCGCCCGCTCGGTGTCCAGGGCGTGTTGCAGGATGAGCACCGCCGCAGCCTGGTCGACCACGGCCCGCCGTTCGGCACCCCTCTTACCTCGGTCGCGCAGCATAGCCTCCGCACTCACGGTGGTCAGACGCTCGTCCTGGAGTCGCACCCCCACCGGTGCGATCCGAGCGGCGAGTCGCCCCGCGAACTCCCGGACCTTCACCGCGGCCGGTCCCTCGCTCCCCGACAGCGAACGAGGCAGGCCGACCACCACCTCGACGGCATCCTCGTCGCGCACCAGCCGTGCGATCCGCCCCAGGTCGCCCCGGCCGCGGCGTACCGTCTCCAGCGGGGTCGCCAGGAACCCGGTCGGGTCACTCTTCGCGACACCGATCCGAGCATCGCCGGGGTCGATCCCGAGGCGCACGCCGTGGCGCATCTCCGTCTCAGACCCCGGCCGCCTGGGCGATCGCGTGCCGCGCTGCCGCCAGCGCGTCGTCGATCCGCGACGCGTCGGTGCCGCCGCCCTGGGCGACGTCGTCCTTGCCACCCCCGCGGCCGTCGACCAGCGGCATCACGGCCGCGAGCAGGTCGTTCGCCCTGACCCCGCGGTCTCGGGCGAGGTGGTTGGTCGCCGCGACGACGGCGACCTTGCCGTCCTTGACACCGATCAGCACCGCGGCACCCGGCAGCTCCTGGCTGACCCGGCTGCGCAGGTTGAGCGCCATCGTGCGGACGTCGCCGGCGTCGGCCCCGTCGATGCGCAGGCTGATCAGCCGCACGCCGTTGACGTCGGCCGCATCGGCCGCGAGCTCGGCACCCTGCGACAGCAGCTGGGCGATCCGGGTCTGCTCGAGGGCCTTCTCCGCGGCACGGAGCCGCTCGACCATGTCGTTGACCCGCTCGGGCAGCTCCTCGGGCCGGGCCTTGAGCGCCTCGGACAGCTGTGCCACCAGCACGTGCTCACGCGCCAGGAAACGATAGGCGTCCGCGCCGACCAGCGCCTCGACACGGCGGACGCCGGAGCCGATCGACGACTCGCCGAGCAGCTTGATCACGCCGAGGTGACCGGACCGCTCCGCATGCGTGCCTCCGCACAGCTCGCGAGCCCAGTCGCCGACCGAGACGACGCGCACCTGGTCGCCGTACTTCTCGCCGAAGAGCGCCATCGCGCCGCTCCGGACCGCCTCCTCTTGGCTCATGAGCTCCGCGTGCACCGAGAGGTCGGAGAGCACGAGGTCGTTGACCCGCGCCTCGACGTCCTGCATCACCGAGGTCGGCACCGCACCGGTCGCGGAGAAGTCGAAGCGGAACCGGCCGGGCGCGTTCTCCGAGCCGGCCTGGGTCGCGGTCTCCCCCAGTGCCTCGCGGAACGCCTTGTGCACCATGTGGGTCGCCGTGTGCGCGCGCGAGATCGACTTGCGGCGCTCGGTGTCGACCTCGGAGTGAGCGCCGACGCCGGCCGTCACCTCGCCGCTGAGCACCCTCGCGGTGTGCACGATCAGCCCGGTGATCGGCGACTGGACGTCGCGCACCTCGATGCGGGCGCCGTTCTCCAGCTCGATCACGCCCTGATCCGCGAGCTGCCCGCCGCCCTCGGCATAGAACGGCGTGCGGTCGAGGACCAGCTCCACGTCGTCGCCCTCGCGAGCGCTCGGCACGACCTCACCGTCGCGGACGATCCCGCGGACGGCGCCCTCGCTGACCACCTCGCGATAGCCGGTGAAGTCGACCGCGCGACCGATGTCGTCGGCCACCTGGCGGTACGCCGCGGTGTTGACGTGGCCGCCCTTCTTGGAGCGGGCGTCCTCCTTGGCGCGCTGCCGCTGCTGGTCCATCAGGTCGCGGAAGCCGACCTCGTCGACCTCGAGTCCCTGCTCCGCGGCCATCTCCAGGGTCAGGTCGATCGGGAAGCCGTACGTGTCGTGCAGCGCGAACGCGCGGTCGCCGCCGAAAGTGGTCCCGCCGGAGCGCTTCACCTCCGCGGCCGCCTGGTCGAAGATCGTGGTCCCGGACCTCAGCGTCTGCCGGAACGCGTCCTCCTCGGCGTACGCGATCGTCGAGATGCGATCCCAGTCGCGGTGCAGCTCGGAGTAGGTCTCTCCCATCTTGTCGCGGCTGACCGGCAGCAGCTCGGGCAGCGCGGGGTCGTCGTACCCGAGCAGGCGCATCGAGCGGACCGCCCTGCGCAGCAGGCGGCGCAGCACGTAGCCGCGGCCCTCGTTGCCGGGAGTGACGCCGTCGGCGATCAGCATCAGGCAGCTGCGGACGTGGTCCGAGACGACCCGCATCCGGACGTCGTCGTCGTGGTCCGCGCCGTACCGCCGGCCGGTGAGCTCCTCGGCACGCTCGATCACCGGGTACATCACGTCGATCTCGTACATGTTGTCGACGCCCTGGAGCAGGTACGCAACCCGCTCGAGGCCCATCCCCGTGTCGATGTTCCGCTTCGGCAGCGGCCCGACGATGTCGAAGTCCTCCTTGGACCTGACGGCGCTGAGCTCGTCCTGCATGAAGACCAGGTTCCAGATCTCGAGGTAGCGGTCCTCGAGCTTGGCCGGCATCACCAGGCGCTCGGTGGTCTCGAACTCGCCCTCGGGACCGTGGTCCGGCCCGCGGTCGTAGAGGATCTCCGAGGAGGGACCGCCGGGACCCGGCACGCCCATGGACCAGTAGTTCTCCTTCGGGCCGAGCTTGACGATCCGCTCGCTCGGCAGCCCGGTGACCTTCATCCAGACCTGGAGCGCCTCGTCGTCGCCGTACAGGATCGACGGCCACAGCCGACTCTCCTCGAGGCCGAAGCCGCCATCGGCTTGTGACTTGGTGACCAGGTCCCAGGCGTACTCGACGGCACCCTCCTTGAAGTAGTCACCGAAGGAGAAGTTGCCGCACATCTCGAAGAACGTGCCGTGCCGGGTGGTCTTGCCGACGTCCTCGATGTCGGGAGTGCGGATGCACTTCTGCACGCTGACCGCTCGGGGGTACGGCGGCGTCTCCTGCCCGAGGAAGTAGGGCTTGAACGGCACCATCCCGGCGTTCACGAACAGCAGCGTCGGGTCGTCGAGGATCATGGATGCCGAGGGGACGGCGGTGTGCGCGGCGGCCTCGAAGTGCGCCACGAACCTTCGCCGGATCTCCGCGGTGTCCATCAGTCCTCACCCACTTCGTCGTCGCTTCGTCTGTGGTGCGCCACCTCCGGTGGTTGAGGGGCTCGCTCTGCGAGCGTCTCGAGACCACCCGTCGCCACCAGCTCGGGCACTCCATGAGGCACGAGCCCGAACCGCTCGCGCAACTCCGTTTCGGCCTCGGCCTGGCCCTGCGCCACCTCGTCGCGCAGCATCCGGGCGCCGAGGGTCAGGGCATGCCAGCGGTCGCTCAGACCGTCGGCCGTGAACGCCTCGGCCACCCGCCGGGCGCGGACCATGGCGTAGACACCCGCGCCGGCCCCGGCCATGAACCAGAGACCACGCCTCATGAGGCCTCCCGGGTGTCGGGCGCCAGCGACGCGCGCTGTTTGGCATGCAGGTCACGCTGGGCGGCCTTGAGGTCGGCCCGCCGCTGCTTGCGCGCGCGGCGTAACTCCTGCTTCATCTCGAAGCGGATGCGGTTCCGGTTCGCCGGCGCCAGGCCGCGGCGTACGCCGTGTGCGAGGGAGGCCGCCTTCACCACGGTCTCGCGGAGCACGACGTCGGCGAACGCCGGCGCGTCGAGGTGGGCCGGCTCGGGCAGCGGCCTCTCCTGGCCGAGGTCGGTGATCACGAACTCGACCGGGCCCGCGGCAGGCGCCGCGGCGGCGGGCGAAGGGGTCAGGTGCTCCAGGTCGTCGAGCCTCGCTCGCAGGACGGCGAGCTCGGCGGCGGTACGCCGGGCATGCATGTGAACGCGCAGCAGCGCGACCACCAGCACCAGGCAGCCCACGGCCAGCCCGCCGACGGCGAGCAGCACGGCCTGGTCCCGGGTCACAGTCGACGACCCTATCGTCCGCGCACCATCCGCCGGATGCGCTCCCACCGCTCCTTGACCGCGGCCTCGGCACCGAGCGACGTGGGCCGGTAGTACTCCGCGTCCAGCACCACGTCCGGCGCGTACTGCTGCTCGGCGACGCCGTACGGCTCGTCGTGGCTGTAGGTGTACGACGTGCCGTGACCCAGCTTCTTCGAGCCCGGGTAGTGGGCATCGCGCAGGTGCGGAGGGACCTGTCCGATCTTCCCGGCCCGCACGTCGGCGCTCGCCGCCTCGATCGCCATGATCACGGCGTTCGACTTCGGCGCGACGGCCAGCGCGATGGTGGCCTGGGCGAGGTTGAGCCGCGCCTCCGGCATCCCGATCAGCTGGACGGCCTGCGCTGCGGCGACCGCGGTGGTGAGGGCGGTCGGGTCGGCAAGACCGATGTCCTCGCTGGCGAGGATCACCAGCCGACGGGCGATGAACCGCGGGTCCTCCCCCGCCTCGAACATCCGGGCCAGGTAGTGAAGTGAGGCGTCGGCGTCGGAGCCCCGCACGGACTTGATGAACGCCGAGACCACGTCGTAGTGCTGGTCGCCCTGCCGGTCGTAGCGCACCGCCGCGCGGTCGACGGCGGTCTCGGCGGTCTCCAGGTCGATCGTGGTCGCGCCCTTCGTCGACGCGGCCCCGGCCGCGGCCTCGAGGTAGGTCAGCGAACGCCGCGCGTCACCTCCGGCCAGCCGCACCAGGTGAGCACGTGCGTCGTCGTCGAGGGTGAACGCCTCGGCCAGCCCGCGCTCGTCGGTCAGCGCCCGGTCGATCACCTCGGTCACGTCCGCGTCGGTGAGCGAGTCCAGCTGCAGGAGCAGGCTGCGCGAGAGCAGCGGGGAGATCACCGAGAAGAACGGGTTCTCGGTCGTCGCGGCGACCAGGGTCACCCAGCGGTTCTCCACCCCGGGCAGAAGCGCGTCCTGCTGAGCCTTGCTGAACCGATGGACCTCGTCGACGAACAGCACCGTCTCGCGGCCACGGCGGGTCAGGTCGGCCCGGGCCTGGTCGATCGCGGCGCGCACCTCCTTCACCCCGGCCGAGACCGCTGAGACCTCGACGAAGGCTCGATCCGTCTGACCGCTGACGATGGCCGCGATCGTCGTCTTGCCGGTGCCCGGCGGGCCCCACAGCAGGACCGACATCGACTGGCGGCCCTCGATCAGCTGCCTCAGCGGGGACCCCTCGGCGCGCAGCTGCGGCTGGCCGACCAGCTCGTCGAGGGTGCGCGGACGCATCCGCACCGCCAGTGGCGCCGAGGCGTGGGTGTTCGCCTGGAGCGCGCCCGAGCCCGGAACGTCCGCACCCGAGCGCAGCGTCGCGTCGTCGAAGAGCCCGTCCACGGGTGCAGCGTAGGCGGTAGGTCGGTCGACGGCTCAGGCCGAGGTGACCGACTTGGTCTTCAGGTCGTACCAGGAGTCGGCATAGCCCGGCTGGTCGTGGATCTCGGCCGGCGCCGGGCCCACGCTGCTGGAGTTGCCCTGGTCGTCGACGCCGAGGATCTCCGCGGTGACCGGGCGGTCGGGTGTCTGATGGAGCTCGCCGGCGAAGTGGCAGGCGACCTTGTGCCGCCGGCCGATCTGCATCAGCGGCGGCTCCTGCTTGGCACAGATCTCCTGGGCCATCCAGCAGCGCGTGCGGAACCGACAGCCGCTGGGCGGGTTGATCGGTGACGGTACGTCGCCCTCGAGCCGGATGCGCTCGCGACGCCCGCCGATGGCGGCCTGCTTCACGTCGGGTGCCGCGGACAGCAGGGCCTGGGTGTAGGGGTGGTGCGGACGCTCGTAGATCGTCTCGCGGTCGCCGATCTCGACGATCTTGCCGAGGTACATGACCGCGACGTCGGGGCAGAAGTGCCGCACGATCGACAGGTCGTGGGCGATGAAGAGGAACGCGATCCCGAACTCCTCCTGCACGTCACCCAGCAGGTTGACCACCTGGGCCTGGATCGACACGTCGAGCGCGGAGACCGGCTCATCGGCGACCAGGAGCTTGGGCTGCAGGGCGAGCGCGCGGGCGATGCCGATGCGCTGCCGCTGTCCACCGGAGAACTCGCTCGGGTACCGGTTGTAGTGCTCCGGGTTGAGGCCGACGACCTCCAGCAGCTCCTGGACCCGTGCGAGCACCTTCTTCTCCGGGACCATGTTGTGCACCCGTAACGGCGTACCGACGATCGTGCCGACCGTGTGACGCGGGTTCAGCGAGGAGTACGGATCCTGGAAGATCATCTGGATCTCGCTGCGGATCGGCATCATCTGCCGGCGCGTGAGAGGTCCGATGTCGTTGCCCTCGAAGTTGATCTCGCCCGCCGTGGGGTCGTAGAGCCGGGTGATCAGTCGCCCGGTCGTGGTCTTCCCGCAGCCGGACTCACCCACGAGCCCGAGCGACTCGCCCTTGTTCAGCGTGAATGAGACGCCGTCCACCGCCTGCACGTGGGCCACGGTCCGCCGGATGACGCCGCCGGACTTCACCGGGAAGTACTTCTTCAGGTCCCGAACCTCGAGAAGCGTCTCATTGCCGACAGCTGCCCCCGAGCTCTCGGGGGCACGCTCGATGTCGGAGTTGGTCACGGTGCTCATCCTGCCCTCAAACCTCGTCGGGGTCGACTGCTGCCAGCTCCGGGATCATCTCACCCGTCTCGGGGTCGATGAGGTCGGGAGCGATCTCCGGCAGCACCTCCTCGGCGTAGATCTCGCCCGGATTCGCCAGGTGACAACGCTTCACGTGGTTGTCCCCGCGATCGCCGGGAACGAGGTCTGGCAGGGTGGTCCGGCACAGGTCGCCGGGCACCTTGTCCACGTGGGGACAGCGGGGGTGGAACGAGCAGCCTGAGGGCGGGTTGAGCAGGCTGGGCGGGTTCCCCGGGATCGGCACGAGGCGCGCCTCGGAGTCGGTGCTGACGTCCGGGATGCTGCCCAGCAGGCCCCAGGTGTAGGGCATCTCCGGGTGGGTCAGGATCTCGCGCGTCGCGCCGTACTCCACCGCCCGGCCGCCGTACATCACCATCGTCGAGTCCGCGAGCTCGGCGACCACTCCGAGGTCGTGGGTGATGATGATGACCGCGGAGTTGAACTCCCGCTGCAGGTCCTGGAGCAGGTCCAGGATCTGCGCCTGCACGGTCACGTCGAGCGCCGTCGTCGGCTCGTCGGCGAGCAGCAGCTGCGGGTCGTTGACCAGTGCCATCGCGATCATGGCTCGTTGTCGCATGCCGCCCGAGAACTGATGGGGGTAGTCGTCGACCCGACGGTTCGCCTGCGGGATACCGACCCGGTCCAGCATCTCGATGGCACGCTTCTTCGCGTCGGCCTTGGAGACCCGGTGGTGGATCCGATACCCCTCGGAGATCTGGTCGCCGATCGTGTAGAAGGGGTGAAGCGCGGTGAGCGCGTCCTGGAAGATCATCGCGACGCTGTTGCCGCGGATCTTGCGCATCCGGTCCTCTGACGCGCCGATGATTTCTTGTCCGTCCACCCGGATCGACCCTGAGAGGCGGGTGTGCTTCGGGTCGTGGAGACCCAGCACGGCCATCGACGACACGCTCTTGCCGGAGCCGGACTCGCCCACGATGCCGAGCGTCTTGCCGCGCTCGACGGTGAAGGAGAGGTCGGTGACGGCCTGGACGAGTCCGTCGTGGGTGGGGAACTTGACGGTCAGGTCCTCGACGACCAGGAACGGGTCCTCGGGGTTGGCCGGCGCCGCCATGTCTCTGGGACGTTCGAAGGTATCGGTGCTCATACGACTCTTTCGTGGAGGCGGGACGAGGGACGGTCGGCCGTCTCAGGCGATACTGACCCGTGGGTCGATGAAGCTGTAGAGGATGTCGACCAGCAGGTTGGCCACGACCACGAGGACCGCGGACACCAGCACGGTCGCGCTCACGACGTTGATGTCGATCGGCGTCGACAGCGCCGTCAGACCCCAGTTACCGATGCCGTCGATGCTGAAGATCCGTTCGGTGAAGATAGTGCCGGCCAGCAGCGTGGCGAAGTCGAGCCCGAAGATCGTGATCACCGGGACGATCGCCGCACGCAGCGCGTGCTTGAACAGCACCTTGTTGTTGCGCACGCCCTTGGCCTGGGCGGTGCGGATGTAGTCCTCGCTCAACGTCTCCGCCATCTGTCCTCGGGTGAACCGGGCGTACGACGTGCAGCTGTACAGCCCGAGCACGAGCCAGGGCAGCATCATCCACTGGATCGTCTTGATGGGGTTCTGGCTGATCGGGTAGTACCCCGTCTCCGGGAAGATCTTCAGCTGCAAGGACAGATAGATCCAGGCCAGCAGGGCCACGAGATAGTACGGAATCGAAGACACGATCAACGAGCTTCCGACCAGTAGTCGGTCGGCCGAGGTTCCTCGCCACTTCGCGGCCAACGCACCGAGCAGCACCCCGAGGGTGAGGTACATCGTCGCGGCTCCGAGCGCCAGGGTCATGGTGGCGGGGTACTTCTGCTTCAGGTCGTGGGTGACCGTGTTGCCGGTCATGATCGAGATGCCGAGGCACGGAGCGGGGCAGTCGTACACCTTGCCGTCGACGTAGACGTTCTGGCGGCCGACGAAGATGCCCTTCGCCCAGGTCGCGTAGTTGGAGGCCAGGGACCGGTCGAAGCCCATCTGGTGCTTGATCGAGTCCAGCTTGGCCGTGGTGCACTTGCCGGGACCGAGCTTCTCGCAGTAGTTCACGGCCGGACTGTCTCCGAGCCCCTTGAAGAACAGTACGAACACGAACATCGAGGTCAAGATGACCACGAGGATCGAGCTGAGAATACGGCGAACGATGAATCCCGTCATCCCTGGCTTCCTAGCGGTTGTTGGTGGTGGGTGGTGGGGTACGGCGTGCGCCGTACCCCAACACCCGGATGACTCCGTCGGTAAGCTGACCGACCAGTCGACCGGAGAGGTCACTGGTTCACCCAGATGTCCTTCCAGGTCGGCATACCCAGCGTGTTGTCATCGTTGTCGCCCATGATCTTGGATCCATGGGCCTGAGCGATGCCGGTGTAGTAGGTGGTGAACAGCGGGAAGTACTTCGTCGCGATCTGCTTGTCGAGCGCGTTCCACGCGTCCGCCTGCTTCTCCAGAGGCATCGTCTGGATGGCGTTCATCTGGTTGTCGGCCGCCTTGTTCCCGAACGCCGAGAAGTTGGCCCCGAACGAGTGGCTCTTGTCCGGGTCGGTCGACCCGAGCACGGTCGGCAGCCAGGTGGAACCGGACGGCCAGTCCGAGCACCAACCGGCCGAGCGGACGTTGATGTCCTCGGACGTGTTGTCACGTGCTGCGGGGTAGTTCGCCGTCGTGGTCGGCACCGGGGTGGCCTTGAAGCCGCCCTCGGTGAGGCCCTTGACGATCGCGTCCTTGCCCTTGACCGAGATCGGGTCGTCGGTGCGGAACAGGAACTTGATCTCGTAACCCATGGCGTTCGCCGACTTCAGCAGCGCCTTGGCCTTGGCCGGGTCGGAGTTGAACCCCTGGCGACCGGTCACGTTGTACGCCGTACGCCCGGGCAGGCCCGGAGGCATCAGGTTCGTGGCCGGGATCGCGTTCACGTTCGGGATCAGACCACCGGCGAGGATCACGTTCTTGTAGGGGTAGGCCCACGAGAGAGCCTCGCGCACCTTCTTGTTGGTGATCTTCCGGTTGTCCGGTGCCCAGTAGTAGGTGCACGGCGAGCCACCCAACGTCAGACGGTCCGGCGCCTTCTGCTTCATCTGCTGGAAGTCAGGGGCGAGCAGGTCGTCGTAGGTCAGCGAGGTCTGGCCGGTGCCGGTGTCGGCCAGCATGATCTGGTCGATCTTCTCCGACTGCTGCTGGAGCTTGAAGTCATACCCGTCGGGGTACTGCGTGCGAGCCGGGTCGGTCGAGGCCTCCCAGTACGGGTTCTTCTTCAGCACCAGCTCCTTGGACTGGTTGAAGGACTTGATCATGTAGGGACCCGTCGACCACGGGTGCTTCTTGTAGTTCTTGGGGTCCGACACCGTCTTGTCCGACGGGACCGGGCCGTTGGCCGGGAACGTGCCCCAGTAGGGCATGTCCGGGAAGGGCTTGGCCATGTTGATCGTGATCGTCTGACCGTTGACCTTGATGCCGTTGAACTTCGAGCCCGGGTCGGTGTACATGCCCTTGTACTTCGAGCCGCCCTTGAAGTAGGCGTTCGAGTAGTAAGGGCAGGCGCCGGTCGGGAACGTCGCGGCGTCCATGCACCGCGTCATCCCGAAGGCGACGTCCTGGGCGGTGACCGGCTTGCCGTTCTCGCCCCACTTCACACCGGGGCGGATCGTGAACTTCCACTGGGTGTAGTTGTCGTTGTGGGTACCGAGGTCGGTGGCCAGGTCGGGCACCAGGATCATCTGCTTGGTCGAGGGGTCGTACTTGTACTGCGTCAACGACCGGGTCACCAGACCACTCAAGATCGACGAGGTGTCGACGTAGTAGACCTCGCTGGGGTCGATGGTCGTCTGCACACCGGTCAAGGTCAGCACCGTGACGATGCCGCCGGTCTTGGCGCCGGAGATCGTCACCGGACCCTTGGCGCTCGCGTCCTGGAAGTTGCCGGTGTTTCCGATGTTCTCGTTCTGCTTTGTCTGATCCGCCGAGCCGCTGTTGTCCGACCCTGAGCCGCCACAGGCGCTCAGAGCCAGCACACCGACGGCGGAGATGGCAATCAACGGTGATTTGAACCGCATAGCCCACCCTTTCCGTGGTTACTGCATTTCTCCCGGTGAACCGATCACCGGCGAGTTCTGGGGTCGAAGGCGTCTCGGATCGAGTCGCCGAGGAGGTTGAGCGCGAGGACCAGCGCGCAGATCGTGAGGACGGGGGCCCAGAGGTAGAGCGGATAGACCTCCCACCAGTTCTGGGCGTCGAAGATGGTCTGTCCGAGGGTCGGGATGCCGGTGATGCCGATACCGAGGTACGACAGGCCGGCCTCGGCGGTGACGAACGCGGGCAGGGACAGCGACGTCGCGACCACGATGGGGGCGACCAGGTTGGGTAGCAGCTCCTTGAACAGGATGCGCCGAGTCGGCACGCCCATCACCTGGGCGGCCTGGACGAACTCGCGCTCACGCAGCGACAGCACCTGACCTCGGATCAGGCGGCACAGCGGCATCCACGTGAAGATCACCAGGATCCCGATCAGTGAGAAGAGCTGGACCTTCGACAGGATGCCCAGCTGACCCGGCTTCGCGAAATGGCTGACGATGATCGGTGACATCGCGAGGGCACCGAGGATGAAGGGGAACGACAGGAACAGGTCGGTGACGAACATGATGATCCGGTCCATCCAGCCGCGCGAGAAGCCCGCGACGAGCCCGAGCACCACGCCGAACAGCGTGCTGAACACCGTGGCGGCGGTCGCCACGAACAGCGAGGTACGGAGGCCGTAGAGGAGCCGGGCGAGGTTGTCGACGGCGGTCTGAGGAGCCAGGCCAAGGGGGTGCTGGGCCCAGAACCCGTGGTTCGGCGGGCCTTGGAGTGGCAGGCCGGTGTTGAAGTCCAGCACCTGGCTCGGGTCGTAGGGGATCGTCGCGGCCGTCGGGTAGATGTTGAGAAGGTTGCAGATGACCGGCGCGAAGATCCCGCAGAGGATCAGGAGCACCACGATCATGAAACAGGCCAACGCCAGCTTGTCCTGTCGGAGACGAAGCAGTGCGATCTGGGTGGGAGACCGGCCGGCGAGCTTCTTGCCTTCGGGCGCTTCGGCTGCGCCTACCGGGGCTTCGGCAAGTTCGGTCGCACTGATGCCCATACTCGTCCTCTCACGCCAAGAAGTTCGTCCGTGGCCGCTGCCCAGTGCGATCGCAGCCGGGTGAGGCAGCTCACGGCATCTGGACCGGGATGGACTCTAGATGACCGTCAAGTGATTTCTACGCCCCCCGAGGTAACGATTCAGTCTCGGGATTTGGACCGTTCCAACGGGGCGTCCACGCCGGCTTCCTTGCGTTGATCTGCGGTGATCGGCGCGGGTGCTCCGGTGAGCGGATCGTAACCCCCGCCGCTCTTCGGGAAGGCGATGACGTCGCGAATGGTGTCAGATCGTGACAACAGCGCCACGATCCGATCCCAGCCGAAGGCGATGCCTCCGTGCGGGGGCGCGCCGTACTGGAACGCGTCCAGGAGGAACCCGAACTTCTCCTGCGCCTCCTCCTCGCCGAGACCCATCACTGCGAAGACGCGCTTCTGGATGTCGCCGCGATGGATACGGATCGAGCCCCCGCCGATCTCGTTGCCGTTGCAGACGATGTCGTAGGCCCAGGCCAGCGCGTGGGCAGGGTCCTGGTCGAAGGTGTCGAGGTCCTGAGGAGAGGTGAAGGCGTGGTGGACGGCGGTCCAGGCGCCGCTGCCGACGGTGACGTCTCCTGCCGCGGTCGCCTCGTCCGCGGGCTCGAAGAGCGGAGCGTCGACGACCCACAGGAAGCTCCACTCGTCCTCGTCGATGAGGCCACAGCGCCGGCCGATCTCGAGGCGGGCGGCGCCGAGCAGGGCACGGCTGGACTTGACCGGCCCCGCCGCGAAGAAGACGCAGTCGCCGTGCTTCGCGCCGGTGTGCGCGGCCAGACCGGCCCGCTCGTCGGCACTGAGGTTCTTGGCCACCGGACCTCCGAGTTCGCCGTCCTCGCCGATCGTGACGTAGGCCAGGCCGCGAGCCCCGCGCTGCTTCGCCCACTCCTGCCAGGCATCGAACTGGCGCCGCGGCTGGTCGCCGCCGCCGGGCATCACCACGGCGCCGACGTACGGCGCCTGGAAGACCCGGAACTCGGTGTCGGCGAAGTACGCCGTGCAGTCGACGAGCTCCTGGCCCATGCGCAGATCTGGCTTGTCCGAGCCGAACCTGGCCATCGCCTCGGCATACGTCATCCGCGGCAACGGCGTCGGCACGTCGTACCCGATCAGCGTCCAGAGCGCGACGAGCACGTCCTCGGCGACCGCGAGCACGTCGTCCTGGTCGATGAAGCTCATCTCGATGTCGAGCTGGGTGAACTCCGGCTGCCGGTCGGCGCGGAAGTCCTCGTCGCGGTAGCACCGCGCGATCTGGTAGTAGCGCTCCATGCCCGCGACCATCAGCAGCTGCTTGAACAGCTGGGGGCTCTGCGGCAGTGCGTACCAGGACCCGGGCTGCAACCGGGCCGGCACCAGGAAGTCACGGGCCCCCTCGGGCGTGGAACGGGTCAGCGTCGGCGTCTCGATCTCGACGAAGCCGTGGGCGTCGAGGACGTCGCGCGCGGCCTTGTTCACCTTGCTGCGCAGCCGGATCGCGGCGGCGGGGCCGGCACGGCGGAGGTCGAGGTAGCGGTGGCGCAACCGTGCCTCCTCCCCCACGTCGCCCCCCTTCTGCGACCCTGCCTCGTCGATCGGGAAAGGCAGCACCGCGCTGGGGCTGAGCACCTCGACGTCCTCGGCGATGACCTCGATCTCGCCGGAGGGGATGTGGGGGTTGGCGTTGCCCTCCGGGCGCTTCTCGACGGTGCCGGTGACCTCGATGCAGTACTCGCTGCGCAGGTGGTGCGCGACGTCTTCGTCGCGGATGACGACCTGGGCGACTCCACTGGCGTCGCGCAGGTCGATGAAGGCCACTCCCCCGTGGTCGCGGCGCCGCGCCACCCAGCCGGCCAGGGTCACCCGCGTGCCCTCGTCGGCGGCGGTGAGATTCCCGGCGTCGTGCGTACGGATCACTGGGTGTTCTCCTCGGGGTTGTCGATGGTGGTCACGATCGTGGGCCGGAGGTCGGCGTGGGGTGGCGTCCAGGTCGCGGCGTCCGCGTCGACCTGGTCGCCGGAGCGGATGTCCCTGACCTGGTCGCTGACGCCGGTCTCGGTCGCGGGGAACCAGACGAAGGGGATGCCGCGGCGCTCGGCGTATCGGATCTGGCGGCCGTACTTCTGCGGGCTCGGTGCCACCTCGCAGGCGATGCCGCGGCTGCGGAGGGAGTCGGCGACCCGTTCGCTGGTGAGCCGGCTCTCCTCGTCGGCGAGGGCGACCAGGACCGCGCTCGGCACTGCGCGGCTGCCGGTGAGCACACCTTCGGAGATCAGCGGGACCAGCGTGCGTGAGAGGCCGAACGAGATCCCCACGCCCGGGTACGTCGTGCGCCCGTCGGAGGCGAGGGCGTCGTACCGGCCACCGCCGCCGACCGACTTCAGCCGCTCGTAGCCCTCCATGAAGATCTCGACGACGGTGCCGGTGTAGTAGTCGAGGCCACGAGCGATGCGGAGGTTGGCCTCCACGGTCACCCGGCCGTCGCTCGCGCGCACGGCGTCGGCGCAGCCCTCGAGCACCGCAGAAAGCTCCACGAGGCCCCGGCTCAACAGCTCGTCGTCGACCCCGAGCGCCTGCACGCGCTGGACCAGGGTGTGGTCGGAGACGCGGATCGTCGCCAGCTCGAGGCACCGTGCGGCCTGCTCGCGGGTGGCCCCGGCGTTCTCGACGAGGAGCTCGGCGACGGCCTCGGGCGCGAGCTTGTCCAGCTTGTCGATCTGCCGGATCGCGGCGGTGACGTCCGCGATGCCGAGCCCACGGTAGAAGCCCTGGATCAGCTTGCGGTTGTTCACCTGGAAGGAGAGGCGAGGCAGGGGCAACGATCCGAGCGCCTGCACCATCACCCGCATCACCTCGACGTCGTGGTGGAACGGGAGCTCGTCCTTGCCGACGATGTCGATGTCGGCCTGGGTGAACTGGCGGTAGCGGCCCTCCTGGGGGCGCTCGCCGCGCCAGGCCGGCTGGATCTGGTACCGGCGGAAGGGGAACTCCAGGTGACCGGCGTGCTCCAGGACATAGCGGGCGAAGGGCACCGTGAGGTCGAAGTGGAGGCCCAGCTGACGATCCGGCCCGGTGTCGTCGGCGGAGTCATCCGGGGCCTGCAGCCGACGCAGGACGTAGAGCTCCTTGTCGATCTCGCCACCCTTGGCCATCCGGTCGAGCGGCTCGACCGCGCGGGTCTCGATGTTGGCGTAGCCGTGGAGCTCGAACGTGCGCGACAGCGTGGCGACCACCTCGCGCTCGACCGTGCGGGCGGCTGGCAGCAGCTCGGGGAAGCCGCTCAGCGGCGTGGGCTTGCTCATGGGTCAGAGTCCTCGGGTGACGCGCGCGGCGCTGTCGTCGCCGACGCCCTCGTCGGCGAGGTCGAGCAGGAACGGGTTGGTCGCGCGCTCACGGCCGATCGAGGTCTGCTCGCCGTGGCCCGGGAGGACAACGATGTCGTCGGGCAGTGAGAGCACCTTGTGACGCAGGCTCTCCAGCATCGACGGGTGGTCGCCGCCCGGCAGGTCGGTGCGACCGATGGAGCCGGCGAACAGCAGGTCGCCGGAGAACATGACCTCGGAGACGCCGTCGGTGGCGTACGGCGTACGGAACGCGACCGAGCCCTCGGTATGGCCCGGGGTGTGGTCGACGACCACGTCCAGTCCGGCCAGCTCGAGGCGCTGGCCGTCGGTCAGCTCGGACACGTCGTCGGGTTCGGTGAACTCGTACTTCCCGCCGAGCAGCATCGCTGCGCTCTCGCGGGAGATTCCCGCCATCGGGTCGGTGAGCAGGTGTCGGTCGGACGGGTGGATCCACGCGGTCGCGTCGTACGTCCCCGAGACCGGGGTGACCGACCACATGTGATCGATGTGCCCGTGGGTGAGCAGTACGGCGACCGGCTTGAGCCGGTGCTCGCGGACGATGTCGGCGATGCCGGGCGCGGCGTCCTGGCCGGGGTCGACGACGACGCACTCGGACCCGGGGCCGGTGGCGACGACGTAGCAGTTCGCGGCCCACGAGCCTGCGGGGAAGCCGGCGATCAGCACCCGGGCAGACTATCGACCGTCCCCGAGCGTGATGGAATCGGTGCGCGGCCGCTCGGGAGGCCGTGGCTAGCATGGGGCGTTGCCCAGGGTCAGCACCGCGACGAGACGGACCGAAGAGGAACGAAGTGACGACCAGCGAGTGGGGACGCGTCGCCGAGGACGGAACGGTCTACGTACGGACCGCCGACGGGGAGCGCGCGGTCGGGCAGTACCCCGAAGGGTCGTCCGACGAGGCGCTGGCCTTCTACGCCAAGAGGTACGACGAGCTGGCAGGCAGCGTGCACCTGATCGAGCAGCGGGTGATCGCCGGTGTCGTCTCACCGGACGAGGCGACCGAGTCCGTGCGCAACCTGCGCACCCAGGTCGTCGACGCCCATGCGGTCGGTGACCTCACCAGCCTGGTCGGCCGGCTCGACTCGTTGCTCCCGGTGATCTCCCAGCAGCGGCAGGCCCGCCGGGCCGAGCGGGCGGAGAAGGCCGCCGCGACGAGGGCCGAGAAGGAGCGCCTGGTCGGCGAGGCCGAGAAGCTGGCGGACGGCAACGACTGGCGCAACGGCGCGAACCGACTGCGGCAGCTGCTCGACGAGTGGAAGGGCCTGCCGCGGATCGATCGGGCCGCGGACGACCAGCTCTGGCGCCGGTTCTCGACCGCACGCACGGCGTACACCCGGCGACGCAAGTCGCACTTCGCGGAGCAGAACGAGAAGCGCGAGGCCGCCCGGGTCGTCAAGCAGCGCCTGGTCAAGGACGCCGAGTCCCTGGCCAACTCCCGTGAGTGGGGGCCGACGTCCGGCGTCTACCGCGACCTGATGCGGCAGTGGAAGGCCGCGGGGCCGGCACCGCGTGAGGTCGAGGAGGACCTGTGGAAGCGGTTCCGCGGGGCGCAGGACACGTTCTTCGGGGCGCGCGACGAGGCGATGGCCGCCCAGGACTCCGAGTTCGCGGCGAACGCCGAGGCCAAGGAGAAGCTGCTCGCCGAGGCCGAGACCCTGGTGCCGGTCACGGACGTCGACGGCGCCAAGCGCGCCATCCGAGACATCGCCGAGCGCTGGGACGCGATCGGCAAGGTGCCGCGAGACCAGATCCGCCCGCTCGAGGACCGGATGCGCGCCGTCGAGCAGACCATCCGGGGTATCGAGGAGGAGAAGTGGCGTCGTACTGATCCGGAGAAGTCCGCCCGCGCCGACGACATGGTCACCAAGCTGCAGGAGGCGATCGGCAAGGTCGAGGCCGATCTGGAGAAGGCCCGCTCCGCCGGTGACGGCAAGAAGGTGTCCGAGCTGGAGGAGAACCTCGCCTCCCGCCGCGCCTTCCTGGAGATGGCCCAGCGCGCCTCCGCCGACTACTCCGGCTGACCGCGATAGTACGTATCAATCGGACGGCCGGGACCTGCCAATTGATACGTACTATCGCCCGGCGCACTTACGAAGCCCTGCGCTGCTGGTCCCGCTCTCGCCACCAAGCGGGTTGTTCGAGGGTCCACGCTCGCTGGTCGGGGGGAAGGAACTTGGCCTGGACTCGCACCTGCCGCATGCGGGTTGCCGTTCGGATGTCGCCCAGCTGACCGGCGCCCACCTCGAAGTACGCCAGACCATGATCCAGGAAGCGCTGTGATCGGGCGTCGTCGGCGCGACGTCGTCCCGGGGAGCTGTGCACCTCTCCTTGGTACTCGCCGACGACGCCGGCCACCGGGTCGAAGAGATCCGGGATGCCCAGCAGATTCTCGTCGAGGTCGAACAGCGGGGTGTTGCACAACGGCTGGGGCAACGCCGCGTCGAGCACCCAGCACAGACGCATCCACGATTCCTGGGGCGACCAACTGTCGTCGATGGCGAGCAGGGTCGCCTCGCGTGCGAGCACGACTCCGTTCCTCGGACGGATGTGCCGTTGCAGGAAGGCCCAGAACTCGGCAACTGTCAGAAGTCCGGCCGCCGCGGCCATGTCGATCGCCACGACGGCCGGGCGCACAGCGGACAGCCTGATGATCTCGTCGAACAGCGCCCGCGCGGCGATCGCGCACGGCACGTCGTCCAGGACGTTCCACTCGATCAGAGGTGTTTGACGGCGGACGACAAGGATCCCCGGATGGGGACGCACACATGCCCTCCCCACCGCCAAGGGCACGGGTAGCGGGTCGCCGGCGGCGTCGTCACCCTTGAAGTACGCCGCACCGCGCCATCGAAGTGCCGCCCACGCGGTCAGCGCGCCGTACGCGCGGACCCGCGCGGCCTGCTCGACGATCCTCTGCTCCACGATCGTGGGGTCGACCCGGGCTGGCACGAAGAGGCCCGGACCTACACGCCTCCAGGCACAACCGCCTGCGTGCCACTTGGTCGGGCCGGATACGCCGGTCGGGTCGATCCGCACCGGGCGGACCAAGTCCGATGGCCGTTCACATCTCGGGCTCCACTCACCATCCATGGCGCCAGGCTGGCGGGGACCGAGCCCGGCCGCTCGACGGCTGAGCTTGACTGTGGAGGAGCAGCCCGGAGGTCCACCCGTGGAAGATTGGCGGGTCCCTGACGGCGGATAGTACGTATCAAACGGACGGGGTCCTCTCCGGCCAATTGATACGTACTATCGGGAGGGCGCTACTGCGTGACGCGGTAGGCGTCGAAGACGCCGGGGACGGAGCGGACGGCGCGGAGGACCGTGTCGAGGTGCTTGGCCTCGGCCATCTCGAAGGTGAAGCGGGTCTTCGCGACGCGGTCGCGGGTGGTGGAGAGGGTCGCGCTGAGGATGTTCACGTGCGCGTCCGAGAGCACCATGGTGATGTCCGACAGCAGGCGGGCGCGGTCGATCGCCTCGACCTGGATGTTCACCAGGAACGTCGAGTGCGCGGTGGGGGCCCACTCGACGTCGAGCAGTCGCTCCGGCTGACGCTGGAGCTCGCCGGCGTTCGTGCAGTCTCGACGATGCACCGAGACACCACCGCCCTTGGTGACGAAGCCCAGGATCGCGTCGGGCGGGACCGGCGTACAGCAGCGGGCCAGCTTGACCCAGACATCGGGGGCGCCCTTGACGATGACGCCGGAGTCTCCGGGCGCGGACACCTTCGACCGGGTTCGTGGGGCGGTGATGCTGACGGCCTCGGCGAGGTCCTCCTGGGCACCGTCGTCCCCACCGTGCAGCTCGATCACCCGGCGTACGACGGCCTGGGCGCTGAGGTTGCCCTCCCCCACCGCCGCGTACAGCGCGGAGACGTCGGCCAGCCGGAAGTGCATCGCGGCCTGGGTCAGCGACTCGTGGGACAGCACCCGCTTGAGCGACTGCGACTGCCCCTCCTTCCGCATCAGCTTGGCGATCTGCCCCTTGCCGCGCTCGATCGCCTCCTCGCGGCGTTCCTTGGTGAACCACTGCTTGATCTTCGAGCGGGCACGCTGTGACTTGACGAAGCCCAACCAGTCGCGCGACGGGCCGGCGGTCGGCGCCTTCGACGTGAAGATCTCCACGACGTCGGAGTTGTCGAGCATCGACTCCAGCGGCACCAGCCGCCCGTTCACCCGGGCCCCGATCGTGTGATGCCCGACCTCGGTGTGGACGGCGTAGGCGAAGTCGACCGGCGTGGATCCGGCCGGAAGGGCGATCACGTCGCCACGGGGAGTGAAGACGTAGACCTCGGCGCGGTTGATCTCGAACCGCAGGGACTCGAGGAACTCCCCCGGGTCTTCGACGTCGTTCTGCCAGTCGAGGAGCGCGCGCACCCAGTTGATGTCGTCGAGGTCGCCCGGGCGGTCGGTGTCGACGCCGTTGCGGCGGTCCTCCTTGTACTTCCAGTGCGACGCCACGCCGTACTCCGCGCGCCGGTGCATCGCGAACGTGCGGATCTGCATCTCGACGGGCTTGCCCTGCGGCCCGATCACGGTCGTGTGCAGCGACTGGTACATGTTGAACTTCGGGGACGCCACATAGTCCTTGAACCGGCCGAGCACCGGCGCCCACCGCGCGTGCAGTACGCCGAGCGCGGAGTAGCAGTCGCGGTCCTCCTCGAGCAGGATCCGCAGCGCCACCAGGTCGTAGATGTCGCTGAACTCGCGGCCGCCCACGATCATCTTCTGGTAGATCGAGTAGTAGTGCTTGGGCCGCCCGGTCACGCTCGCCTTGATCTTGGCGTCCTTGAGGTCCTGCTCGACCTGCTCCTTGACCTGGGCCAGGAACTGGTCGCGCGACGGCGCGCGTTCGGCCACCATCCGCACGATCTCGTCGTAGATCTTCGGGTGGAGCGTCGCGAACGCGAGGTCCTCGAGCTCCCACTTGATCGTGTTCATGCCGAGCCGGTGCGCCAGCGGCGCGTAGACGTCGAGCGACTCGGAGGCCTGCCGCTCCTGTGTGGACTGCTTGACGTAGCGCACGGTACGCATGTTGTGTAGGCGGTCCGCGAGCTTGATCACCAGGACCCGGATGTCGCGCGACATCGCCACGATCATCTTGCGGATCGTCTCGGCCTGGGCGGTCTCGCCGTACTGCACCTTCTCGAGCTTGGTGACCCCGTCGACGAGCACCGCGACCTCGTCGCCGAAGTCGTCGCGCAGCTGGTCCAGGGTGTACGGCGTGTCCTCGACCGTGTCGTGGAGCAGCGCGGCCACCAGCGTCGGCTCGGTCATGCCGATGTCGGCGAGGATGGTGGCGACGGCGAGCGGATGGGTGATGTAGCGGTCACCGCTCTTGCGCATCTGGGTGCCGTGCAGCTCCTCGGCCGTACGGTAGGCGCGCTCGAGCAGGCTCAGGTCGGCCTTGGGATGGTTGGTGCGCACCGAGCGGAAGAGCGGTTCGAGCTCGGGCTTGTCCGCCTCGCTGCGGGCTCCCATCCGGGCCAGCCGGTTGCGCATCGCCCGGGGCGACGGCACCCGCGACGACGAGCGGTCGCCGGACCGCTCACGCGCGACCGGCGCAGGGTCGGCGGCGC
>NZ_DASXQG010000032.1:0-15146 GCF_036493135.1 Nocardioides sp. | reverse complement strand
GCTCGGCCGCGCCCCATAGGGTCGACCCCCTCGCACTCTGGGCCGGGCCAGGGGAAAGACACCGTGGCACCGGTCTGATCGGTCATGTCGTCGTGGGGGCAACGCTACCCAATGGGTGGCTGTTCCCGCACACCCCATCCCGAAAACGCAGGACAAACGTTGCGGAACTACCAGCCGGGGTGCTGACCGGACAGCAGCACGTCGCCTCCGTGCCGGTCGTCGAGGATGACCTCGCCGGCCGCCCAGGCGTCGATCCGGAAGCCGGCCAGAGTCTCGATCGCCCGGTCGACGTCGTCCGCCGGGAGCAGCGCGACCATGCCGACGCCACAGTTCAGGGTCGCCTCCAGGTCGCTCCGCGACAGCTGCCCGGCACGTCGTACGACGTCGAAGACGGGCGCGGGGGTCCACGTCGCGCGGTCGAGGGTGACCGAGACCTCGTCCGGGAGCACGCGGGCGAGGTTGGCGGCCAGCCCACCGCCGGTGATGTGCGCCATCGCGTGCGTGTCGGTGACCTCGGTGAGCGCCAGGCAGGCACGGGCGTAGATCCGGGTGGGCTCGAGGAGCTCCTCGCCCAGGGTCCGGCCGAGCTCGGCGACATCGCCGTCGAGGGCCCAGCCGAGCTGGTCGAGGAGGACGTGCCGGACCAGGGAGTAGCCGTTGGAGTGCAGCCCGCTCGAGGCCATCGCGACCGCGACGTCGCCGGGGCGGACCCGGCCGGGGCCGAGGAGATCGGCCGCCTCGACGACCCCGGTGGCGGCGCCCGCTACGTCGTACACATCGGGCTCCATCAGGCCGGGGTGCTCGGCGGTCTCGCCGCCCACCAGCGCGCACCCGGCCTCGACGCAGGCCTCTGCGATGCCCTTGACGATGGCGGCGATCCGCTCGGGTACGACGCGCCCACAGGCGATGTAGTCGGTCATGAACAACGGCTCGGCGCCGCACACGACCAGGTCGTCGACGACCATCCCGACCAGGTCGAAGCCGATGGTGTCGTGGACGTCCATCGCCTGGGCGATCGCCACCTTGGTGCCGGCGCCGTCGGTGGACGTGGCCAGGATCGGTCGCCGGTACCGGGTGAGCGCGGAGGCGTCGAACAGGCCCGCGAACCCGCCGAGCGACCCGATCACCTCGGGCCGATCGGTCTTCGCGACCCAGCCCTTCATCAGGTCGACCGCCTTGTCCGCCGCGTCGATGTCGACGCCGGCAGCGGCGTACGCACCGCTGGCCGGGGCCGGGCTCTGCCCCTCGCTGGGCTCGGTCACGGGCTGGCTCCCTCGGCCTCAGGGGTTGTTGAGGACGGGGAGGGCGCGGTCGACCGGTGAGGTGAGACTGACCTCGAGCAGGTGCTTGCCGAGGAGGCTCTCGTCGGGCAGCGCGATCGGGTACTCCCCGGTGAAACAGGCCAGGCACAGGTTCGACGGAGCCTGGCCGGTGGCGGTGACCATGCCGTCGAGCGAGATGTAGCCGAGACTGTCCGCCCCGACACTGGCGGCGACCTCGTCGACGTCAAGGCCGTTGGCGATGAGCTCCGCGCGGGTCGCGAAGTCGATGCCGTAGAAGCACGGCCACTTGACCGGAGGACTGCTGATGCGGACGTGGACCTCGAGCGCCCCCGCCTCGCGGAGCATCCGGATCTGGGCTCGCTGGGTGTTGCCGCGGACGATCGAGTCGTCGACGACGACCAGCCGCTTGCCACGGACCATGTGCTCGAGGGCGTTGAGCTTCAACCGGATGCCGAGCTGGCGGAGGGTCTGGCTGGGCTGGATGAACGTGCGGCCGACGTAGGCGTTCTTCACGAAGCCCTGGCCGAAGGGGATGCCGGACTCCTCGGCGTACCCGGCCGCCGCCGGCGTGCCGGACTCGGGCACGGGCATCACGAGGTCTGCCTCGACGGGGAACTCGCGGGCGAGCTGGCGGCCCATCTCGACCCGCGCCTGGTGGACGCTGCGGCCGCTGATGGTGGCGTCGGGACGGGCCAGGTAGACGTACTCGAAGACGCAGCCCTTGGGCTCGGCCTCGGCGAACCGGTGGGAGCGCAGGCCGTTCTCGTCGATGACGAGCAGCTCGCCGGGCTCGACCTCGCGGACGACGCTGGCGCCGACGGTGGCGAGCGCGGAGTCCTCGCTGGCGACGACCCAGCCACGGTCGAGGCGGCCGAGCACCAGCGGCCGGATGCCCTGCGGGTCACGCGCGGCGTACAGCGTCTGCTCGTTCATCCAGACGAACGAGAACGCGCCGCGCAGGAGGGGCAGGACCTCGAGCGCGCGCTGCTCGAGCGTGGTGTCGGGATGGTGGGCGAGGAGCGAGGTGACCAGCGACGTGTCGTTGGTGGACTCCTCGACCCCGCGGCCGTGCAGGTCGAGCTCGCCCGGGGGTCCGGGCAGGCGAGCGACCATCACCTTCAGCTCGTGGGCGTTGATCAGGTTGCCGTTGTGACCCAGCGCGATCGAGCCGTCGTCGGTCGGTCGGAACGTGGGCTGGGCGTTCTCCCAGGTGCTGGCGCCGGTCGTCGAGTAGCGGGCGTGGCCGATCGCGACGTGGCCCTTGAGGGACTCGAGCGTGGAGTCGTCGAAGACCTGCGAGACCAGGCCCATGTCCTTGTAGACCAGGATCTGGCGACCGTTGCTGACCGCGATGCCGGCCGACTCCTGGCCGCGGTGCTGGAGCGCGTACAGGCCGAAGTAGACGAGCTTGGAGACCTCTTCGCCCGGCGCCCAGACTCCGAACACCCCGCAGGCGTCCTGGGGACCCTGCTCCAGCGGGTCGAGCGCCGCAGTGAGCCGACCGTCGCCGCCACGGCGGCTCTGGGAGGGGGTCACGCTCGCGAGTCTAGAGGAGGAGGGTCGTCGTACCGGCATCGGCGCACCCGTCGGACACGGCGTGCCGAATGGCCCGGCGTCATGTCCGATTTCCGCCGGAACGGGGAGCGCTGATCGGTCATCGTGGAGACATGACGCAGACGAATCAGACGACGCAGACCGTGACGGCGCACCCGATCGACCCGGCTCGGCTGGACGCCGTACGCCGAGCCGGGGAGGACGGGTGGGGCAACGCCTTCACGCCCTTCGCGGCGACCGGGGGCGGCGAGCCGCTGCGCTGCTGCCTGCGGTTCGCGCAGGCCGGCGAGCAGATCGCGCTGATCTCCTTCGCGCCGTTCGAGCAGGTCTCCCCCTGGCGCGAGGTCGGGCCGGTGTATGTCCACGCCGACCACTGCGAGGGCTACGCCGAGCCGTGGTTGCCCGGCGAGCTGCGGCGCGGACCGGGGGTGCTGCGCACGTACCGGGCCGACGGGTCGATGAACTACGAGCACAACACGCTCGTCGGCGACGAGGACCTCGAGCCGGTGCTCGACCGACTGCTGGCCGAGCCCGACGTCGCGACGGTGCACGTGCGGACCGTGCTGCCGCAGTGCTTCCTCTACACCGTGACCCGCTGACTCCCTACCGCTGGCCGAGCTCGCCGAGCTTGGCGAGCAGCAGCGCCTCGGCGTGAACGACCCGCGCGAACTCGGCGAGATGGAGGCCCTCGTTGGCGCCGTGGGCGCGGGTGTCGGGATCCTCGACGCCGGTGACCAGCACGCTGGCCTCCGGGAACGCGTCGAGGAACTCGGCGATGAAGGGGATCGAGCCGCCCACGCCCATGTCGATCGGCTGGGTGCCGTCCCAAGCCTCGGCGAACGCCGCGCGCGCGGCGTCGTACGCCGGTCCGGTCGCGTCGATCGCGGTGGGCTCGCCCCCGTCGACCGGGGTGATCGTGAGCTCGGCGCCCCAGGGGATGTGCTGCTCGAGGTGGCTGGTGAGGGCGGCGCGGGCGCTGTCCACGGAGTCGCCGGGGGCGATCCGGAGGCTGAGCCGGGTGGTCGCAGCCGGGACCAGGGTGTTGCTGGAGCCCTCGGCCTTGGGCGCGGTCAGGCCGATCACCGAGAGGGCGGGTTTGGTCCAGAGGCGCTCCACGCTGGAGCCGCTGCCGATCCACCGGACGCCGGGGACGGCACCGGACTCGGCCCGGAGACGGTCCTCGGGGTACTCCAGGTCGGCGGCGGGCCCGGCGTACAGGCCCTCGACGGCGACGTTGCCCTCGTCGTCGTGGCAGGAGGCGATGAGGCGGGAGAGCGTCATCAGGGAGTCGGGGACCAGGCCGCCCCACATCCCGGAATGGACCGCGTGGGTCAGGGTGCGCACCTCGACGTCGAGGCGGACCAGGCCGCGGAGGCTGGTGGTCAGGGCGGGGACGCCGATGTCCCAGTTTCCGCTGTCGGCGATCAGGATCACGTCGGCGCGGAGCTCGTCGAGGTGCTGCCGGAGCAGCGCCGGGAGGCTGTCGGAGCCGACCTCCTCCTCGCCCTCGACGAACATCACGACGTTGACCGGGAGATCGTCGCCGTAGATGCGGATCGCGCCGAGGTGCGCCGCGATGCCGGCCTTGTCGTCGGCGGCGCCGCGGGCGTACAGCCGGCCGTTGCGCTCGGTGGGCTCGAACGGCGGGGAGTCCCAGTCGGCGTGGTCGTTCTCCGGCTGGACGTCGTGGTGGGCGTAGAGGAGGACGGTCTTCGCGCGGTCACGGCTGCTCTTCTTGTGCGCGATCACTGCGGGGCGACCGCCGTCGGCGCTGGTGATCGTGGTGTCGAAGCCCTCGGCCGCGAACAGGTCGCGCACCGCCTCAGCGCTGCGCTGCACCTCTCCCGCCCGCTCCGGGTCAGCACTCACCGACTCGATCCGAACCAGCGCTTCGAGGTCACGTCGTACGCCGGGAAGTACGTCGCCCACGCGCGTGCGGAGATCGTCAGTCATGGCTCGGAACCTACCGATGGCCGGATAGTCCCTGACAGAACGGTCCCATTCTGGGCCCAAGGAGGACGGTTTCGTCAGGGACTATCTCAGAAATTGTCAGACAATCATTTGGAGAACGGGGGTCCCGTGCGGGATCATGGAGGCACGACCCCGCACCGATCCGACTGGCCCGCGAGCCACGCCCGAAAGCAGCGCCTCATGACCGATCAGAACTCGCGCACCGCCCACCACATCGAGCTCACCGAGACGTACGCCGCGCACAACTACCACCCGCTGCCGGTGGTGCTCGCCAACGGCGAGGGCGCCTGGGTGACCGATGTCGACGGTCGTCGGTACCTCGACTGCCTCGCCGGCTACTCGGCCCTGAACTTCGGCCACTCGCACCCGCGGCTGGTCGAGGTCGCCCGCCAGCAGCTCGGCGCCCTGACGCTGACCAGCCGGGCGTTCTACAACGACCAGCTCGGGCCGTTCTCGAAGGCGCTGGCCGAGCTGACCGGCAAGGAGATGATCCTGCCGATGAACTCCGGTGCCGAGGCCGTCGAGACCGCGATCAAGATCAGCCGCAAGTGGGGTTACCAGGTCAAGGGAGTGCCCGAGGGCCGCGCGACCATCGTGGCGATGGAGGGCAACTTCCACGGTCGCACCACCACGATCGTGTCCTTCTCGACCGACCCCGACGCGACGATGGGCTATGCGCCGTACACCCCGGGCTTCCGGTTGGTGCCGTTCGGCGACATCGAGGCGATGAAGGCTGCCATCGACGACACGACCGTGGCCGTGCTGCTCGAGCCGGTGCAGGGCGAGGCCGGCGTGATCATCCCGCGCGAGGGCTTCCTCCAGGACGTGCGCACGCTGTGTCGCGATCAAGGAGTGCTGATGGTCGCCGACGAGATCCAGTCGGGTCTCGCGCGCACCGGCCGCACGTTCGCGTGCGACCACGAGGACGTCGTACCGGACATGTACATCCTCGGCAAGGCGCTCGGCGGCGGGCTCTACCCGGTCTCGGCGGTCGCCGCGAACCGCGACGTACTCGGCGTGATCACGCCCGGCACCCACGGCTCGACGTTCGGGGGGAACCCGCTGGCCGCCGCGATCGGTAGCGAGGTCGTCGCGATGCTGAAGACCGGTGAGTTCCAGGAGCGGGCCGCGAAGCTCGGCGAGCAGCTGTACGACGGGCTGGCCGGGCTGGTCGGGCACGGCATCGACGCCGTACGCGCGCGCGGCCTGTGGGCCGGCATCGACATCGCGGCGGACAAGATGACCGGCCGCGAGTTCACCGAGGCGCTCCTCGGTCAGGGGATCCTGGCCAAGGAGGCCCACGGCCAGACCGTCCGACTGGCTCCGCCGATCGTCGCCTCCGAGTCCGACATCGAGCTGCTGGTCTCGTCGTTCCGCGAGGTCATCACCGCCTGACAGGCTCACCCGTCAGAAGGGTGCGCTCAACGGCGGTCGACCCGTCAGAAGCGCGCACACCAGGACGGCTCATCCAGCATGCGCGGCCGCACGCTTCTGGCGGGTCGGCGCTCCGGGGCCGCACGTTTCTGGCGGGTCAGCGAGAAACGACGTTGCGGAGGGGGTGGTCGTCGCGGAGGCGTTCGAGCTGGTCGCGGACCAGGGCGGCCATCCGAGGCAGCATCGCGGTGGTGCCGCCGGCGATGTGCGGCGTGATCAGTACGCCGGGAGCGGTCCAGAGCGGGTGGTCGTCGGGGAGCGGCTCGGGTTCGGTGACGTCGAGGGCGAACCGCAGCCGGCCGGCCTCGGCCAGGACGGCATCGGTGTCGAGCAGCGGTCCGCGGCCGACGTTCACGACCAGCGCCCCGTCGTGGAGCCGGGCGAGGAACCCGGCATCAACGACGTGCCGGGTGGCGTCGGAGAGCGGTAGCACCACGACCACGACGTCCTGCGCCGCCCACTCGACGTCGTCCGCACTCAC
This sequence comes from Nocardioides sp., assembly GCF_036493135.1. GTDB lineage: Bacteria > Actinomycetota > Actinomycetes > Propionibacteriales > Nocardioidaceae > Nocardioides. Next base: position 8,423 of record NZ_DASXQG010000032.1, on the reverse strand, counting down.
CACCCGGCGAACCAGATCGTCGTCGCGCGCGGAGGTCGCGACGCCGGTGATCCGCGCCTGGCAGGCCAGCATCCGGACGGCGACCGAGCGGCCGATCGAGCCGTAGCCGAGGATCGCAACGTTGCTGTCGGCCAGGCTGCGACGGGTCGTGTCCTGTCGCCAGTGCCCGGTCTCACGGACCGCGACATCGATGCCCCGCAGCGACGCGATCGTGAGGCCCAACGCGAGCTCCGCGGTCGCGTCGTCGTGTACGCCGCGCGCGCTGAGCAGGGCGGGGCCGGGCGGCACCAGGTCGATGACCGCGTCGTACCCCGCCGTCTGCAGCTGTACGGCGCGGAGCCGCGGCAGGTCCGCGAGAAGACGTGCGGTCGTGCGGGCACGGATGTAGTCGGGCACCACGAACTCGATCTCGTCGGCCCACTCGGGCAGCTCGTCGCCCTGCGGCCACAGCAGCAGCTCGACGCCCTCGACCTTGCCGACCGCGTCCGCGAGCTCCTGCGACTGGACGGCGGCGACGATCACGACGCCCCCTCCCCCATCGACAGTGGCAGCAGCGGAGAAAGGTCAGCTCGCTCGCCACTCGCACGCACGCGTCCGCTGCTCTCGGCCTCCGCCCACGTGAGCGATGCGGTGGCGAGCGCGATCCACGTGTCGGCGTCCAGCTCGACGACGGCCGGCGGCGTGCCCCGGGTGTGCCGCACCCCCGCCACCGCCTGCCCGGCGGCGTACGGCGGCACGCGCACCTCGACCGAGGTGCCCGGCGCGCGTTCGGCGAGTACCGCGAGGAAGTGCTTCACCAGGAGGCGGGTCTGCTCCGTGCTCCGCGGATCGGCCGCGAGCGCGTCACGCACGTCGGCGTACGACGCGGGCCGGAGTCGGGCGGGCACGGAGTCATCTCATCACGCCCGTGCGCGGCCGGTCCCGCCCGGTCAGGATGCCGGACGACGTACGACGTCGATCGCGCGGCGGCGGACACCGCGGACCCGACCGACCAGTGCCGAGCGAAACGAGGGCCGAGCTGCACGGGGTGCCGGCCCCATCGACTCGATGATCGCGTCCGCGACCCGCTCGCAGCAGCGGCCGTCACGCTCCGGGAAGCTCTCGCGGATGCGCTCGAGGTACATGGGCTCCGGTTCGGGCCCGCTCTCGACCGTCTTGGTGATCGCGGCGATCGCTTCGTCGGCGGTCAGGGTGACGGGGCCGTACCCGTCGCGCGCGTAGTCGAAGTAGCCGTGTCGGCCGAGGTGCCAGCCGGCGTTCACCCGCTCGCGGTCGAACTGGAAGTAGACGACGGGGCGCTCGAGATACGCGGCGTTGAAGAACATCGACGAGTAGTCGGTGACGAGTACCCGGGCGCGGGCGAAGGTCTCCTGGACGTTCTGTCCCTCGAAGGACAGATGCCGGACATGACGCGGCGACTCCAGCCGAGCCGCCCCCTGGAAGTTCGGGTGGAGCAACGTGGCCACCGTCAGTCCTGTCCGCTCGGCCAGCTCGGCGAGCTCCGGACTGTTCACCACTGCCGACCACTCCTTGGCGTACTCCGAGGACTGGAAGTCCTCGTCTCGCACCGAGTGCCGTCCGGTGAAGATCGGCTCCGACTCCGAGAGCCACTGCCGCCAGGTCGGGGCGATCAGGATCAGGTCGCGCTGGTCGGGGGGGAACCGCTTGCCTTCCTCGAGCAGGCGGTCGAAGCGCGGGAGACCGGTGAGCTTCACCTCCCGGGTCGTGTAGCGGTACGTCGTGCGGTCGTCGACGATGGAGCGCATCTCCGCGGGCGTGCTGGTCACGAAGACGTCGATGTTCTTCCGGTTCAGCCAGGTGGACAGGTCGTCCTTGATGACGCCGTGCTGCAGGAAGGCGATCCGCCACTGCGGCTCGGCCAGCCTCCGGATCTCCTTCGGCCGTACGACGACCTCGTCGATGTGGGAGGAGACGAGCTGGACGGCGTTCAGCATCAGCAACTTCCACGTCATCGATCCGTGGGCGATCACCCGGCGGCGGAACCCGTCACGCCGCAGCCGCTTGTAGTCCGGCGTCCCACGCTCGATGACGAACCATGCGTTGACGTCCGGCCGGTTCGCGAGCAGGTACCGGTACAGGTGCTCGGCACTGTCGTCGGCGTTGAACACGCGATCGATCAGCACCCAGGCGTCGCGGAAGTACCAGCGAACGAACCTGCTGCGGGCCAGGCGGAGGACGACGCGGTCGGACGCGGACAGCTCGGAATCGGGGTTCTCGGCGGCGCCGCTCTCATGATCGCGGGACAGCTCCTTGCGGATCATGGGCGCGGTCAGCCGGAACTCGCGCGGCTTCTGATCCGTGGTGCGGACCTCGACGTTCTGGCCGTCGAGCGCCACCCGCACCGTCCCGAGCGGGAGCCAGACGATCCGTTCGTGCAGCAGGGTGCGGTCGAAGAGCGGGACGTCGCGGACCTTCTCGTGCACCGGCTCGACAACCTTGCTGTACACGGTGAACGTCTCGGCCGGTGGCTCGCCGGTGAACCGGTAGGTGACCCGCATCAGCTTCTGCAGGTTGTCCAGCCTGTCGACCACGGCGTACGACGTGCGCCAGGTCTCGTCGCGATAGCCGTGCTCCAGCATCTCACGCCAGACGGCCGGGAACTTCGTGGCGCGGTAGGTCTCGATCCCGGGACGGTCGAGCAGAGCGCAGATCTGAGCCATCAGTTCGTGGTACCTGACCGCCGTCTCCCCGTGCGCGGCCGTCGGGGCCGACAACCGCTCGTTCATCTTGAGGTACCACGAGAGCTCGTAGAGCACCATCCCCTGCAACCACGTGGGTGCGCGTCCGTACCTCTCGGCACCCTGACGGAGCAAGGCGAGATAGCCGTGCTCGAGGACGTCGGTGAACCGGCCGGGGTCGGCCCAGCTGCGGTCCAGCTGCGAGGTGCCGTCGCCACGTTTGCGGTAGTGATAGATGGCGTCGGGCAGGTAGGCCACGGTCGGCTGCGGCACGTGCAGGAGATAGATGCAGCAGAAGTGGCCGTCCTCGAACGTGACCCGGAGCCGCTCGTCGAACTGGAGGTTCCCACGCCGGATCTCGTCGGTCCGGAAGAACGTCGACGCCGCGTGACCGTGGAAGTGTCCGGAATCGATGTCCAGGTTGCGCAGTCGGTTGACCCCGGCGACGAAGTGGCGGCGCAGCGGGTTCGTGAGCGCCAACCTGGTCTGTCCGCTGAAGGGCGCGCGGTTCGTCGCCACCGCCGCGATGTTGGGGCGCCTGGACAGGTACTCATCCACCTCGGCGAGGTACCCCGTGTCCAAGACGTCGTCGGGGTCGGTGAAGGTGACCCACTCACCCTGGACGTGGGGCAGCCCGGCGTTGCGCGCGGACGCCGGCCCGCCGTTCGGCTTCGAGACGACCGTGACGAGTTCCGGGCGCCGCCGTTGCCAGGCCGCCAGGATCGCACCGGAGTCGTCGGTCGAGCCGTCGTCGACGGCGATCACCTGGAGTCGGTCGAGGGGGAACGTCTGCCCCTCGATCGAATCGATGAACTCGCCCAGGTACGGCGCGACGTTGTAGGTGGCGACCACGATCGAGAACCGCGGTGTGCGGCTTCCGCCTTCCGAGCTCGACATCTCAGACCTCGCGTCCGTCGATCTCGGCACGCGGCAACTCGCTCGCGTGGGCACGCGGCCCGGTCACGAACGGCGCAGCCATCGTCGCGCCCTTCTTCCCAGACGGTCCATCGTCCTCCTGAGCGAGCCCGGTGGCGCCACGGCCGTAGTCGGCCGCGCATCGAGCTTGCGGCGAAGCCGGTCGGCCCGCGCCCGCTGCCGATTGGCTAGCCGACGCTGCGCGACCGCCTCGTCCCGGAATGCGAGGGCTTGGTTGCGAAGGTACCCGATGCGCCGACCCATGGACGCCTGGTGGTCGACCTCCGTCAGCTCGGCGGCGGTCCAGAGCGGAACGTTGTCGATGGTCGCGAGATCCCACCGGTCTCCGAACCGCTCGAAGTCCGCGGCGTAGATCTTCCTCACCTGTTCCTCGATACCGTTCCCGAACGCCAGACCGTTGGCGCGTAGCGGTGTGTCGTTCATCCGGGGCAACGTCAGCTCGCCTGTCCAACCGACCCGGTCGAGGTGGTTGCGCAGGTCAACCTGAAGCCTCCCGAGATCCCCGACGTCATAGATGTGGGTATACGTCACAACGTCCTCGTGAAGCAATTCGACCTGGTCGCGGAAGTGGCCGTCACCCCGGATCCGGTGATGGGGCTCACGGACGAACAGGTCGACGAACGTCGCGAAGTCCTCGACCACCGACTCGGTCGACACCGGGTGCCGCGGGTACCAGTCCTCCTTCCGGTAGGAGGTGTACCCGGGGTTGTCCAGCAGGAGCTTGCTCTGCCAGGCCGAGAACAGTCGCGCCCGCGGATCGCGGGTGACCGCGAAGACGAACCACCCGTTGTCGGGATGGATCTGGGCGCGCAGCTCGGGGTCCATCTCGTCCAGGCGCGGCGACACGTGCCACTGCCGGCGGTCATGGATGTCGTCAGCGTCGCGGGCGGACGCACCGAGGCTCGGGCCGAACCCGGCGAGATCCTCGCCGGCGATCGCGGCCATCATCCACTTCAGGCTCGTGCACGCATTCTTGTTCACCTGCACGAACAGCACCCGTGCGTCCACAGCGGCATACGTCCGCCACATGGCGCCTTTGCGCGCGACCAACGCGGCGAGCGGGTCACTCTCGGGGCTGGATGGAACGGTCACGTGAATCCCTACGACGTTGGTTCGGGCACAAACCCGTCAGCCTGACAGAGCAACGGCGACTCCGCCACTCGAGGAGCAATCCCAGGGCGCTGATGATCCCGATGACCTATCGAATCACGCGTCCTTCCCTTCCTCGGGGTAGGGCTGGACCATCGAGTAGAAGACATAGGTACGTCGGTCGCGCGATCGCCCCCGTGTCTTGTCCGCCCACTTCGCGAGCACCTCGTCGACCTCGCCCATGAACTCCGCGGCCTCGTCCTTGGTCAGCTTCATCGTCTGGTCGACGATCGCGCTGAAGCTTCCCTTGTGCTGCGTGAAGGAGAAGACCTCGTCGACGAGCCGGTGCGCCCATGCGGCCTTGTTCTGTCGGAAGACCGACACCGCTGCCTTTCCGCCGGGTTGCTTCTCGATGTCCTTCACGTCGAGCCGGAAGCCACGCTCGTCGGCGAGCCTCCAGACGCGGTCGCGCTTGTCGCGAGCGGCCTCGGGCGCCGGCTGGATGACGCCGTACTTGGCCAGCTGCCGGAGGTGGAAGCTCGCCTGGTTGGCCGGGATGTCGAGCGCCTCGCCCACGTCTGCCGCTCGCATCGGGCCGGTCGCGCCGAGCTCATCGAGGATCCGGCCGCGGGTCGGGTGGGCGATGGCCCGCAACACGCGCGGGTCGGACATCGGACGGGGGTCATACGGCATGTGGGCATCCTAGCAAATTCCGCACGAAGTCTTGCGCAACTATTATTGCGCAACATATGGTGCGGAATGTGACCAGCTATCGGGACCTTGCCCGCAACCACGACTTCACGATCCTCTGGGTCGGCGAGACCATCAGCGAGCTCGGCTCGACGATGTCGCTGTTCGTCTTCCCACTCCTCGGATACCACCTCACCGGCTCCACGGCCGTCGCGGCGCTGCTCGAGGGCGCCGGCCTGCTCGGCATGGTCGCGATGATGCTGCCGGCGGGGGTGCTCGCCGACCGATACGACCGACGGACGCTGATGCTGGCCGCCAGTGCAGCCGGCTCGCTCCTCTACGGCAGCCTCGCCGTGGCGGGTTACCTCGGCGAGCTGACGATCCCCCACCTCGCGGTGGTCGCGCTGCTCTCAGGGGTGGCCCAGGGTGTCTTCCAGCCGGCCCAGATGGCGGCGATCCGCAAGGTCGTCAGCACCGAAGACCTGGCGACGGCGTTCAGCCAGAACCAGGCGCGGCAGCACGTCGCCTCCCTGGTCGGTGGCCCCCTCGGTGGCCTCCTATACGCCGTGCGCGCCTGGGCGCCCTTTGTGGTCGACGCGATCTCCTACTGCGTCTCGTGCCTCACGTTGAGCCGCATCCGCACCGACCTCCGGCCTCAGCCACGCACGGGAGCCCCGACCCGTCCGGTCCAGCAGGTCAAGGAGGGGTACCGCTTCATCCGGCACCAGCCGTTCTTCCGCACCCTGATGGTCTGGGCGACGATCAACAACCTGGTCATCAACGCCTGCTTCTTCGTGGTGATCATGCGGCTGGTCCGCGACGGCGTGCAGCCCGCCCAGATCGGCCTGGTCTCGACCTTCGCCGGCGTCGGTGGGATCCTCGGCGCCCTGGCCGCGCCGTACGTCATCGACCGGCTGCGGACCGGCACGCTGACCGTGCTCGTCGGCTGGATGTGCGTGCTTCCGCTGGTCCCCCTCGTGTGGTTCTCGACAGCCTGGGCGGCCTGCGCGTCCGTGTTCACCCTGCTCCTGCTCAACCCGGCCGGGAACGCCGGGATCGGCGCCTACCGCGCGGCGATGACGCCCGACGAGCTCCAGGGCCGGGTGGGCTCGGCGCTGAGCTTCGCGGGGATGGGTGCGATGCCGCTGGCGCCCGTGCTCGGTGGTCTGCTGCTCGGGAGCCTCGGTGGATCGACCGCGATCGCCGCCCTCGTCGCGGCGACCGGCCTCGCGGCGATGATCCCGACGCTGAGCCGCAGCATCCGCTCCGTCCCCCGCCCGGCCGCGTGGCCCCGGTTGGAGGGCGGCGCGCGGGTCGGCGAGACTGCGACGATGAACCCGCCGATCTCGGACCCCGCATGCGTGTGACCAGCACCGTGCCCGGATACGTCGCCCGTCCGGCGCGACCGAGGCCGAGATCCACGCAGCGCTCGGCGAGGCACGTGGACCGGCCCCGGGTCTAGTCCCAGTCGCCGCGCCGCGCCTGCTTGGTCCGCGAGCGACGCTTCTTCGCGTCGAGGCGGCGCTGCTTCGCAGCGCGGGACGGTTTCGTCGGGCGGCGCTTCCGCGGAGGCGGCGCGGCCGCTTCAGTCAGGAGGGTCTCCAGACGGTCGCGCGCGGCCCGGCGGTTGGCGAGCTGGGCGCGGTGCTCGGACGCCGCAACCGTGATCACGCCGTCGACGAGGCGCCCCTCCAGCCGCCCCACCATCCGCGCTCGCGTCGTCTCGGGGAGGGATGGCGAGCGGGCGACGTCGAAGGACAGCTCCACTCGGGAGTCGGCGGTGTTCACCCCCTGGCCGCCCGGACCCGAAGAGCGCGAGAAACGTTCGGACAGCTCACCGTCGGGTACGACGATCGCCCGGCCGATCCGCAGACCTTCCGCCATCACAGGCCGTCCAGGATCGCCAGCGTCTGCTGCCAGGCGTCGGCGTCGGGGTCGATCACCGTGTAGTGGTCGCCCCGGATTTCGGTCAGGGTCGCCCGCGCGCCGGCCTCCGTCGCCGCCCGCAGGTAGGTGTGCGACTGGGTGATCGGCACGGTGTCGTCGTCGACCCCGTGGACGCAGTGCACCGGGACGTCCAGCGGCACCTGGCGGGTGGGGTCGACCGGGTCGTCGTCCGGACCGGGCGCGTGGCCGAGGAACGCCTCGACCGCGCCGTCGCCGAGGCGCTCGTCGTACGCCGACGACAGGTCGAGGACCCCGGCCTGGGCGACGACGCCGGTCAGGGCGACCCTGGCGGGCCACCGGTCGTGACGGCCGCGGGAGGCTGCCCATGTCGCCAGGTGCCCGCCGGCCGAGTGGCCCAGCGCGATCACGCGGTCGCGTGGGACGTCCTGGTCGGCCAGGGCGTCGATCGCGGCCGCGACATCGTCGAGGGTGTACGGATCACCTCCGCCGTTGCCGACCCGGCGGTACTCGATGTTCCACGCCACCCAGCCGTGCGCGACCAGGCTCGTCGCGAGCGGGCGGCCGAGCGAGAGGTCGTACGCCGCCTTCCAGAACCCGCCGTGGATGACCACGACGACACCCTTCGGCGTACCGGACGGCAACAAGAGCTCGGCGATCTGGCTGGGATCGTCGCCGTAGCGGATCGTCCGGGCCGTGCTGCTCACGAGCGCAGTGTGGCAGTTGCCACTCAGTCCTCGGGCCTGGCGTCGTGGCACACGGCCTCGACGTTGTTGCCGTCCGGGTCGCGGACGAACGCGCCGTAGTAGTGCTCGTGGTACTCGGGCCAGAGCCGGGGGCCGTGCAGCGTCTCGGCCCCGAGCTCGGTGGCGGCGGCGTGGAAAGCCCGGACGTGGTCGGCGTCGGCAGCCTGGAAGGCCAGGTGCATCTCGCGGTTGGGGCCCATGCCCTCGAAGCTGCTGATCCAGAACGACGGGTTGCCGTCGCGTCCGTAGCCCACGGCCACGTCGAAGTCCATCTGGCGGGTGTAGCCGAGCGGCTCGAGCACGGTGTCATAGAAGTGCTTGGAGGCCTCGAGGTCCGCGCAGTTGATGCCGAAGTGAT
>NZ_DASXQG010000031.1:0-41388 GCF_036493135.1 Nocardioides sp. | reverse complement strand
CAGGACGACGCCGCACGCGAGGATAGTCAAGAGCGACAGCACCGCGACGCGCGACGGACCGCTGAGTAGCGCACGGTCACTGGGAGTTGACACCTAGACAGCCTGGCACACGAAGCCGCGCATCCTCGGACCCGCCAACAGCGGCATATGAAGTCGTACCAGGTCGTGCCCCTTTGTCTTCAGCCATGCCTGCAGCACACGGTCTTGATACTGGCCCGCCACGGAGACGCCACCAGCAGCAGGGCCGCTCTCCCAGCCGCACTGGCAGTGCAGCTGATGTTCTGCGGCTGAACCTCTCCGTCGGACCCTCTGTATAGCGGCAGGTAGACAGTCCTTGTTCGGTGGTGGTTCCGGAGGAAGCGCGCACATCGGCATTGAGATCACCAGTCGAACAACGCCTGGCCGGATCGCCCTGAAGTAGGTCGGCCCCACCCCCCGGGACAGACGCCACAGCTCGCGCAAGCGGCTGTTCTGTGGAGACGCAGTCACCGACCTCGCGCAGTTACCCGTGGCGTGGACGTGGACGACATCGCCGACATGGACCGTGACGCGACGCCGCTGGTCCCACGACGACGGGATGAACACCGTTCGACCATCCGTCTTCACGAACGTTCGGGGACCTTCGCAGGTGGTGCGGGTGGAATCTGCGTTCGTGACCGGCGCTGAGCCCGAAACTTCTCGTGCGGCAGTGCCATGGGCTGATGCGCTGGTTGTCACCGGTCCTTTCACGATCACGAGGCTGGATCGAGTGACCGGTCCGCGGACGCGCGCTGACCCGTCGTACCCGCGCGCTGTTACGGTGATCCCCTCATGATGCGCAGCCTCCTCCTTCGCTGCCGCAGCGAGGTCTGACAGGCCGGACCTCCTCGCTGCGGAGTGATCGCGTGCGCGCCGGCCACCCGCCCTCTTGCGAGCAGGACCGGATCATGACCCTCCAGCACTCAGGCTTCACCAATACCCAGCAGCCCAGCCCGATGCCGTTCGGGCGCTATCGCGCCTTCGAGCCCATCGACCTGCCCGACCGCACCTGGCCCACGAGGCAGATCACCGAGGCACCGCGCTGGCTGTCCACCGACCTCCGCGACGGCAACCAGGCGCTGATCGACCCGATGAGCCCGGCCCGGAAGCTGCGGATGTTCGAGCTGCTCGTGCAGATGGGCTACAAGGAGATCGAGGTCGGCTTCCCGTCTGCGAGCGAGACCGACTTCGCGTTCGTCCGGCAGCTGATCGAGCAGGACCGGGTACCCGAGGACGTCACGATCTCGGTGCTGACCCAGGCGCGCGAGGACCTGATCGAGCGGACGGTGCACTCACTGGTCGGGGTCCACCACGCGAACATCCACCTCTACAACGCGCTGGCGCCGCTGTTCCGCCGTGTCGTCTTCCGGGCGAGCGCCGACGAGATCAAGGACATCGCGGTGCGCGGCACCGAGGTCGTGATGAAGCACGCGGAGAGCGTGCTCGGCCAGACGATCATCGGCTACGAGTACAGCCCGGAGATCTTCACCGGCACCGAGCTGCCCTTCAGCGTCGAGGTCTGCGAAGCCGTCAGCGACGTCTGGCAGCCGGACGACGGCCGCGAGATCATCCTGAACCTGCCGGCGACCATCGAGATGGCGACGCCGAACGTGTACGCCGACCAGATCGAGTGGTTCTCCCGTCAGCTGACCCGGCGCGAGTTCACCACGATCTCCCTGCACCCGCACAACGACCGGGGCACCGCCGTGGCCGCCACGGAGCTGGCGATGATGGCCGGCGCCGACCGGGTCGAGGGCTGCCTGTTCGGGCACGGCGAGCGCACCGGCAACGTCTGCCTGGTGACCCTGGGCATGAACCTGTTCAGCCAAGGTGTGGACCCCAAGATCGACTTCGCCATCGACGGAGGCATCGACGAGATCCGTCGCACCGTCGAGTGGTGCACCCAGCTGCCGGTGCACCCGCGGCACCCGTACGCCGGTGACCTGGTCTACACGGCGTTCTCGGGTTCGCACCAGGACGCGATCAAGAAGGGACTGGAGGACCTCGAGCGCCAGGCGGCCGAGGCCGGCCGACCGGTCGGCGAGATGACCTGGGAAGCGCCCTATCTGCCGATCGACCCCAAGGATGTCGGCCGGTCGTACGAGGCGGTCATCCGGGTCAACAGCCAGTCCGGCAAGGGCGGAGTGGCCTACGTGCTCAAGGCCGAGCACAAGCTCGACCTCCCACGTCGCGCGCAGATCGAGTTCTCCCGGGTGATCCAGGAGCGCACCGACGCCGAGGGCGGCGAGATCAGCCCGGCCGCAATCTGGGAGGCGTTCACCGAGGAGTACCTCTCGCGCGAGGCGCCGCTGAAGCTCAACTCCGTGCACACGTCCTCGGCGGCCGGCGAGAAGGATCGGCTCGACGTCAACGTGTACGTCGACGGCGAGCTGCACGAGCTCACCGGCGAGGGCAACGGCCCGATCGCGGCGTTCGTCGACGCGATCAACGCGGTCCAGCGGCCGCGCGGATCGTTCGACATCCGCGTCCTCGACTACGCCGAGCACGCCCTGAGTTCGGGCGGCGACGCGATCGCGGCGGCGTACGTCGAGTGCGCGGTGACGGGTGCGGACGGCGAGACCAGGGTGCTCTGGGGCATCGGCCTCGACGCCAACATCGTCACCGCGTCACTCAAGGCGGTGATCAGCGCGGTCAACCGCGTCGGGTAGAACCGTCGCGGTCGGCCGGCGGCTCACCTCGCGGTGACCGCCCAGGTGCCGGAGGCGGCCCGTCAGTCGCGACGCAGGACCATCAGCTCGATCTGCAGGTCGGAGCCGGGCCGGAGCGGCTCGACCTCGCCGGTGCCGACGAACCCGTAGCGCTCGTACACGATGCGGGCGTCGCCGTTGGTGATGTTCACGTCCAGCTGGGCCGATGTGTCGGGCGGGATGAGGGCGTCCAGGATCCGCCGGGCGTGGCCGCGGCCGCGGTGGTCGGGGTCGGTCCACATGCCCCAGATGTGCGGGGTGCCGTCGTTGTCGAAGGTGCCGCCGACGGCGACCGGGTGCGGGTCCTCCACGACGTACACCGGGCCGGTCAGGCGCCGCCGCCAGTCGTCCTCGCCGTACGGCTGCTCGCGCGCGAGCGTCGAGCCGAAGGCGTCGGGGGAGTCGGCGAGAGCCGCGAGCCGGATCGTCCGGAACGTCTCCCAGTCGTCGGGTCCGAGCCGTCGCAGGGTGGCCATGCGGGTCAGGCTGACACTCTCGGGCGGAGCGGGCGACCGGATTTCAGGCCGGGTGACGGCAGAATGGACCGGGTGCCCCTCTACCGCGACGAGGCGATCGTCCTGCGCACCCACAAGCTGGGTGAAGCAGACCGCATCATCACCCTGCTGACACGTCAGCACGGGCGGGTGCGCGCGGTGGCCAAAGGGGTGCGGAAGACGACCTCGCGGTGGGGCTCGCGGCTCGAGCCGTTCACCCACGTCGACCTGCAGCTGGCCGAGGGCCGCAACCTCGACGTGATCACCCAGGCCGACACGCTCGACGCGTTCCCGTCGCGGCTCGGCGACCACTACGACCGCTATACGGCCGGCACCGTGATGCTCGAGACCGCCGACCGCCTGGTGACCGAGGAGAAGCAGCCCTCGCTCCAGCAGTTCCTGCTGCTGGTGGGCGGGCTGCGCGCGATGACCTCGGGGGAGCGGGCGCCGGCCCAGGTGCTCGACTCCTACCTGCTGCGCTCGCTGGCCGTGGCCGGCTACGCCCCGTCGTTCACCCACTGCGCCCGCTGCGGCGACCCCGGACCGCACCGGTGGTTCTCGCCGTCGGCCGGCGGGGCGCTGTGTGCCGACTGTCGGGTGCCCGGAGCCGCGTCGCCGTCCACGGGGACGCTGGAGGTGATGGGCGCGCTGCTGGCCGGCGACTGGGTGATCGTCACCGCCGCCGACCAGCGACACCTCCGCGAGGCCTCGGGGATGGTCGCGGCGTTCCTGCACTGGCACCTCGAGCGCGGCCTGCGCTCGATGGAGTACGTCGAGCGATGAGGCGCGCCGTACGACGCCCGCACCCGCACCCGTCCGGCGCCCGGCCGCCGGACATCCCGCAGGCGCTGGTGCCACGGCACGTGGCGATCACCATGGACGGCAACGGCCGGTGGGCCAAGGCGCGCGGGCTGCCCCGGACCAAGGGTCACGAGATGGGCGAGGCCGCCTTGTTCGACGTGGTCGAGGGTGCGATCGAGATCGGCGTGAAGGCGATCTCGGCGTACGCCTTCTCGACCGAGAACTGGACCCGTTCGCCCGAGGAGGTCCGCTTCCTGATGGGCTTCAACCGCGACGTCATCCGCCGGCGTCGCGACGAGATGCACGAGCTGGGCGTGCGGGTGACCTGGTCCGGTCGCGCACCGCGGTTGTGGAAGTCGGTGATCACCGAGCTGCAGGTCGCCGAGGAGCTCACCCGCAGGAACGACGTCCTGACCCTCAACATGTGCGTCAACTATGGCGGTCGCGCCGAGGTCGCCGACACCGCACGCGCGATCGCCCGGGAGGTCGCGGCGGGTCGGCTCGACCCCGAGAAGGTCGACGAGAAGACGTTCGGTCGTCACCTCTACGTCCCCGACCTCGCCGATGCCGACATGCTGTGGCGGACGTCGGGGGAGAACCGGCTCTCCAACTTCATGCTCTGGCAGGCGGCCTACGCCGAGCTGGTGTTCACCGACATCCTCTGGCCCGACGTCGACCGCCTGGCTCTGTGGAAGGCGATCGAGCTCTACGCCCGGCGCGACCGGCGGTTCGGCAAGGCCTGAGCACGTGGCGACGGCAGACGACGGGACTGGACATGAGGCGAGGTCGACAGTGCCGATGATGCCGTTGCTCTCCCGCCTGGTCCGGCGCTGGGGAGTCCGAGCCGTCGGCCTGGTGCTGACCGCGATCGGGCTGTACGTCGTCTTCCCGGGCCTGCTGACCCTGTTCGGTTCCTGGCCACGGCTGCGGGACGTCACCTTCTGGTGGTTCTTGGTCGTGGTGGTGCTGGTCGTGGGCAGCATGGCCTCGCTGTGGTGGCTGACGCGACTGGCGCTGCGCCACCGGACGGGACCCGACGACACCTGGTCGACCGTGAGCTGGGGAACGGCCGCCTCCGCGCACCTGGCCGGGAACGCCGCCGGCAAGGTCGTCCCGGGCGGTCCCGCCACCGCCGGGGTCGTCCAGGCCCGGCTGCTCATCCAGTCCGGTCAGCCGGCGTCGGCGGTGGCCTCCGCCATCACCGCGATGGGCCTGCTCACCACCGGGATCCTGCTGATGCTGCCGATCCTCACGATCCCGGCGCTCCTGATCGGTCCGCCACCGGCTCGGCAGCTCGAGTACGGGCTCCTGGTCTCGGTGGTCGTGGCGGTCGTGATGGTCGCTGTGAGCACGGCGATCCTGGTGTGGTCGCCGTTCGTCGTGGCGATCGGGCGGCTGTCGGGTCGCGCTCTCCACGTCGTGAAGCACGACATCACCGCCGACTCCGCCTCCGCCGCGTTGGTCACGGCGCGCGACCGGGTCGCCGCGTCGTTCAGGGGTCGCCGGACGCGCGCCGTCCTCGCCGCGGCCGGCAACCGGATGTTCGACTACGCCGCTCTGGTGGCCGCGCTGGCTGCGCTCGGCGCGCACGTCCGCCCGTCCGAGGTGATGATGGCCTACGCCGTCGCGCAGGCGCTGGCCCTGATCCCGATCACCCCGGGCGGGCTCGGTTTCGTCGAGTCCGGCTTGACCACGCTGCTGGTCCTGATCGGCGTGACCGCGGACCAGGCCGTCGTGGCAACCCTGCTCTACCGTCTGATCGCCTTCTGGATGCCGATCCCGCTCGGGGCGCTGGCCTGGGCCGGGTGGCGGCTCAACCGGCACCTCACCGGTCGCGGAGCGGCGTCGGACGAGGCCCAGCCGGAGGAGTGAGCGAGGGGGGCTGGTGCCTCATCGCTGCGGATTCCGTGGGTAAAGAACGGGTCTCGCTACGGATCGCGGCATTGACCAGCGATTTTCGTGACGTTACGTTGCCCGCACAACGGTTGACCGTCCCCGTGGTCGGGGTGGTGGCGGTCGCTCTCGATCAGCTGGGCGACTCGGGCTCGCCCCGCCTGGGGAGGCAGCGCACGTGAGCTCCGGCGGACACGGATCGGCGTACGACGTCGAGTTCCGTTCGGTCACCAAGCGCTTCGGCGACCTGACCGCTGTGAACGCCGTCTCCTTCCAGGTGCAGCAGGGTGAGTTCCTCTCCCTGCTGGGCCCGTCCGGGTGTGGCAAGACGACGTCGCTGCGGATGATCGCCGGCTTCGAGCAGCCCGACGACGGCGAGATCCTGATCGGCGGCGAGAACGCCGTCGGTACCCCGCCGTACAAGCGCGACGTCAACACGGTCTTCCAGCAGTACGCGCTGTTCCCGCACATGACGATCCTGGACAACGTCGCCTACGGCATGAAGCAGCAGCGCGTCTCGAAGTCCGAGCGGTATGCGCGGGCGCGGGAAGCCCTGGAGCTGGTGCGGCTCACGGGACGTGAGAAGCACCGCCCGTCGATGCTTTCCGGCGGCCAGCAGCAGCGCGTCGCACTGGCGCGGGCGCTGGTCAACCGACCACGCGTGCTGCTCCTCGACGAGCCGCTGGGCGCGCTCGACCTCAAGCTCCGCAAGGAGATGCAGATCGAGCTCACCCGCATCCAGCAGCAGGTCGGGATCACGTTCATCTACGTGACCCACGACCAAGGGGAGGCGCTCTCCATGTCCGACCGCATCGCGGTCATGTCGGACGGCGTGATCGAGCAGCTCGACACTCCCGCGGAGATCTACGACCGGCCGCTGACCGCTTTCGTCGCCGACTTCATCGGCGAGATGAACTTTCTGCAGGGCCGGGTGACAGAGGCCCGCGACGGCGAGTACGACCTCGACACCGGCACCGGAGTCGTCGTCCGCGCCCGCGGTGAGGCCACCCGTGGACAGGCGGCCCGGGTCGGCATCCGGCCGGCGCGGCTGCGGATCGCCGCCGGGTCGACCAACGCAGCGATCCACGGGGCGATCAACGCGGCACGCGCGGTGGTCGACACCAAGATGTACCTCGGGGACGAGGTGCAGGTCGTCGTCACGCTCGACGGCGGCACCCAGATGGTGATCCGGGAGCAGCGCGTCGACTCCGACGAGTCGCACGACGCGATCCGCCCGGGTGACCCGATCACCATCCAGTGGGACCGGACAGCCCCGGTCCTGCTGGCCGAGCCTCCGGCGCCGGACCCGACGCCGGCTGAGGACTGAGGTAACCATGACCGACCACCCCGACCACCTGAACATCCTGGCGCCGATCGAGTCGAAGCCGAAGCTCGATCTGCTGTACCGCGACGTCGTGCGAGCGGCCGGTCGGCCGCTGACGCGTCGCTCCGCCCTCGGCATCGGCGGCCTGATGCTGCTGAGCGCCTGCGGCAGCACGTCGACCGGCAACGACGCGACCGGGAACAGCACGGCGAGCGCAGACGCTTTGGCCGGCAAGCCGATCGAGGACCACCTGGAGATCTACAACTGGTCCCAGTACGACGACCCCTCGACGTACAAGAAGTTCAAGGCACTGCCGGACGTCGCCAAGGCCGGTCTGACGCTCAACGAGACCTACTACTCGTCGAACGACGAGCTGCTCGCCAAGCTCAACGCCGGCGGTACGACGTACGACATCATCGCCCCGAGCCAGAACGCCGTGGCCCAGCTCGTCGAGACGAACAAGCTGCTGAAGATGGACGACGCGCTGATCCCCAACAAGAAGAACCTGGACCCCAAGTTCCTCAAGGCGTCGTACGACCCCACCGGGGAGTACCACGTGATCAAGGACTACGGGATCACGATGTTCTACTACAACCACGGCATCGTCGCCGAGAAGCCGCAGACCATGCTCGACTTCTACAACCTGCTGAACAAGTACGTCAGCAAGGGCCGGACCAACATTCTCGACGGAGCGGAGGAGGTCGTGCCGCTCGCCCTGATGGCCAACGGCATGGACGCCAACACCGACTCCTCGAGCGACTTCAGCAAGGTGTCGGACTTCCTGATGTCCATCCGCAAGGGCGTCACCACAATCAGCTCGGCGGGCTACATCGACGACGCGATCGCCGGGAAGATCATCCTCGGCCAGGGGTGGAACGGCGACGTTCGCCGGATCGTGCAGGGCCGCAAGAAGCAGGGCGACATCACCGCCGTGCTGTGCAAGGAGAAGTCGGAGATCTGGTCCGACAACTGGTGCATCCCGAAGACAGCTCCCGACCCCATCGCCGCGCACGCCTGGATCAACTGGCTGCTCACCCCGTCCACCGCGGTGACCGAGATGGAGTACCACAACTACCCGATCCCGATCCCGACGGCGTTGTCCAAGCTGCCCTCGGACCTGAGCAACGACCCGCTGTTCAACGTCCCGACCAGCTACACCGACAACTACCAGTACATCCTCAACGTGAGCCCTCAGGTGGTGCAGGAGAGGACCAAGATCTACACCCAGTTCAAGGCAGGCTGATGGCGGTCGATCATCTGCAGCCGGCCGAGGAGGCCGTCGCCAGCGACAAGCAAGGTCGCCGCCGGTCGTTCAGCCCGCGCTACCCGGGCTGGTTGACCTCGCCGTCCCTGCTCTACTACGCGATCTTCTTCCTCGGTCCGCTGGCGATCCTGGTCGCGTTCTCGCTGGCCACCCAGACCGGCTTCGACTCGATCAGCTACGGCTTCGACACCAGCCAGTACCACCTGGTCCTCGATCCGCTCTATCTCAAGATCTTCTATCGCACGCTGGTGATGGCGGCGAGCGGTTCGCTGCTGACGATCCTGGTGGGCTATCCGATCGCCTACTGGATGGCGCGCTACCTCACGACGTACAAGCTGTTGGCGCTGTTGCTGATCCTGGTCCCGTTCTGGACGTCGTTCCTGATCCGCACCTATGCCCTCAAGATCATCCTCGACCCCAACGGCTACCTCGCGAAGAACCTCGGGATCGACATCATGTTCACCAAGTACGCCGTGGGGGTCGGGCTGGTCTACAACTACCTGCCGCTGTTCATCATCCCCGTGTTCGCGTCCTTGGAGCGGATGGACTGGTCGCTCGTCGAGGCCGCGAGCGATCTCGGCGCCAAGCCGTTCAACGCGTTCCGTCAGATCACGCTCCGGCTCACGATGCCCGGGGTCGTCACGGGGGCACTGCTGGTCTTCATCCCGATGTCGGGGGAGTACATCATCCCGAACATCCTCAGCGGCGGGAACTACGAGTTCGTCGGCAACGTGATCGGTGATCAGTTCGCCTCCGCCCAGAACCAGCCGTTCGGGTCCGCGATGTCGATCAGCCTGATGATCGCGCTGTCCGGCTTCGTGGCGCTCTACATCCTGTTCGCCACGAAGGAGGAGCGCTTCGGTGCCTAGGCGAGGGAGGATCCTCACGGCGAAGCGGGCGTTCACCGCCTGGGCGGTCGTGGTCTTCGCCTTCTTGTACCTGCCGATCGCGGTGATGGTGCTGTTCGCGTTCAACAAGCCCTCGCCGGCGGCGCTCGAGGGATTCACCGGGTCGAACGTCTGCGATCTTCCGCCGAGCCAGGTCGGCAACGTCACGGTGTGGAACGGGTTCACGACGTGCTGGTTCAACGCCGGCCTGCACGACCCGACGTACATCCCGGCGATCCTGACCAGCGCGAAGATCGCGGCCGCGGCGGCGATCGTCGCGACCCTGCTCGGGCTCGGTGCCGCACTGGCGCTCGCCCGGATGAACAAGTTCATCCGGGCGCCGTTCGACTCGCTGGTCTACCTGACATTGGTGGTCCCCGAGATCGTGATCGCGGTGGCCTCGCTGATCTTCTTCGTCCAGATCCGCAACTACGTGCCGTTCTTCCCGCAGCTGGGTGCGTGGACGATCTTCCTCGGGCAGGTGGTCTTCGGGGCGTCCCTGTCGATGCTGGTGATCAGGGCGCGCTTCGTGGGCATGGGCGACTCGCTGGAGGAGGCCGGGTACGACCTCGGCTCGGGCCGGCTGGCGACGTTCCGGCAGGTCACGCTGCCGCGGCTGTTCCCGGCGATCATCTCGGCAGCCCTGCTGACGTTCACGTTCTCCTTCGACGACTACGTGCTGCCCGCGTTCACCAACGGCACCACCAACACCTGGCCGATCGTGCTGTACTCCGCCGTCCGCTTCGGCATCACGCCGGCGGTCAACGCTCTCGCGACGCTGATGCTGCTGGCCACGATCATCGTCATCGCGATCACCGGGCTGGTCCTCCGCCGGTCGCGGGTCACCTCCACGGTCGAGGCCGAGGCTCCGGCCGAGGCCCCGGTCGCGATGCGCTGACTCGCCGGGCTCGAAAGAACCGCGTCAGTCCGTGCGACAGTCGGCGCAGGTCCCCACGATCTCCAGCGTGTGGGAGAGGTCTGAGAACCCGTGCTCGGTCGCGATCGCCGAGGTCCACTTCTCGACCGCCGGCCCCTCGACCTCGACGGTCGCGCCGCACGACCGGCAGACCAGGTGATGGTGGTGGGTGTCGGAGCAGCGGCGGTAGATCGCCTCACCGTCCTCGCGACGCAGTACGTCGACGAGCCCGTGGTCGGCGTACAGGGCCAGGGCGCGGTAGACGGTTGCCAGGCCGACGCCGGAGCCTTCGCCCGCGAGCAGCTCGTGGACCTCCTGCGCGGAGCGGAAGTCCTCGACGCCGGTCAACGCGTCCAGGACAGCCTGCCGTTGGGGCGTGGGGCGGGGCCCGCCGGGCTGCTCAGTGCTCGTCATAGTGCTTCCCGTCGCCGGTGACATGGACGGCGTGCCGGTGGCCGTCGTGGACGTAGTCGACGTGGTCTCCATGCTCGACCGCCACGTGCCCGCAGCCGGGTCCGTGCACGTGACGGTGCGCCTCCAGGGCCTCCTCGTGCAGTGGCAGCGCCTCGGGATCGAACGGCACGCGGGCGCGCCGCCGCCGCTGCAGCAGCAACCCGACCGGTGAAGTCACGACGAACCCGGCCAGCGCCACCAGCACGATGGTCGCTCCCGGCGGGAGGTTGAGGTACGCCGAGACCACGACGCCGACGAGGGCCGCCACCAGTCCGAACCCCATCGCGGCGAGCATGGTGGTGCGGAAGCTCCTGGTGAACTGCTGCGACGTGGCGACCGGGATGATCATCAAGGCGCTGACCAGCAGGAGTCCCACCGTGCGCATCGCGACGCTCACCGTCACCGCGGCCAGCACGGAGATCAGGGCGTTGTAGAACCAGGCGGGGACCCCGCTGGCGCGGGCGAACTCCTCGTCGTTCGACACCGCGAACAGCTGGGGCATCAGGGCGAGCCCCACCACGATGGCGATTCCGGCCAGGATCACCGAGACCACGACGTCGTCCGGGGCGATGGTCGCGATGGAGCCGAAGAGATAGCCCTGAAGCGCGAAGGCGCCGTTGCCGGCCATCTGTACGAGCACCAGGCCGCCGGCGATGCCGCCGTAGAACAACAGCGCCAGCGCGAGATCGCCCGAGGCACGTCCGGACGCGCGGATGAGCTCGATCAGCAGCGCTCCGATCACCGCCACCACGACCGCGGTGAACGTCGGGGAGGTCCCGGTGAGGAGGCCGAGGGCCACACCGGTGACGGTGATGTGGCCGATGCCGTCGCCCATCAGGGAGAGCCGCCGCTGGACCAGGTAGGTGCCGACCCCTGGCGCGGCGAGCCCGGTGACGGCGGCGGCGATGATGGCGCGGATCATGAACGGCGCGTACAGCAGCTCCCACATCAGCGTTCACCTTCCAGCGGCACCGGCAGCACCGGCCAGCCCGAGGGGTCGCCGAGGTGGTGGTGGCTGTGGCCCTGCCCGTCGATGAGCTGGTCCGCCGGACCGTCGTAGGTCACCCGGCCCTCGCGGAGAGCGATGACGCGGTCGATGAGGGGCGCGAACGGACCGAGCTCATGGAGGACGACGACCACGCTGGCGCCCGCGGCGGCGCGCGTGCCCAGCGTCTCGGCGATGGCCTCCTGGCTGGCGTGGTCGACTCCCGCGTTGGGCTCGTCGAGCAGGAGCAGCTCGGGCTCCCCGGCCAGGGTGCGCGCGACCAGGACCCGCTGCTGCTGTCCTCCCGACAGGGTGGAGACGGAGTGGCCCGCGCGGTCGGCGAGTCCCACGGCCTCCATCGCGGCGGCGACGGTCGAGCGGCCGGCCCTGCTCATCGGCCAGAACGGCCTGCGCCGGGCGATCCGGCCACTGGCCACGACCTCGCGGACGGTGGCCGGCACGCCGGCGGTGATGTTGGAGCGTTGCGGCACGTAGCCGACCCGGTGCCACTGGTCGAAGCGCGGCAGCGGCGTCCCGAACAGCTCGATCGAGCCGGTCCCGAGCGGGTTCAGGCCGACCACGGCCTTGATCAGGGTCGACTTGCCGGACCCGTTCGCACCCAGGACCGCGACGACCTGCCCGGGCAGCACCTCCAGGTCGACGTCGCGGACGATCGGTCGTCCCCCGAGAGAGACTCCGACCCGCGCGAGGGTGAGCACCGGTGCGGTCATGTGCACGCACTCGCCTTCGCGATGGCGGCGAGGTTCTGCCGCATGAGCGTCAGGTACGTCGCGTGGGGGTCGGCCGAGGTCAGCCCCTCGATCGGGTCGAGCACCGCTGTCTTGATGCCGAGATCGCGCGCCAGGGAGTCCGCGAGCGCGGGGCTGGCCAGCACCTCGTAGAAGACCGTGGTGATCTGCCGCTCCTTGATCAGGCCCTGGAGCTGGTGAAGCCGCTGCAGGGACGGCTCGGCGTCGGGCTCCAACCCGGCGATGGGCGCGACGTCGAGATGGTAGCGACGCCCGAGGTACTCGAACGCGTCGTGGCTGACCACGAGCGTGCGGATCCGGCAGGTCTGCAACGTGGCGGCGTACTCGCGGTCCAGGGCCTCGAGCTGACGCGCGAGCGCAGCGCCGCGCGATCGGTAGTAGGCGGCGTGGGCCGGGTCCGCGCTCGCCATGGTGGCGGCGAACGCCGTCGCCGCGTGCGCCATCAGGACGGGGTCCTGCCAGAAGTGCGGGTCCTCGTTGTCCGCCGTCTCCTCGTGGTAGCCCGGTTCCGGTGCATGCAGCGGCACCACGGAGGTGACGTCGAGCGCGTGGTCGGGCGCGTCGTTCTTCATCGCCTGGTCGATGGACGGCGCCATGCCGCTCTCGTAGAACCCGACCAGCGCGGTGTCGACCTGCGCGGTCTGCCGGATGGTCAGCTCGTACTCGTGCGGCTCGACCCCCGGCGGAGTCAGGTCGACCACGTCGTTGTACCGCCCGGCGATCTCGTCGGCGATGAACTGCAATGGATAGAAGCTCGTCACCACCCGCGGTCTCCCCGAGTCGTCGGGGCCGCACGCCGCCAGTAGAGGGAGCAGCGCCACGATCGCCGCCACCCCCGCCCAGCCGCGACCTCGCCGTACCTTCATGAGAACGATTCTCACTGAGAATGAGAATCATTGTCAACCCGACACCGAGTCGTGGTGGAACGACTCGGCGTGAGTCAGCGGTGGCCGGACCAGGTGCCGGCGCGGGCGGCGTGGGCGACCAGGTCGGCCAGGTCGGCCAGGTCGGCCAGATCGGCAAGGTCCGCGAGGTCGGGCTGGTCAGGGCGGGCACCGCCGTTGATGGACGACGTGGTGATCCGGATGTGGTCGGACCCGGGTGGGGAGATCCAGAACGGGTCGCCGCTCGCGGCCCGGATGCCGGCGGCCGCGAGGTGGAGGAGCGCGGCGCCCTGTTCCGCCACGGGCACCCACACGTTGATGCCGTCGCGCCCCGGTACGTCGACCCCGCGCTCGGCCAGCGCGTCCGCCATGGCGGCCGTGCGCGCGGCGTACGTCGCCTGCGCGTCGGCCACGAGCTCCCGCGAGCGCGCGTCGGTCAGCAGCTCGAGCAGGATCGACTGCACCAACCGGCTGCTCCAGCCCTGGCCGAGGTAACGCCGCTCCACGATCGGCCCGACGACCGTCGCCGGCCCGCCGATCGCGGCCAGCCGGAGATCGGGCCCGTGCGTCTTCGAGAAGCTCCGCACCAGCACGGTGCGCTCCGGCAGGAACGCGCCCAGCGACACCGGTGGCCCCGTCGGCGTACCTCCGGCCGAGTCGTCCTCGACGACGACCACGTCGCGGTCCGCCAGGGCGGCCGCGACCTCCTCGGCCCGGCCCTTCGAGACCGACTGTCCCGAAGGGTTCTGCCCCCACGGCTGGAAGAACAGCACCTTCGCACCGGCCTCGAGAGCGGTGACGACGTCCGCGACGACCGGGCCCTCGGCGTCGTACCCGACCCCCAGCGGTACGGTGCCCGCCATCTCCAGCAGGTCGAGCAGCGGGGGGAAGCACGGCTGCTCGACCGCGACCCGGTCGCCGAACCTCAGGTGCGCCGCCACGAACTGGCTGTGCGCGTCCATGGCACCGTCGACGACCGTGAGCGCCTCGACCGAGTTCGGCCAGGAGTCCTCGAGCACCTCGCGCAGAGCGGGTACGACGGGCTCCTCGAGGTAGGAGTGGGCGGTCTCGTCGCGCGGCACCCGCTGCATCGCTGCGTGGAGGTCGGGCAGCAGCCGCGGATCGGGCAGCCCGGTCGAGAGGTCCACCCGGTACCCGGCCTCCGAGTCCAGCGCCCGCCGGTAGCGTCGTGGTCCCACCGAGGCCTCACGGACCCGGGTGCCGCGACGACCGTCGGTCTCGATGAGCCCCGCCCGGGCGAGCTGGGACCAGGCGGCGCTGATGGTGGCAGGAGCGACCTGGAGGTCGCGGGCCACCCGGCGGATCGGGGGGAGGCGTTCGCCGGGCCGTAGGACACCGCGGTCGATGCCGGCGGACAACGCGAGGGCGATGCCCTTCGCCGAGCGGTCGTCCACCGCCTCGACCAGCTCCTGCCACATGTTTTGTAACATAGCAATGAAAGCATTGCTCCAGATAGCGGTAGGTCGATATTTTCGCGGCATGACCACACGCATCACCCACTGGACCAACGGCGCTGCGACCACGGGCGGCTCCGGCCGCTCCGGAGCCGTCTTCAACCCCGCCACCGGCGAGCAGACCGGTGAGGTCGACTTCGCCACTCGTGACGAGATCGACCGGGCGGTGACCAGCGCCGCCGAGGCCGCCGAGACCTGGCGCTCCGCGTCGCTGGCGACCCGCACCCGCGTCCTGTTCCGGTTCCGCGAGCTGCTCGACGCCGGCATCGACGACCTCGCCGCGATCATCACCGCCGAGCACGGCAAGGTGCTCGGCGACGCCAAGGGCGAGATCCAGCGCGGCCTCGAGAACGTCGAGTACGCCTGCGGCGTGGCCGAGCACATGAAGGGTGGCTACTCCGAGCAGGCCGGCACCGGCGTCGACGTCTACTCCATCCGCCAGCCGCTCGGCGTCGTCGCCGGCATCACGCCGTTCAACTTCCCGGCGATGGTGCCCCTGTGGATGTGCGCCAACGCCATCGCCACCGGCAACTCGTTCATCCTCAAGCCCAGCGAGAAGGACCCGTCCGCATCGCTCTTCCTGGCCGAGCTCTGGAAGAAGGCAGGGCTGCCCGACGGGGTCTTCACCGTGATGCACGGCGACAAGGAGGCCGTCGACGCGATCCTCGAGCACCCCGGCATCGCCGCGGTCAGCTTCGTCGGGTCCACCCCGATCGCTCGCTACATCTACGAGACCGGGACCCGCAACGGCAAGCGCGTCCAGGCCCTCGGCGGTGCCAAGAACCACATGCTGGTCCTCCCCGACGCCGACGTCGACATGGCCGCCGACGCGGCCGTCTCGGCGGCGTACGGCGCGGCCGGCGAGCGCTGCATGGCGATCTCCGTGGCCGTGGCGGTCGGCGACGTGGCCGACCCGCTGGTCGACGCCATCGCGGCCCGGCTGCCCAAGCTCCGCATCGGCGACGGCACCGACCCCGACTCCGAGATGGGTCCGCTGATCACCCGCGAGCACCGCGACAAGGTCGCCGACTACATCCGCCAGGGCGTTGACGCGGGCGCGACCGCGGTCGTCGACGGCCGCGAGGCCGACGTCCCCCGCGACGGCTTCTTCCTCGGTACCACGCTGCTCGACCGGGTCAGCCCGGAGATGACGGTCTACACCGACGAGATCTTCGGCCCCGTGCTCTGCGTGGTCCGCGAGGAGTCGTACGACGAGGCCGTCGCCCTGATCAACAGCAACCAGTTCGCCAACGGCACCGCGATCTTCACCCGCGACGGCGGCGCGGCGCGGCGGTTCCAGTTCGACGTCGAGGTCGGCATGGTCGGCGTCAACGTGCCGATCCCCGTCCCGGTGTCGTACTACTCGTTCGGCGGCTGGAAGGCCTCACTCTTCGGCGACACCCACATGTACGGCCCCGAGGGCATCAACTTCTACACGCGTGGCAAGGTCGTCACGTCGCGGTGGCCCGACCCGGCCACATCGACGATCGACCTCGGCTTCCCGACCCACCACTGACCCGGAGCTGGTCTCGACAGGCTCGACCGACCAAGGAGCAGGCATGACCCCGACGTACGACGGCCCGCTCGCGGGCATCCCCACCGACGAGGCGACGGTGCGCAGGCTCGACCGCGCCCACGTCTTCCACTCGTGGTCGGCGCAGGCCCAGATCGACCCGCTGCCGATCGCCAGCGCGGAGGGCTCGCGGTTCACCGACTACGCCGGGAAGTCCTACCTCGACTTCTCCAGCCAGCTGGTCAACGTCAACATCGGCTACCAGCACCCCAAGCTGACCAAGGCCATCGCCGACTACGCCCAGCAGATGACAACCATCCAGCCGTCGTTCGCCAACGACGCCCGCTCCGAGGCGGCCCGGCTGATCACCGGGGTCGCCGGCCACGACCTCGACCAGGTCTTCTTCACCAACGCGGGCGCCGAGGCCAACGAGAACGCGATCCGCCTGGCCCGCCTGCACACCGGCCGCCCGAAGATCCTGGCGATGTACCGCAGCTACCACGGTGCGACCCACGGCGTGATCGGGCTGACCGGAGACCCGCGTCGGTGGGGCACGGAGCCGCACACGATTCCCGGCATCGTGCACTTCTGGGGGCCCTATCCGTACCGCTCGGCCTTCCACTCGTCCTCGCCCGAGGAGGAGACGACCCGGGCGCTGGAGCATCTGCGCGACACGATCATGGTCGAGGGCGCCGCGACCATTGCGGCGATCATCCTCGAGCCGGTCGTGGGCACCAACGGCATCCTGGTCCCGCCGCCGGGCTACCTCGCCGGCGTGCGGGAGATCTGCGACGAGCACGGCATTCTGCTGATCGCCGACGAGGTGATGGCCGGGTTCGGTCGGTGTGGTGAGTGGTTCGCGATCCAGCACTGGGACGTCCGGCCGGACCTCGTCTCGTTCGCCAAGGGCGTCAACTCGGGTTACGTCCCGCTCGGCGGAGTCGTGATCAGCGACCCGGTCGCGGAGACCTTCCAGCAGCGCGCGTACCCCGGCGGCCTCACCTACAGCGGTCATCCGTTGGCCTGCGCGAGTGCCGTCGCCTCGATCGAGATCTTCAAGGAGGAAGGGGTCGTCGAGAACGCGCGCGCCCTCGGCACGGACGTGATCGGCCCGGAGCTGGCCAAGATGGCCGACCGGCACCCCTCGGTGGGCGAGGTCCGGGGGCTCGGCGTCTTCTGGGCGGTGGAGCTGGTCAAGGACCGCTCGACGCGGGAGCCGCTCGTGCCGTACAACGCGGCCGGTGAGGCAGCGGCGCCGATGAACGCCTTCGCCGGGGCGTGCAAGGAGCGCGGGCTCTGGCCGATGACGCACTTCAACCGCACGCACGTCGTACCCCCGTGCACGATCAGCGAGCACGAGCTGCGAGAAGGGCTTTCCATGCTCGACGAGGCGCTCGAGACCGCCGACTCGTACTACACCGGCAGCTGAGCGCCGGCGGCGCGCACCCGATCCTGGCGAGGTGGAGGCGATCGGGCCGGAGCAGGGCTGGCAGACTCGTGCTCACCAGCAGCTGCCAACGCGAGGGGGGCGCCGCCGTGCCCGACTGTGACCACGATTCTGGCGCGGGTGAGTACTTCGACCTGGGCACCCACCACCGCACGATCACGACGTCGTCGCCCGAGGCGCAGACCTGGTTCGACCGTGGCCTGGCCTGGACCTACGGATTCCACCACGAGGAGGCCAGGCGTTGCTTCGAACGCGCGGTCGGCGCCGACCCCGACTGCGCGATGGCGCACTGGGGCATCGCCTATGTCGTGGGCCCCAACTACAACTACGCCTGGGACGACTTCGATCCGGCCAGCCTGAGCTCGTCCCTCTCCACCGCTCGGGAGGCGCGCGAGAACGCCGAGCGGCTCGCCCCCCGGGCCTCGGAGGTCGAGCAGGCGCTGATCGCGACGCTGACGGCCCGCTATCCGGTGATCGAGGCCGCCGAGGGCGACCCCGGCTGGTGCGAGGGTCACGCGGCCGCGATGCGTACGGCGTACCAGTCGTTCCCCGACGACCTCGACGTCGCAGCCCTGTTCGCCGAGGCCCTGATGAACGTCACGCCGTGGCAGATGTGGGACCTCCCGACCGGGCAACCGGCCGAGGGTGCCCACACCGTCGAGGCGCGCGAGGTGCTCGAGCGCGCGCTGGCCACGCCCGCGGCCCGGCGGCACCCGGGCGTGCTGCACATGTACCTCCACCTGATGGAGATGTCCCCGACGCCGGAGGCCGCTTCCGAGGCCGGCGACCTGCTCCGCGACCTGGTCCCCGACGCCGGCCACCTGCGGCACATGCCCTCCCACATCGACGTGCTGACCGGCGACTACCGGGCCGTGATCGAGGCCAACCAGGCGGCGTACGAGGCCGACGAACGGTACGTCGCGGCCGAGGGCGTGATGAACGCCTACACGCTCTATCGCGCCCACGACCTGCATTTCCTGGTGTACGGCGCGATGTTCGTCGGCGACCGGGCCACCGCCCTGGACGCCTCCCAACGGCTGACCGCCGGGATCCCCGAGTCGCTGCTCCGCGTGGAGTCGCCACCCATGGCGGACTTCCTCGAGGCGTTCGTCCCGATCCGCGTGCACGTGCTGATCCGGTTCGGGATGTGGGAGGAGCTGATCGAAGAGCCGCTTCCGGCCGACGACGAGCTCTACGCCGCGACCACGGCCTTCGTCCACTACGGCCGCGGCGTCGCCTACAGCGCGACCGGCCGGGTCGCCGAGGCCGAGCGCGAGCGCGAGCTGTTCCGCGCGGCTGCCGCGCGGGTCCCCGAGAGCCGCATGCTGTTCAACAACACCGTCGCCGACCTGCTCGCGATCGCCGCGGAGATGCTGGAGGGCGAGCTGCTCTACCGCCGCGGCGAGTACGACGAGGCGTTCGCCGCGCTCCGTCGGAGCATCGAGCTCGACGACCACCTCCCGTACGACGAGCCCTGGGGCTGGATGCAGCCGACCCGCCACGCCTACGGCGCACTGCTGCTCGAGCAGGGGCACGTCGAGGAAGCGGCGGCTGTCTACCGGGCCGATCTCGGTCTGGACGACTCCCTGCCCCGCGCCCTGCGCCACCCGCGCAACGTGTGGAGCCTGCACGGCTACCACGAGTGCCTGACGCGTCTGGGCCGCTCCGAGGAGGCCGACGAGGTCAGGACGGACCTCGATGCTGCGCTGGCGCAGGCGACCGTCCCGATCGCCGCGTCGTGCGCGTGCCGGACGGTAGCCTGAAGCATGCGCACCTGGCGGACCAAGACTGCCGCGCTCCTCCGGCAGTGGCGGGTCGCGCGCGAGCAGCGCCGGCAGGCCGCACGCGCCCACCAGGATCAGCTCGGCGCTGACGAGCTCGACCGGGCCCGATCGGGCGTCGACCGCTTCCCGCCCAGCGGTGGCATGTGACGGGGATACCCTCGCCCGCGTGATCGTGGTGAACCGCTTCCGGGTGCCCGAGGCCGAGCAGCCGGCGTTCCGTGACGACCTCGAGCGGGCCCGCGCGAGCCTCGCGATCCAGGTGGGGTACGTCGCCGGCCGGATCGGCCGCAACGTCGACGACCCCGAGCTCTGGGTGCTGACCACCGAGTGGGAGGGCCCGGGCGCCTACCGCCGCGCCCTCTCGGCGTACGACGTGAAGCTGACCGCCGTGCCGACATTGAGCCGGGCGCTGGATGAGCCGAGCGCCTACGAGCGGGTCGAGCCGGGGGAGCCCCTCAACATCGTGGGGACCCGCTCGTTAGGCTGAACTCTTCCGATCTGACCGACAGCCAGCCGGCCGACCCCAGGAGCATCTCCGTGGCCAAGCCACCCACCAGCAAGCTCGACACCGTCGTCTCCCTCTGCAAGCGTCGCGGCTTCGTCTACCCGTCCGGCGAGATCTACGGCGGCACCCGCTCCGCCTGGGACTACGGCCCGCTCGGCGTGGAGCTGAAGGAGAACGTCAAGAAGCAGTGGTGGCGGTCCATGGTCACCCAGCGTGACGACGTGGTCGGCCTCGACTCGGCGATCATCCTGCCCACCAAGACCTGGGAGGCCAGTGGCCACCTCGCGACGTTCGCGGATCCCCTGGTCGAGTGCCAGTCGTGCCACAAGCGCTTCCGCGAGGACCACCTCCAGGAGGAGTACGCCGGGCGTCACGACGTCGCGGACCCCGACACCGTCGACCTCAACGAGTCGGTGCCCTGCCCCAACTGCGGCAACCGCCACACCTGGACCGAGCCGCGGATGTTCAACATGATGCTCAAGACCTACCTCGGCGTGATCGAGGACGAGTCGGGGCTGTTCTACCTGCGGCCCGAGACCGCCCAGGGCATCTTCCTGAACTTCGCCAACATCGTGACCAGTGCCCGGATGAAGCCGCCGTTCGGCATCGCCCAGATGGGCAAGAGCTTCCGCAACGAGATCACCCCCGGCAACTTCATCTTCCGCACCCGCGAGTTCGAGCAGATGGAGATGGAGTACTTCGTCAAGCCGGGCGAGGACGAGGACTGGCATCAGTACTGGATCGACGAGCGGACCCGGTGGTTCACCGACCTCGGCATCAGCTCGGACAACCTGCGTCACTACGAGCACCCGAAGGAGAAGCTGAGTCACTACGCGAAGCGGACTGTCGACATCGAGTACCGCTTCGGCTTCTCCGGCCGTGAGTTCGAGGAGCTCGAGGGCATCGCCAACCGCACCGACTACGACCTCACCCAGCACTCGGAGTTCTCCGGGCAGGACCTGTCGTACTTCGACCAGGCCAGCGGTGAGCGGTACGTCCCCTACGTGATCGAGCCGGCACTCGGCCCCAACCGCGCGATGATGGCGTTCCTCCTGGACGCCTACACCGAGGACGAGGCACCCAACACCAAGGGCGGCCTCGACAAGCGCGTCGTGCTGCGGCTCGACCCGCGGCTCGCGCCGGTCAAGGTGGCGGTGCTCCCGCTCAGCCGCAACGCCGACCTGTCACCGAAGGCCCGCGACCTCGCCGCAGAGCTGCGCGGCGCCGGCTGGAACGTCGACTTCGACGACTCGGGCGCCATCGGCCGCCGCTACCGGCGGCAGGACGAGATCGGTACGCCGTACTGCGTGACCGTCGACTTCGACACGCTCGAGGACCACGCCGTCACGGTCCGCGAGCGCGACTCGATGAAGCAGGAGCGGATCGCGCTCGACCAGGCGCGTGCGTACTTCGCGGAGCGCCTGCTCGGGTGCTGACCGGCGTGCACAATGGCGGCGTGTCCCGACGTACGGCGCTGACCGCCCTCGCCGCGATCTCGGCGCTGGTGCTCGCCGGTTGTGGAGGACGGTCCGGGTCGTCGACGCCGAGCGCCGGCGGCACCGACTCCGGGTCGTCGTCCGGCTCCTCGAGCCTTGCCGCCAGCTCGAGTCCGGGCTCGACCTCGTCGCCCACGGTCGTGGAGGGCGTGAAGCTCACCGCCCAGGGTTCGCGGCTGACGCTCGGCAAGACTGCGCGGGTGTCCTGGAAGCCGGACCAGAAGACCGTCGGTGTCATGGCGATGAAGGTGACCAAGCTCCAGAGGATGCCGATCGGGGCGTTCTCCGAATGGCGGCTCAACCCCGCGACCCGGAAGTCCACGCCGTACTTCGTGCACGCCACCGTGCGGAACCTCGGCAGGAGCAACCTCTCCGGCAAGGCGGTGCCGCTCTACCTGCTCGACCAGCGCAACACGCTGCTCCAGCAGTCGACGTTCCAGGCGGAGTTCCCCCCGTGCCCGAGCCGGCCGCTGCCAGCGAAGTTCACCCACCACAAGAAGGCGTCGGTCTGCCTGGTCTACTTCGCGCCCGATCACGGGAAGCTGGTCGCGATCAGCTTCCGCCCCAGCCAAGACTTCGACGCGATCACCTGGAGAGGCGAGGTCCAGAACGGCGTCCGGCAGAAGTCGAACAGGCACTGACGAGTTGGTCGTGCGGCCCCAGCGGCCGGACAATCGAGCCATGCCCCTGACCCTCGGCTCGCTGACCGTGCCCGTGCCGGTCGTGCTCGCGCCCATGGCGGGCATCACCAACGCGGCGTACCGCCGGCTGTGTGCCGAGCAGGGGGCCGGGCTCTACGTCTGCGAGATGATCACCAGCCGCGGCCTCGTCGAGCGCGACACCACGACGCTGAAGATGTTGGTCTTCGACGACCTCGAGACCACCCGCTCGGTCCAGCTCTACGGAACCGACCCGTCGTACGTCGGGAAGGCCACCGAGATCCTCTGCGCCGAGTACGGCGTGCACCACGTCGACCTCAACTTCGGCTGCCCGGTGCCCAAGGTGACCCGCAAGGGCGGTGGGGGAGCCCTGCCGTGGAAGCGCGGGCTGCTCGGCGAGATCCTGCGCTCGGCGGTCGCCGCCGCTGAGCCGTACGGCGTGCCCGTCACCATCAAGACCCGCAAGGGCCTCGACGAGGACCATCTGACCTACCTCGACGCCGGTCGGATCGCCCAGGAGTCCGGGATCGTCGCGATCGCGCTGCACGGCCGGACCGTCGCGCAGTCCTACAGCGGGCAGGCCGACTGGGACGCGATCGCTGCCCTGGTCGACCACGTCGACATCCCGGTGCTCGGCAACGGCGACATCTGGGAGGCGGGCGACGCGTTGCGGATGGTCCATCAGACGGGTGCCGCCGGTGTCGTCGTCGGCCGCGGCTGTCTCGGGCGGCCGTGGCTGTTCCGCGACCTGGCCGCCGCGTTCGCCGGCGACGACGTCCGAACCCTCCCGACCCTCGGCGAGGTGCGCGCGATGATGCGTCGTCACGCCGAACTGCTGAGCGAGCACATGGGGGAGGAGCGGGGCTGCACGGAGTTCCGCAAGCACATCTCGTGGTACCTCAAAGGCTTCCGCGCGGGCGGCCGGCTGCGTCACTCGTTGGCCCTGATCGACTCCCTCGCCGCGCTCGACGTACTGCTCGACGAGCTCGACCCTGACGAGCCGTTCCCGGTCTCCGAGCTCGGAATGCCGCGCGGCCGCCAGGGCACGCCGCGCGAGCGCGTCGTCGTACCGGAGGGCTGGCTGGACGACACCGACGGCACCTCGCTGCGGCTCACCGAGGACGCCACCGAGACCACGGGCGGGTGACGGACGACACGCCGGTCCCGCGGACCCGGATTTCGGAGGCCCCTGCTCCTGTGCTTGACTGCCATGTCGTGTCCGGATCGTGACCGCGGGGGGTCATCCGGGCCGTCGTCCCCCGACAGCAACGCCAAAGGAATTCAGCGCTGTGGCTCATCCTCGCCACAAGCGGGAAACCAGTCCCCGCCGGCTCGTCGCCCTGACCGGGCGCCGTACCGCCAAGATCGCCATCGGCGCAGCCGCCGCGGCGACCCTCCCTGCGGTCGCCCTCGGAGTCGTCCAGGCCACCCCGGTCGCGTCGATCGACCTCCAGGCCCATCAGCCGCCCCTCCAGCTCGACCCGGAGCGGTACGACTCCGCCCCCGTCTCGCGGTCCTTCAACCGGACCGCGGCCCGCAACTTCCAGGACGGCGTCGCGGCCCAGCAGGCGACGGTCCGCGCGGTCAGGCTGGCCCACCTGAAGAAATGGACGACCGTCGACCTGAACCTCTGGTCGAGCTCTTCCCGAGCCGCCCAGCAGGTCGGGTTGCTCTCGGCCGGCAAGCACGTCCTGGTCACCGGCCGCGTGGCCGATGGCCGCATCGAGCTGGTCGTCGGCGGCAAGTCGCGCTGGGTCACCGCCGGGTACCTCGCCGACGCCCGGCCCGACGCCTCGGCGGCCGGTGCGGCCGGCGCGGCGGCCGCGGGCCTGTCCATGGCACCGTGTCCCGACGGGTCGGTCGAGTACCGCCTCACGCCCGCAGCGGTGTACCTCTACCGCTCGGTGTGCCACGCCTTCCCGCAGATCACGTCGTACGGCGGCTGGGACGCCCACGGCGAGCACGCCTCCGGCAAGGCGCTCGACATCATGACCAGTGACGTCACCCTGGGCAACCAGATCGCGGCGTTCCTGCAGGCCCACGCCTCGGAGCTGCACATCTACGACATCCTCTGGCGTCAGCACATCTGGACCCCGGAGCGTGCCTCGGAGGGGTGGCGGCTCTTCGCCGACCGTGGCTCGGCGACCGCCAACCACTACGACCACGTCCACGCCTCGGTCTACTGACGCTCGCTGCACACTAGTCTCGGCTCGATGCCTGGGGATGCGACGCAGTACGACGAGGCCGCGCGGCGGCGCTGGGTCCACGAGCCACCGAAGCGCGTCCCCGCGCCGGAGCGCACGCCGTTCGAGCGCGACCGCGCGCGCGTCGTGCATGCCGCCGCGAGCCGTCGGCTCGCGGCCAAGACCCAGGTGGTCGGTCCGCAGACCGACGACTTCGTCCGGAACCGGCTGACCCACAGCCTGGAGGTCGCCCAGATCGCACGCGACCTGGCCCGCGCCCTCGGCTGCGAGCCCGATCTGGTCGAGACCGCGGCCCTGGCGCACGACCTCGGGCATCCGCCGTTCGGCCACAACGGCGAGCGGGTGCTCGCCGAGGCCGCGGACGGGTGCGGCGGCTTCGAGGGCAACGCCCAGACGTTGCGTCTGCTCACACGGCTGGAGGCGAAGACGTTCGGCCCGGACGGGCGCTCAGCCGGGCTCAACCTGACCCGGGCCACCCTCGACGCGTGCACCAAGTACCCCTGGCCGCTCGCCGACGCCTCCGTGCCGACGGGTGTGCACGCCGACGGGTCACCGCGGGTGGTGCGGAAGTTCGGGGTGTACGACGACGACCGGCAGGTGTTCGACTGGCTCCGCACCGGCGCGCCCGGGCGCCGGCAGTGCTTCGAGGCCCAGGTGATGGACCTGGCCGACGACATCGCCTACTCCGTCCACGACGTGGAGGACGGGGTCGTCGCCGGCCGGATCGAGCTGACCCGGCTCGACGCCGAGGCGGTCAACGCGGCCGTGCGCGACTGGTACCTCCCCGAGGCGGACCAGACAGATCTCGACGAGGGGTTCGCCCGGTTGCGCACGATCGGCTCGTGGCCGACAGCGGCGTACGACGGGAGCCGGCGGGCGCTGGCCGCGCTGAAGAACCACACCAGCGACCTGATCGGACACTTCGCCGCGGACGCCCGGGCGGCGACCTTCTCGACGTACCCCGGCCCGCTGGGGCGGTACGCCGCGGACCTCGTCGTCCCCGAGGACTCACGGGTCGAGATGGCGATCCTGAAGGGGATCGCGGCTCACTACGTGATGCAGGCCGACGACCGCGTCCGGGCGATGGCGCGGCAGCGTGAGCTGCTCGCCGAGCTGGTCGAGGTGCTCGCCAAGACCGGCCCGGACCACCTCGACCCGGCCTACGCCGGCGACTGGGCGGAGGCCACCGATGACGCTGCGCGGATGCGCGTGGTGATCGACCAGATCGCCGCGCTCACCGACGCCAGCGCCGCCACCTGGCACGCCCGCTTGTTCGGGTCGTCCGCCTGAGGTGCTCGGATAGGGGGCACCGGGGCCGACGACCCGAGAGGGCTAGGGCAGATCCCCCTGCGGACCGGCCATGTGATGGGGCTCCGGGTCGTGGCTGCCGGTGACCTTGGCTGCCGCGGCGCTGGCCGCGCTGGTCACCTTGTCGGCCACCACGGGGGCCTGCTCCTTGGCCGCGTCGACGGCGTGCTGTGCCTTCTCCTGCACGCGCGGGTCGTCCTTGACCTTGTTCACCGCACCCATGATCTGGTCGTAGCGCTCGCGGCCCGCGCGGGCCCCGAGCACGTAGCCGACCCCGGCCGCAGCCAGTAGCAGCAGCTTGTTCATCGTCGTGCCTCCTCGTACTCGCCTGTCGCGGTCGTCGTGTTCCCATCATGCTCGTCCTCCGCACCCTCGGAGGGCACGCGCCGGTCGCCGTACCGCTCGTGGGCCTGTTCGTGCAGCGCCTGCATCCGCACGGCCCGGCCGCGTTCGAGGTTCCTGCGCCGCTTGCGGCGGGTCTTGTGGATCGTGCGGGTGTCGCGGGGCGGGAGCTGAAGGGTCTGCTCGGCGGGCAGTCCGGCGCGCAGCTCACGTCGCCGCTCGAGCTCGGAGTCCAGCTCGGCGCCGAACAGCAGGGCCACGTGCGAGATCCAGAGGAACAGCATCGAGACGACCACCCCGGCCAGTGACCCGTAGGTCCGGTCGTACGACGCGAAGCGCGCGACGTAGAACGCGAAGCCGACCGATGCGGCGACCCACACGACCAGCGCGGTCACGGCGCCGGGGGAGAGCAGCCGGAACCTCGCGGGCCGCACGTTGGGCGTGGCCCAGTACAGGAACGCCACCAGCACGACCGCCAGCACCGCCACGACCGGCCACTTCGCGATCCGCCAGACCAACAGGGCCTGCGACCCGACGCCGAGCTGGTCACCGATCGAGCTCGCGAGCGACCCGGACACCACGACCAACACCAGGATCGTCGCCACCAGCAGGATCGAGACCAGCGTGACCAGGAACATCCAGGGGCGGAGCTTCCAGAACGGCCGACCCTCGTCGCACTCGTAGATGCGGTTCATGGCCCGGCCGAACGCGCTGACCCACCCGGACGCCGACCACAGCGCACCCAGGAGGCCGACGACCAGCCCGATGCCTGCCCCGGGGGAGGACGCCACGCCCTCGAGGGCGGTGCGCACGCTGTCGAGCGTGCCCGCCGAGACCAGCGGCCGGAGGACGTCGATCACGGTGTTCACCGAGCTGTTCGCCTGGCCGACCACGCCGAGCAGCGAGACCAGGGCGATGCCGGCAGGGAAGATCGCGAGGATGGCGTAGTAGGTGAGGGCGGCAGCCACGTCCGTGCATTGGTCGTCCCCGAACTCCCGGACCGCCATCCGTACGGCGTGCCGCCGGGTGCTGCGCGGGGCAGCGCGCCGTCTCTCGCTCGTCGGGGTCCGGTCAGAGATCGACATAGCCATGTGATGTCTCGTACCCCACAGGCGGGGTGGTAACCCTCCGAGCGTGTCGGGCCCCCGCCGTAGACTCCCGGCGTGGCCGGACGGATTCGCGAGGAAGACATCGCGGAGGTGCGTGAGAAGGCCAAGATCGACGAGGTGATCTCCGACTACGTCACGCTCCGGCCGGCGGGCGGGGGCTCGCTCAAGGGCCTGTGCCCGTTCCACGACGAGAAGTCGCCGTCGTTCAACGTTCGGCCGGATCGCGGATGGCACTGCTTCGGCTGCGGCGAGGGCGGCGACGTCTTCGCCTTCCTGATGAAGATCGACGGGCTCGGCTTCAGCGAGGCGGTCGAGAGGCTGGCCGACAAGGTCGGCGTCACTCTGCGGCGTGAGGAGGGCGACCTCCGACAGGACCGCCCGCGTGGACCCCAGCGGGGTCGCCTCGTCGAGGCGCACAAGGTGGCCCAGGAGTTCTACGCCGACGCACTCGACACGCCGGACGCGCTGGTCGCGCGCCAGTTCCTGGGAGAGCGGGGCTTCGACCAGGGCACGGCCGCGCAGTTCGGCGTCGGCTTCGCCCCGCGCGACGGTGAGTCGCTGCTGCGTCATCTGCGGCAACGCAAGTTCACCGACGAGGAGACCGTCGCGGCCGGGCTCGTCGCGATCGGCCGGTCGGCGTACGACCGCTTCCGCGGCCGGCTGCTGTGGCCGATCCGCGACTCGAGCGGCGACACGATCGGCTTCGGTGCCCGACGCATCTTCGACGACGACCGGATCGAGGCGAAGTACCTCAACACCCCTGAGACCGCGATCTACAAGAAGAGCCAGGTGCTCTACGGCATCGACCTGGCCCGCCGCGAGATCGCGCGCTCGTCCAAGGCGGTCGTGGTCGAGGGGTACACAGACGTGATGGCCTGCCACCTCTCCGGGGTCGGCACTGCGGTCGCGACCTGCGGTACGGCGTTCGGTGACGACCATGCGCGGATCCTGCGACGCTTCCTCAACGACCACGCGGAGTTCCCCGGCGAAGTGATCTTCACCTTCGACGGCGATGCCGCCGGGCAGAAGGCCGCGCTGCGGGCCTTCGGCGGTGACCAGAACTTCGTCAGCCAGACCTACGTCGCGATCGAGCCGACCGGCCTCGACCCCTGCGACCTGCGGCTCCAGCAGGGCGAGGCCGCGGTGCGCGAGCTGGTCGCCAGGCGGCAGCCGCTCTATCGGTTCGTGCTGGCGAACGTCGTGAAGAAGTACGACCTCGACCGGGCCGAGGGTCGGGTCGGCGCCGTACGGGAGGCGGCCGCACTGGTGCACAGCAGCCGCGACACGGCGGTGGTGGCGAGCTCGTTCGCCCGCGAGATCTCCTCCCTGACCGGGATGGACCCGGCCGACGTCCAGGTCGAGGTCCGGAGGGCAGCGGGGCGACGGCCGAATGGCGGCGGTGGTTCCGGTGGCCGGCGCGACGTGGCGCAGCAGGGTTCGCAGCAGGGTTCCCAGCACGGTTCCCAGCCGGCGTCGCAGCCTGCGGCGGCACAGGTGCCCGACCTGCGTGACCCGCGGTTCGTCCTCGAGCGCGAGACACTCAAGCTGGTCGTCCAGGAGCCGGCAGCGGTGGCGCGCACCACCCACGACCTCGGTGCCAACGACTTCACCCATCCGACCTACCGCGCCGTCTGGGAGCTCGTCGCACAGAACGGCGGACCCGCGGCCGCCGATCCCGACTGGGCCGGGCGCCTGCGCGACCGCGCCGCGGACCAGGCCGTGGCCGCAGCGCTCTCGGCGCTGGCCGTCGAGCCGGTGCCGTCCCGGAAGGGCGCGGACGACGCCTTCGTGGCCAACACCGTCTACCGCCTGCAGGAGCTCACCGCCCAGCGGCGGATCGCCGAGGTGAAGTCGCGCCTCCAGCGGACCAACCCGGTCGAGCAGACAGCGGAGTACAACCGGATGTTCGGCGAGCTGACCGCCCTCGAGCAGCATCGCCGTCAGCTGCGCGACCTGGCCCTGGGAGCCTCGTGAGGTCGCGATGAGGGTGGGACGACGCACCCGTCCGCCGGTGGAGGTGGCCGCGGGGGAGCGGCTGCTCGCGTGGGCGGCGACGGCCGACGGAGGCTGGGTGGCCGGCACCCGCGATGCGCTGTACCTTCCGTCGGCGCGGCTCCCGTGGGAGCAGGTGCAGGCCGCCGACTGGGACCACGACGAGGGCCGGCTCCGCGTCAGCGAGGTGGGCACGTGGGGTGAGCCGCGGCCGGTACACGCGCTGCTGATCCCGGACGAGGCCGCGAAGGACGCCGACCGGTTGCTCCAGCTCGTGCGGGAGCGGGTCACGGCCAGCGTCCTGTTGTCGCGTCACGTCCCCGTCACCGGTCGCCGCGGCGTACGCGTGGTGGCCCGGCGGGCGCCGTCGGGCCACTCGGCCGTGGAGTGGCTCTACGAGTACGACGAGGGCATCGACCCCGACGACCCGTTCGTCCGGGCCGCTGCGGAGACCGCCCTGGCAGCCGCGAAGTCCGACGTCGGGACGCCGTGACGGGCCTGCTGAGCGGCGCGGGTCCCAATTCGCAGACGCCCGACGCCCTTGCTAACCTGTCCGGGCTCAACGATCCCCTGTAGCTCAACTGGCAGAGCATTCGGCTGTTAACCGAAGGGTTGTTGGTTCGAGTCCAACCGGGGGAGCCACCGGGTCGCTGACCTGCATGGACGGGTCAGACGCGGTTCCTGGGTCCTGGGTGGTGAACGCCATCATCATCCGGAGATAGAGGGCCACGAGACCGTGGCTGGCGCACATCCCGGAAGTGTCGAGGGTCAAGCCCGTTCGCAGGGCGGTGCCCGGTCTCCGGCCAGGCCAGATCTCAGTCGCCAAGGCTCTCGGCGGCGCCTACGATGATGATCTCGGGACTTTCGCTCAATCCACGCCTGGCGGTGGACCGCATGCCCGTAACGACCCGGAAACCTCTTCTGCTGGGCCGCGAGCGGGACATCGCGGAGCTGGACGAGGCCCTCGCCCTCGCGGCGCAGGGAAGCCCGCAGACCGTACTCGTCGGGGGCGATGCCGGGATCGGCAAGACCACGCTCGTCGCGGACCTCGAACGCCGGGCGGGTGAGCTCGGGTTCACGGTGGCCACGGGGCACGGTCTCGACATCGAGGCGGGTATCTCCTTCGCCCCGGTGACCGAAGCGGTGCGGTCCCTTCTCAGCGAGGTCGAGGACCTCCAGTCGCGGCCGTGTGCGCGTCGCATGCTCACGCTGCTGGACCCGGACACACCACGGAGTCGGGAGGCGTTCCGTGTGTTGGACGAACTCACTGCTGCCGTCCTCGAAGCGGCAGCCGCCGGTCCCGTCCTGCTGGTGCTTGAGGACATGCACTGGGCGGACCGCTCGACCCAGGACTTCGCGACCGCGCTGTCCCGGACCGCCCGTGGGCGTCTCTTGCTGGTGCTCACCTTCCGCAGCGACGAGCTGCACCGCGGCCACCCGTTCCGGAAGACCTTGACCGAGGTCAGCCGGGCCTCCGGCTCCCGGCGGCTGGACCTGGGCCCACTGGACCGTGATGACATAGCGGGTATCGTCGCCGCCCGCACCGACGGGTCACCTGAACCGTCGGTAGTCGATGCTGTGTTGGCGCGGTCCGAGGGCAACCCGCTGTACGCCGAGGAGCTTCTGGCAGCCGACACCGAGGGGGTCCCGGGTCACCTCTCCGATCTGCTGCTGGCCCGGATCGACGCCCTCGACCAGGGCCCGCGGGCACTGCTGCGGGTCGCCTCGGTCAACGGGACCCGGCTGGACACCGAGACGCTCGTGGAGCTGGCGGCACTCGACCAGGCCCAGATGGAGTGCTATCTGCGGGAGGCGCTGGACGCCAACGTCCTGCGCCAGTCCGGTGGCTCCCTGGAGTTCCGGCACCCGCTGCTGCGTGAGGCGGCGTACGACGACCTGATGCCCGACGAACGGACTCGGATCCACGCGAGGCTGGCGGAGGTCCTCCAGACGCGGGTCGACGCCGAGCCCGATCCCGGACTGGCGATCCTGAGCCGGCTCGCCTTCCACTGGAACGCCGCCCACGACCTGCCCCGCACCCTGACCGCGTCGGTGCGCGCCGGGCTGGTGGCGAAACGCCTCGGGGCCGCCGAAGCGATCACCCAGCTCGAACGCGCGCTGTCGCTGTGGGATCGGGTCCCCGACGCCGACGCCGTGGCGCACCATCCGCGCGTCGAGATCGTGATAGTCCTGGCCGAGGCGGCAGGCGGGCAGGAGGACGAGGAGCGCGGGCACGCGCTGGTCCACGCGGCGGTGGAGATGCTGGGGCCAGACCCCGACCGGTTGTTGGCGAGCCGCGTCTACTCCGCCTTGGCGCTCGCCTCCCGCAAGGGGGATGAGATCGGTAAGCCCGAGGCGATCAGGCTCGCCGTCGCGTACGCCGGCGACTCCCCGACCGAGCACCTAGCGCGGGCACTGATCGTGCGGTCGCTGTATCTGAACCGGCATACCCAATTCGCTGCCAGTGCCGAAGCCGCCCAACGAGCCGTCGACGCGGCCATGGCGTCGGGTTGCGTCGAAGCCGAGGTCGACGCTCTCTACCTGGGATCCCTGTCGCTTTTCTACCTCGGCCACATCGCTGACGCACTCGCGGGGATGGAACGGTCGCGGGCCGTGGCCAGGGCGGCGGGCATCGTCTGGCAGGTGCTCGACGGGTGTGTCCCGGTTCAGTACATGGAAGCCGGACGGGTCGACCATGGCCTGTCCATGGCGACGGAGGGCTTCGACGAAGGCATGGCCCTGGGGCTTCCGGTACAAGCCGGCGGGTCGGGGGGTGCGGCACTGAAGGCACTCCTGTGGCGCGGCCGCCTCGACGAGGCAGAACAGCGGCTCGAGGAGTTCCGTGAGCTAGGGGTGCCTACCTTCAACGGGCGCTGGTCCATCCCGCTGGCGGAGCTGCGGCTGGCACGAGGTGATACCGACGCGGCCCTCCCCCTGGTGCGCGAGATCACCATCTTCACCGAATCGGTAGGACGAACGCCTTGGGACACCGAGGTCCTGACCGAGCTCGAGCTGGCAGCCATGCTCGACGACCGCGCCGCCGCCTTCGAGGCCGCAAGGTCGTACCTGGTGCAGCTCGATGACTGTGACTCCCCGCTGACGTCGGCCGGGGCTGCTCGCATCGCATTCCAAGCCCTGTGCCTGGGTCGGACAACACTGGAGGCCCGGACCGACGAGCTGCGAGAACTGGCAGCTCGTCAGCTGACGCTGGCACGACGCGGGCTCACCGACGAGTGGCGCCCGACGTACCACGGGGTCCAACTCGCCCTCGCCGAGGCCTACTCCGCCCGGTACGCCGAGAAGCCGGCTGCGACGCAGTTTCGGGAGGCGACGGCCCTGGCGGAGCCGTTCGGCGCCTACTTCGCCCTCGAGCCGCGCCTGAACCTGGCCACCGAGCTGCTCACTCACGGAGGTCGGGACGAGGGCCGCGAGCTCCTCGTCGAGTGCTGGAGGGCTGCCGACGAGATGGGTGCACACGACCTCGAACGCCGCGCCGTCAGACTCGCTACCCGCACCCGGGTCCCGCTGCCCCGGGCGGCAGCACGCGAGGGACCGTTGAGCCGGCTCACACCTCGCGAACGTGAGGTCCTCGAACTCCTCGCCATCGGCGCCACCAACAAGACGATCGCGACCTCCTTGTTCGTCACCGATAAGACCGCGAGTGCGCACGTGTCCAACATCCTCGCCAAGCTCGGCGTCGCCAACCGCGGCGAGGCCGCCGCCCTTGCCCGACGACTCGTCGGCTGACCGGTACGCAGGCAGCCCGGTGGTCGTCTGACGTTCGAGGCTGTCGCATGCTCGAGCATCCCATGCAGTCCCGATCATCCTCGCTCACGGCGAAGCCTCAGCGCCCGATCGGAAGAGCGAAGCGTTGGTTCGAGTCCAACCGGGGGAGCCACCGGCGTCGCTGACCTGGATGAACGGGTCCGTCACCGCTGTCGACGCCGAGGCGATGCTCGTCCAGCGCCCTACGCCTTGCGCACGGGATAGCGGAGGTGTGTGACGCCAACACCCGCGATCACCGTCGGGTTGTCGAGCGTGGTGGGGGTGCGGGTCAGATGGTCGAAGAGACGGAATCCGGAGCCAAGAAGGACCGCTGCGAGGTCGACGTGGATCTCCTCGAGGAGCCCCGCATTCAGGCACTGCTGAATGGTGTCTGCACCGTGAACTCCGACCGACTTCTCGGCGGCGGCGGCCTTGGCTCGGTTCACTGCACTCTCGATGCCGTCGGTCACGAAGTGGACGTTCGAGTCGGGTCTGGGCCATCCCGCTGGGACGTGATGGGTCAGCACAAAGGCAGGTCCCCAGGCGTGATTGCCGCCCCAGCCTCCAGCGGCGTCGAACGTGCGCCGACCGGTGAGCATGGCACCGAGCTCGGACGTGAGACCGCGGAGGTGCTCGGCGCTTGGCTCAGACACCCTGAACGTCATCGCGTCCGAACCTCCGGTGTGGACCTCGACGTCCCCCGAGCCGTCGTACCAGTCGAACACCTCACCGACGCCACCCTCGGGATCGGCCACGTAACCGTCGAGCGACATGGACATGATTGCGACAACTTTCGACATTCGAATCTCCTTGCCCGTGGGGTCCCGATGACGCCCTTCTACCCCACTACGAACGACTTCACGCCGTTTCGACAGCGCTCCACCGCCAGTCGTCCGCGGGGCGGCCTGAGTCCTTCCAGGAGGCCGCGTCGGTGCCGGCGCCCCGGTCCGGGCAGCCTTCGCCTCGACCTCAGGGCATGGTCATGCGGCGAGTTCGACGGTGCCCGCCGTGACGGTCCCCGGGAGGACGGTCCGAACGCAGTCGCAGGTGTCGCTGCACGCGAGATAGGTGTGCACCGCGTGCCCGCAGCGCGGGCAAGGAAGGTCGTGCGACAGGTGAACGTCGTCGGTCTGGCCGGTGTCCCACATGGTCGAGCCCTCCTTGACGTGCAGTGCTTGTGCCCTCACCTGTACGTCGAACGGCACCAGCCGAGATCGACAGCCTCATCGAGACTCTTCTGGTCGGGATCGCCGATCTGGGGCCGTGACGACGTCGACACGGCACTACGGTTCGTGCACCCTTGTGGCCCCCTGAGCGGGGGACGTGGGGGCCACAAGGGGCGTCAAGCCGGGCCCTGAGCCGGTCACCTCTCCCTTGCCTTCTCAGCTCTGCCCGGGTCGTGGGTGCGGTCTTCGGCGGTGTTGTCGTTCGCGCGAAGGATCACCGCCCTGCGCAACGGACGCAGAACGCCGCCCAGGGCCGCAGTTCCAGCCGTTCCATCGGGATCTTCGCCAGGCAGCCCGGGCACGTGCCGTAGCTCCCGTTCTCCAGCCGGGTCAGAGCAGACCGGACTTCGTCGAGGATGCATTCGATGCTCAGCCGCTGGGCCTCGATCACGAGGTCGTCGGTCGAGTCGGGA
This sequence comes from Nocardioides sp., assembly GCF_036493135.1. Lineage (GTDB taxonomy): Bacteria > Actinomycetota > Actinomycetes > Propionibacteriales > Nocardioidaceae > Nocardioides. Next base: position 6,753 of record NZ_DASXQG010000031.1, on the reverse strand, counting down.
AGACCGGCCAGCATCGCCTCACGCGTGCGTGCGGCTTCCTCCAGCGCCCTGTGGATGTGGGCGTCGGCGGAGCGATCAGCGGTGGTGCGTTCAGAAGTCTTGGAGATGGTCATGGCCCTACCTCGCATGTGGGATCGGCGCGAACTCGAAGCGAGAACGCGCTGGCTGGCGCGCCGTTGAATGGACCAACCTGCCTGTTGTCGCAACGACAATCAGGGTGCGAGCTCGGTAGGAAGTGCCTCCCCAGAATGCCGGGCCCCGGCAGACGTCGATGATGAGTCGGCAGGGTCGCTCGGCCGGTGATACGTGGCCGGCTCGTCGGCACTGAGCCGCTTCAGCTCAGCACGTGGGAAGGCGTCCAACCGGAGAGGGTAAGTGGGCTAGCTGTCATCGGCGTCGCGCAGGGCCAGGGCTGCTTGGACCAGGGCCGCGTGGGTCAGGGCCTGTGGGTAGTTGCCCAGGTGATGATGCGTGAGCGGGTCCATCTCTTCGGCGTACAGGCCGACCGGGCCCGCCAGCGCGATGAGCTCGCCGAACAGCGACCTCGCCTCGGCGGTCCGCCCACTTCCGGCGAGCGCCTGAACCAGCCAGAACGAGCACGGCAGGAAGGCGCCCTCCCTGCCAGGGAGGCCGTCGTGCCCGGGCGGATACCGATACAGCAGTGGTGAGCCGGCGTCCAGGTCATGGACGATGGCGTCGATGGTCCCCTCCACCCGCGGCGACCCGTGGGCTTCGAACCCCAGTTGCGGCAGGATCAGAAGTGCAGCGTCCACGTCCGAAGCGCCGTAGCTGCGCATGTAGGTGCCCCTTTCGGCATCAAACCCGCACGAGGTGATCTCCTCGCGGAGCTGTGCCCGCGCTGCTGTCCACCGGCGTGTGCGTCGAGCCGCGGTGCGGTGGTGCTCGGCGATGCTCAGTGCGCGGTCCAAGGCGAGCCAGGCCATCAGCTTGGAGTGCACGTGGTGGGTCGTGTCCGAACGCACCTCCCAGATGCCGGCGTCCGGCTGGCGCCATCGGGCCGCGACCGTGTCGGCGAACCCGGCCATCGTCCGCCACGTCTCGGCGTACAGCCGGTGTCCGGCTCTGGTGAGGAGCCACGCGGCGTCGAGGACCCAGCCGTAACCGTCGAGCTGGTGTTGGTCGGCGGCGCCGTTGCCCTGCCGGACCGGGACGCTGTCGGCGTAGCCGGGCCAGCTGTTCAGTTCGCGTTCGGGTGCTGGGTGCTTGCCGTGCAGGGTCAGCAGGACCGGGAGGCGTGGACGATCGAGGCGGGTAGCGCTGAGCAGCCAGGAGAGGAAGGCCCGGGCCTCGTCTTCTTTGCCGACGCCAAGGAACGCAGCGATACCGATGCTGGCGTCGCGCGGCCAGGCGTAGCGGTAGTCCCAGTTCCTAGTGCCGCCGAGGACCTCGGGCAACGAGGTGGTGGGCGCCGCAACCGGCGCTCCCGACGGCGAGTAGGTCAGCAGGCGCAGGGTCAGCAGGCTGCGAACCACCGCGTCGCGTTGTGGAATCGTCCGGTCGATGTCACGGCACCAGGCCCTCCAGCGCAGTTCGTCGCGTTGGAGCACGTCCCAGGCGGCGTCTGGGTCGACGTAGGTGAGGGGTTCGCGGTCGGCGACGGTCAGCACGGAGGTGAACGGTCGGTCGGGACTGACCGTGACCGTGTGGGACTGACCGGGCTGAACCTGCAGGGCCGGGGTTGTCCTGAGCGCGATGGCCGTGGTCGGCCAGCAGCAGACCAGCACTCGGTCTCGGTGCTCGATGCGGGGATGCTGGCGTTCCTCCCCGAGTCGCGGGTCGAACGTGATGACCGCCTCGACCGGGCCGTCCTCGGCAGTCAACCGTCGCACCAGCATCGTGGACGGCAGGAGGCGCCCGCTGACCTCCCCCACCATGCCCTCCGTCAGCGTCAATCGCCCCCCTTCGGTGTTCCAGGTCGTCTCGAGCGTGACGGTTTCGGGGCGGTAGCGGCGGCTCGCCAAGCCGATGGGACGGGCGGGGCCAAGACCGAAGCTGCCTGCGGTCGGTCCGCCGACGAGGCGACCGAACACCGGCCGACCGTCGAAGCGAGGGACGCAGAGCCAGTCGACCGACCCGTGCGGGTCCACCAACGCAGCGCTGCGGGTGTCGCCGAGCAGGGCGTAGTCCTCGATCGGGATGCGAGGAAGGTGGTCGTCGGGGGACATCAGTGCCTCGCCTCAGCGAACACCGAGCAGGAGGCCGAGTGCGATGCCGTAGGCGACGTGGGCGGTGAAGGTGATGAGGGGTGTCTGGGCGCCGTAGTTGAGGCCGAGTAGCCCTGGCGGTTCCAGGACGGCGGTGGACTCGAGGCCGGCACGGCTGGACGCCATCCGCGGATGTATGCCGACCAGCAGGGGGATGAGGACCGTCAAGGCGACGGCGCCATGAAGCGCGCCGAGCAGGCCACCGAGCCACCAGGTCGCCTCGCCGAGGAGTGCGAAACAAGCGGCGTACCCGAGGGCGAACAGTTGACCGACGATCAGGTGAATGACGAACCCGGCGGCTCGTGCCTGGTCGGGGTCCCGGGTGACGACGGTGCCCAGGATGAGGGGCAGGTCCAGTCGGCTCAGCCCGCCCAGCTGGGCGCTGATCATCAGCGCGGTGAGGACGGTCGTGGCGAGCAGCCCGAACAACGCCCACCCTGCCCAGTCCACGTCAGCCGTCCTTGATCACGCCCGACCGGTTTTGTCGATGCCGACGAGGTTGACGATGATGCCGACCAACCACGCTGCCACGACATAGGCACCGACGGCGGGGCGCACGGCCACCAGCAGCACGAACGCCTGGCGAGCCCCGGCCGGGGTGGCCTGGTGTTGGGCATCGGGTGCGGCGAAGAAGCGGATGCCGGTCATGGGACGTCCCGTCCCTTTCTAGAGGCGGATGTTTCGTACGTGAGATCTGAAGAAACGCGGTATCGGCAACACGTGTCTCTGTGACAAGGAGGGTTGCCCTGCCCGTCCTGAACGGGGGCACTGATCAATCCCGCCCGAGGGTCAGTTCGTCCCAGTTGATCGTGGCGTCACCGACACGGCCTCCAAGGAAATAGGGCGTCAGGTCGTCGACGTTCCCCGCACCCGAGGCGAGCCAGGCCGCGTATCCAGCGGGATGTCGGCGTTCGAACTCGTCCAGGTCGATCTGTCGCTGCTCGACCTCGCGCATCACCTGGGCCGGCGATGGCCGACGCCGCAGGTACAGACAGCTGGCGCGCCAGCGTTGGCACAACTCCTCGTCGGTGAGCCCGCGCGGGTCTGGCGGGGGGAGAACCCCGACGTACCCCACATCGGCGTGCGCGAATACACGGGCAAACGCGTCCAGCTGGGCCGCGGAGGGAGTGGGAAGCGAGCGTAGCCCGCGGCCGTAGGTGCGCACGGCCGGCGGTGAGCTGAGCAGGGCGAAGAGACCCAGCCACGCGACACGCTGATCGAGGAGGGCCGCCGGTGACGCATGAATCGCGGCACCGACGCCGATCATGAGTGCGGCGGTACACACGGTCAGCCATCCGGCCCGATACATCGTCATCGATTCCCCCACATGAGGTCTTACTCCCAAGGTGCCGCATCGTGACCACGGAGTCGCCGTGGGCTACCGGCGAACTCAGGGGGCGACTTCTTGCTGGCGTCCGGCAGTCCTGCGATCCCGTTCCGACCGACCAGAGGCGCTGACCTCGACGTTCCAGCCCCGGGATAGTTCGGGCGCGGTCGGTACCACTCCGGTCTGACCGAGTTGCGCTGCTGCCTGGACCGGCGGCCTCTGGAGGCGAGAGATGAGCGAGGTTCCCGACGTACAAGTGCGCAGGATCTACGACGACCCGGCCGAGGACGATGGCATTCGGGTGCTCGTGGATCGGCGGTGGCCCCGGGGGGTGAGCAAGGCCCGGGCCGCGTTGGACGAGTGGTGTACGGACGTCGCACCGTCGGACGAGTTGCGCAAGTGGTACGGCCACGCGCCCGACAAGTTCGACGAGTTCAAGGCCAGCTACCTCGAGGAGCTGGAAGATCCACAACGCGCTGCGGCCCTTCGGCACCTGCGCGCGATGACATCGCACGATCGGCTGACCGTGCTCACCGCGACCAAGAACGTCCCGATCAGCCAGGCCGCAGTGCTGGCCGAACTGCTACGCGCCTGACGTCGTGCACTCGGCTGCCACCTCTCCTGGGTCAGGGCGCCGCGCAGTTCCTGGTTTGCCGACCCAGGCCAGGTGTCGTCTAATGACGATCACGAACGTGAGTGGATGGACGCGCGCATGACCGGACAGAAACGCCCCAAGAGCGGTCCCCGCCCAGGGAGCGGTCCGGCAACAGGCGAGGACGACTCGTGGTTGGATCGGGTCGCCGACCTTGCCAGCCAGGACTCCGGCGGCGTCCCGAGCGACCTCTTGGGCGACTACCTGCCGATGCTCGCAGAGGCGGCAACCTACGGACGGTTCCCGGGGCGTACCCAGATCGACGCCGTGCGTCAGCAGGGCCGCCGCGCCGCCGATCAGGGAGTCGCGGCCGGTCGAGGAGTCGACCTGTATCTGTCCGCGGCCCGACGGGTATGGACCGAGCTGCCCGTCGTGGTCCGGGCTCGCAACAACGCCGCGGTGCGGGCGGCGGCCACCGCGGTGCTGCAGGTCGTCGACGACGCGGTGGCGTCGTTCGCCGAGGGCCATGCCGAAGCTGGTCGCGAACGAGTGCGTCGAGAAGAGACCGTCCGAAGGGAGCTCGTCGAGGATCTGCTCCGGGGCGACGCGCACCTGAGTGAGCTGGTCGAGCGCGCCGAGCCGTTTGGACTCGATCTGACGCGTGCCCACCAGGTGGCCCTTGCCGAACCGCGACAGCGGCTCTCCTCGATCGCGGCAGCTACCACGGCACTGGAACGGGTCGTGTTGGATCGATTCGGTGACCGCGATGTGCTGGTGGCCACCAAGGATGGGCGCGTCGTGGTCCTGGCCCTTGCCGAGGCGACCGGCGCACCAGGCATGTCGGATGGTTTGAATGCCACCGGCGACCTCGGGAAGATCGTCCATGGTGAGCTCAACCGACTCAGGCAGGGTTCCCCGTGGCGCGTCGCGGTGGGACGAGCCCACCCGGGTGCGTACGGGATCGCCCGCTCCTACGAGGAGGCCCGCGAGGGCCTGACCATGGCCACCCGCATGCAGGTGGCCGGGCCGATCGTCGAGACGCGCGACGTGCTGACCTACCGAGTGCTGGCGCGCGATCAACCCGCGCTCGTCGACCTCGTGCAATCGGTGCTCAACCCCCTCCGCGAGGCTCGGGGTGGTGCCGCGCCGTTGGTGGAGACCCTGGCCGCCTACTTCGACTCTGGTTGTGTGGCCACGGCAACCGCGGCCAGGCTTCATCTGTCGGTGCGGGCGGTGACGTATCGGCTCGACCGGGTCAAGTCGCTCACCGGGTTCGACCCACTGGACCCGGCGCACCGGTTCACCCTCCAGATCGCCGTGATCGGGGCAAAGCTGCTCGGTTGGCCGGAGCAGGCGATCACGAACGCCGACTGAGGACGCCGGTAGGGGCCTTTGCCGAGCTACGGCAACGCCGGGGAGGAGTACACGGCCTGGCCCCGGCATTGCCGGAAGGGGTAGCCGCGAGCAGCATGGAGAGATGCTCGAGGCGACCGGGTTGGGGAGTGGACCCCAGGGAGCTCCGGGCCGAACCGTCCTCCACCACGGGACGGCACAGGGCACCTGAAGGGAACTCCTCGTGACGCCCACCCACCTGACACCCGTCCCCGCGCCTGATGGCCTCATCCCGCCGATGGCGGACGTGGACGCGACCGAGGTTCCGGACTGGGACCCGGCGTGGGACATCGTCGATCAATGGGGTGCGCAGTCGTTTCCCGCCAGCGATCCGCCGGCGAACTGGTGACCGGGACATGAGGTCTGCCAGGACGACGCCGACCACGGACACCTCGCCCCGCGATCGCCCGATCGGTTGTCACCCATGACTGCGACGGACACGCCCCGTGCAGTCACCGAACCCACGACGCCCCGGAAGACCTTGGGCCAGGCGCTCGTCCGGATCATCACCTCGACCGACCACAAGGTGATCGGCAAGCTGTACCTGTGCACGTCGTTCGCGTGGTTCCTGACCGGCGGCGTCATGGCGCTGATCATGCGATCGGAGCTGGCGAACCCGGGCATGCAGTTCGTCAACGACGAGGTCTACAACCAGCTGTTCACCATGCACGGCACGATCATGCTGCTGCTGTTCGCGACGCCGCTGTTCTTCGGGTTCGCCAACGCGATCATGCCGCTGCAGATCGGCGCCCCCGACGTCGCGTTCCCCAGGCTGAACATGTTCAGCTACTGGTTGTTCCTGTTCGGCGGCCTGATCGCCGGCTCCGGGTTCCTGACGCCGCAGGGCGCGGCCGACTTCGGCTGGTTCGCCTACGCCCCTTTGAACAGTGTTGTGCGCAGCCCGGGTGTCGGCGGCGACCTGTGGGTGATGGGTCTGTGGATGGCCGGGCTCGGCACCATCTTGGGTGCGGTCAACTTCATCACCACGATCATCTGCATGCGCGCACCTGGCATGACGATGTTCCGGATGCCGATCTTCGCTTGGAACACGCTGGTCACCAGCCTGCTGGTGCTGATCGCGTTCCCGGTGCTGGCCGGCGCGCTGCTCTTGCTCGAGGCCGATCGCCGGCTCGGCGCGCACGTCTTCGACACCTCTCATGGCGGCCCGATCTTGTGGCAGCACCTGTTCTGGTTCTTCGGCCATCCCGAGGTCTACA
>NZ_DASXQG010000030.1:0-1505 GCF_036493135.1 Nocardioides sp. | reverse complement strand
TGCTATAATATGGCAACCAATCAGTTGCTACATCAAAACCGACGGAGAGATAGGGGCTGGCCTTGTCCGACAACATCGAGATCGTCACGCGCTTCGAGCACGCGTTTCGCGCGGCCGACCAGGCGACGATCGACGAGCTCTGCGATCCCGGCGTGGTCGACCACAATCCGGCACCCGACCACGAGCCGACGCTGGCCGGCTTCAAGCACAAGGTCGCGGGCTTCAAGACGATCTTCCCCGACCTGGTCGAAGACCTGCAGGACATCATCGCCAGCGGCGACACCGTCGCCACCCGCTGGGTCGTGACCGGTTCCCTGCAACAGGACTTCATGGGAATCCCCGCCTCCGGCCAGAAGATCAGGGTCGAGGGCATGAACTTCTACCGTCTCAAGGACGGTCGCGTGACCGACATCTGGACGCAGTTTGACGGCGCCGCCATGATGCAGCAACTCGGCGCGGCCCCGGCCTGACGCCCTCCCGGCGACGCGTTTACGGGAGAAGCTGGTCGGTGAGGATCGACCGCAGCCACGTCTCGTAGCGCTCGGCGCTCCAGCCCCGGTCGGTGACGAGCAGGCCGTAGACCTCGGGCGAGGCCAGGGCGTGGATGATGTCGCCGGCGTCGCGCTCGCCGATCCCGGGCCGCAGGGATCCCGAACCAGACAGGGAGCGGGCGATGCCCTGCTGCCCCTCGTGGCGCTGCCGGGCGATCTCGGTGAGCAGCGAGGCCGCGTCCTGGTCGGACCGGGCCGCGTCGGCGAGGATACGGTGCACGGGCCCGACACGGGCCATGACCTGGCGCAGCAGCGCGGCGAACGCCGCCAGCTGGCCCTTCGGGTCATCGGCTGAGAACAGCGCACGGACCTGCGGGCGGTCCGCCATGGCCACCGCGTCGTCGTCACCTCCGATCGAGACATCGAGCAGGGCCTTGAGGATCCCGAGCTTGGAGGAGAACAGCCGGTATACCGTCGTCGGCGGGGTGTCCGAGCGGTCGCTGATCGCATCGATGGTCGTAGCGGCGTAGCCGCGCTCGACGAACAGGCTCTGGGCCGCCTCGACCACGGCCGCCCTGGTGCGGCGGGTACGCGCCTGGCGGGCGGCTCCGTCGTACGTTCGGTGCGGCTTGACATCTCGATCCATATTGGTGATAGTACTACTACCAAAACGGTAGTTCAACTACCACGAATACCTGGCTCACGGAATGTTAAGGAGCGACCATGACCAGCACGTCCACCACCTCCGTCCAGGCGGCTGCCGCCGCCATCACGTCCGTCACCATCGAGGTGCCCGACCCCGATGCCGCCGAGGCCTTCTACCGCGCCGCGTTCGGCCTGGGTACCCGGGTGCGCGTCCGCGCGTCGCAGGCACCGACGACCGGCTTCCGCGGGTTCACGCTGTCGCTCGTGGTGTCGCAGCCGTCCACGGTCGACTCACTGGTCGGCACCGCCCTCGACGCGGGCGCGACGACGATCAAGCCCGTCACGAAGAGCCTGTGGGGGTACGGCGGC
>NZ_DASXQG010000029.1:0-40391 GCF_036493135.1 Nocardioides sp. | reverse complement strand
ACTGGGCCCGTGGACAGCCCCGACCCCGGCCGGCTCAGCCCCCGCCGCGCCGCTCTCGGCTGGTGCCTGGCCGCGGCCGGGCTGTCGGTTCTCACCGTCGTCCTGGTCCACGTCGGCTCGGGGTCGTCGCGCATCTCGCTGGCCACGATGCTGTTCTTGAGCCTCGCGGTGCTGGTGGCGATCGTCGGCGGGCGATGGCCCGCGGTCGTGGCCGCGGTCGCCGGCGCGCTGCTGCTCAACTACTTCTTCATCCCGCCCCTGCACACCCTCGACGTCGAGTCCGGGTCCGACCTGTGCGCGCTGCTGGTCTTCGCGCTCACGGCGGTGGCGGTGTCGTCGGTGGTGGACGCGGCGGCCCGCCGTCGTGCCGATGCGCGAGCGGCCGAGCGCGAGGCCGGGACCCTGACGATGCTCAACCGCCAGGTCCTCGGCGGTGCGTACGACGTTCCGCGGCTGCTCGACCTGGCGCGTGACACGTTCGGGGCGCGGGCCGCCCAGCTCGTGACCGAGGAACCGACCGGCGTCGCAACCTCCGTGGTCGTCCCGGCCGGGGCAGGCGGCTGGCTGGTCCTCGAGGGTGCCTCGCTGGGTCCGCGCGAACGGTCGGTGGCCGCGGCGTTCGCCACGCACGTCGGGGTGCTGCGCGAGCGCGAGGAGCTGGCGCGGCAGTCCATGGCCGCCCAGCAGCTCGAGGCCGGCAACCGGACCCGGACCGCGCTCCTCGCCGCCGTCTCGCACGACCTGCGCACGCCGCTGGCCGGACTGCGCTCGGCGACCGAGACCCTGCAGACCCACGACCACCGGCTCGACGAGGCCGAACGCCGCGAGCTGCTCGACGCCATGGAGTCGTCGATCGCGCGGCTCAGCACGATGGTCAGCGACCTGCTCGACATGAGCAGGCTCGAGACGGGGGCCGTACGCCCGATCGCCGACGACGTACCCCTCGGTGAGGTCGTACGCCGCGCGCTGATCGGTCTTGAGGGCGCGGACCGCGTGGACGTCCGCGAGCTCCCCTCGGCGTACGTCGACGCCGGGCTCCTCGAGCGTGTGGTCGCCAACCTGGTTGCGAACGCCCTGCGCTACAGCGATGTCGTCGAGGTCCTCGGCGACACCCGCGGGAGACGGGTCGGGCTGCGGGTCGTCGACCACGGCCCCGGCGTCGACCCGGCGCTGCGTAGCCGGATCTTCGAGCCGTTCCAGCGGCAGGGCGACGTCGGCACCGGCGTCGGTCTCGGCCTGGCGGTCGCACGCGGCCTGACCGAGGCACTGGGCGGGACCCTCGATGCGACGGACACGCCCGGCGGCGGGCTCACGATGGTGCTCGACCTCCCTGGTTCGGCCTCATGAAGGTCCTGCTGGTCGACGACGACGCGACCCTGCGCAGGACGCTGGGGATCGGGCTGCGAGCCGAGGGCCACGAGGTGCTGATCGCCGCCGACGGTCGCTCGGCTCTGCAGGCCCTGCGCGAGGACAAGCCCGACATCGTGGTGCTCGACCTCGGTCTGCCGGACCTGTCGGGTGTGGAGGTGCTGCGTCGGCTGCGGGCCTGGAGCACGATCCCGGTCGTCGTGCTGTCGGCACGGGCCGAGTCGACCGAGAAGGTGCAGGCGCTCGACCTCGGTGCCGATGACTACGTGACCAAGCCGTTCGGGATGGAGGAGCTGCTCGCACGGGTCCGGGCCTCGGCGCGACGTGCGGGCTCCGACGTCCCGGTGCTCGAGGCAGGCGACCTGGTGATCGATCTGCCGGCGCGGCGAGTCACCAGGTCCGGCTCGGTGGTCCGGCTGACCCCGACGGAGTGGGGGCTGCTGGAGATGCTGGTGCGGACACCCGGGCGGCTGGTCAGCCAGCGGGACCTCCTGCACGAGGTATGGGGCCCGACGTACGACCGCGAGACCAACTACCTGCGGGTGTACGTCGGAGGGCTCCGCAAGAAGCTCGAGGACGACCCCTCCCGACCCCGCCACCTGATCACCGAGCCCGGCATGGGCTACCGCTTCGAGCCCTAGCCCTAGCCCTAGCCCGAGCCCTAGCCCGGCCTGGCGCGATCGCGGTCAGGGCGGCCGGTTACGGTGGGCGCGGAGGTGCCATGGGACGACGGTGGGACGCGGAGGTGCGCAGGTCGCGTCGGGAGCCCAACGCCTTCGCCCGCGACCTCTTCGACGGGCTTCCGGCGCGCTACGACGCGCTCGAGGAGCTGCTCTCGTTCGGGCAGAACCGCCGTTGGCGACGGGCCATGGTGGACGCCGTGGCCGAAGGGCGGCCACGCACCGTGCTCGACGTCGCCACCGGCACCGCCGGGGTGGCGCTGATGCTGGCGGGCAGCACCGACGCCGACATCACCGGTGTTGATCTCACCGAGCAGATGGTGCGCCGCGGGCAGGACAGGGTCGCCGCGGCCGGAGAACGACGGGTGCGGTTCGCCGTGGCGCGGGCCGAGCAGCTGCCGTTCCCCGACGCGACCTTCGACGCCCTCACCTTCACCTACCTCCTCCGCTACGTGGCCGACCCGGCCGCCGTCCTGCGCGAGCTCGCCCGGGTGGTGCGCCCCGGCGGGGCAGTGGCGAGCCTGGAGTTCGCCGTACCCCCGCCTCCGGTGTGGCTGCCGGCGTGGAGGCTGTACACCCGCGTGGTCCTGCCCGGCGCCGGCTACCTGACGGGCGGTCGCGAGTGGGCGCACGTCGGCCGGTTCCTCGGGCCTTCGATCGAGGACCACTACCGCCGGTACCCGGTCGAGCGGCACGTCGCGATGTGGCACGAGGCGGGGTTCGATGACGTGCGGACGCGGACGATGAGCCTGGGCGGAGGGCTCGTCATGCGTGGGCGGCGAACGAGTGGCTGAGTCCCCGGCGTACTACGCGCGCCGGGGTGGTCGGCTGGCCGACTGCTGGACCCTCCTCCACCCGCCGTACACGCTCTGGCACCTCAGCTACGCCGTGCTGGGCGCGGCGCTCGCGCCCCGTCTCTCGTGGACGGCGCTCCTGCTGACGGTCCTGGCGTTCTTCCTCGCCGTCGGCGTCGCCGCCCATGCACTGGACGAGCGGAAGGGACATCCGCTCGGGACCGACTTCGACGACCGTTCTCTGGTGCTCGTCGCCACGGTGGCGCTGGTGGTCGCGGTGGCGCTGGGTGTCTACGGCGCGTTCTGGTGGCACGACACCAACTGGCTGCTGGCCGCGGCCATGCCGGTCGGGGTCGCGCTCGTCGTGGGCTACAACCTCGAGCTGGCCGGCGGTCGGCTGCACAACGACCTCACCTTCGGGCTCGGGTGGGGCGGGTTCCCGGTGGTGGTCGGGTACCTCGCCCAAGACCCGGGGGCCGGCAGCCCCCGGGGAGTCTCGGCGGCCGCGGCCACCTGCGCCGCCATCGCCCTCACCCATGCTCAACGCCGGTTGAGCACCCCGGCCCGTGACCTTCGCCGTCGTACGACGTCAGTCGCGGGCAGCGTGCAACGGGCCGACGGCGTACTCGTGCCGCTGGACCGCGCTGCGCTGCTCGCGCCCCTGGAGAGTGTGCTGCGGTCGCTGTCGTGGGCCGTCCCGCTCGTGGCACTCACGGTCCTGCTCACCCACGCCTGACGCGATCTCTCAGGGTCAGGAGACGAGGAGCGGAGCGCCGGGGACCTGCAGCACCATCCGGGTGCCGCCCTGGTCGGTCTCGTCGACGCGGACGTTTCCCGAGTGGCGCTCGATGACCTGACGGACGATCGACAGGCCGAGTCCGGAGCCCGGCATCGAGCGCGACTCCTGGGAGCGGTAGAAGCGATCGAAGACCTGGTCGCGGTCGGCCGGGTCGATGCCCGGCCCCTCGTCGTCGACGGTCAGGGTCCCGTGGTTGAGCCGGATGCGCACCGTGCCGCCGGGCGGACTCCACTTCACCGCGTTGTCGAGCAGGTTGGTCACCGCGCGTTCGAGCGACGCCGACTCGCCCGTCACCCACCAGGGCTCGGTGTGCACGTCGAAGCTCAGGCTGGTGCCCCGCCGACGGGCCCGGGACACGGCCCGGTCGACGACCTCGGCCAGGTCGACCTGCTCGACCACGGGCCGCAGCGGCTCGTCTCGGGCCAGCTCGACCAGGTCGCCCACCAGGGCGGACATCTCCTCGATCTGGCCGCGTACGTCGTCGAGGAGCTCGCGACGCGCGGAGTCGTCGAGCCCGCCGTCTGCGTCGGCCTGGAGGAGCAGGTCGAGGTTGGTGCGGAGCGAGGTCAACGGCGTCCGCAGCTCGTGCCCCGCGTCCGCGACGAGCCGACGCTGTCGGGCTCGGGACGCCGAGAGGGCGACCAGCATGTCGTTGAACGCCGTCGCGAGACGCGCGATCTCGTCGTCGCCCTCGACCGGGAGCGGCTGCAGGTCCTCGGTGCGGGCGATGCGCTCGACGTTGCGGGTGAGCCGGCGTACCGGACGCAGACCGTTACGCGCCACCGCCCAGCCGGCGGCGGCGGCCCCGATCACCCCGGCCAGGCCGAACAGCAGCATGACGGCGCCCAGCCGCTTCAGGACCCGCTCCTGGGTCGCCATGTTCTGCACGAGGACGACCGCGAAGCCCTGCTCCCGGAAGGGGACCGCGACCACGCGGTAGTCGCGCCCGTCCTCGGCGACCGTCCGCACGCTCTTGGCACTGTCACCGTTCGCCACGGCGATCTCCGGCTGTCCGAGGGGGACCGAGGTGTTGTCCTTGCTGGTCGTGATGGCGTGGCCGTCCGCCGCCAGGACGAAGAGCCGGACGTCGGCCACGCCGGCGGCGTACGTCGGGATCTGCTGGCTCTGCACCGCCTCCAGGGGCGCACTCGCAGCCGTCTCGTGGGCGCGGTCGAGCAGGGAGTCGTCGAGGGAGTTCTCCAACGACATCTTCACGGTGACGTAGGCGCCCAAGGACACCAGCGCGACCGCGAAGCAGACCGCCAGCGTGGTCATCAGGATCACCCGGCTCGCCAGCGACCGCCGGTAGTGCCAGCGCGGCTGGTCGGGCACCGACGAGCCGGGCGGAACCCGGGTCGCCGGATCCATCACGACTCCTTCAAGACGTAGCCGACGCCGCGGACGGTGTGGATCAGCCTTGACTCACCCTCGGCCTCGGTCTTGCGGCGGAGGTACCCGACGTACACCTCCAACGAGTTGGCGGTCGTGGGGAAGTCATAGCCCCAGACCTCCTCCAGGATGAAGGACCGCTCGAGCACGCGCCGTGGCCGGCGCAGGAACATCTCGAGCAGGGTGAACTCCGTGCGCGTCAGCTCCATGGCCCGAGCCGCACGGCGTACGTCGCGCGTCGCGAGGTCCATCGACAGGTCGGCGAAGGTGAGCACCTCGGTCTCGTCACCGTCGGTGGGTACGACGCGCCGCAGCAGGGCCCGCAGTCGGGCGAGCAGCTCCTGGAGCGCGAACGGCTTGGTGAGGTAGTCGTCGGCGCCGGCGTCGAGTCCCTCGACCCGGTCGCCGATCGCGTCGCGAGCGGTGAGCACGAGGATCGGGACGTCGTTGCCGGCCTTGCGCAGCGACTTGGTGGTCTCGATGCCGTCGAGCCGCGGCATCATCACGTCCATCACGACGACGTCGGGGCCCTGCCCCTGGGCCAGGCCGCCGATGCCGGCCAGCGCCTCGGCGCCGTCGGCGGCGAGCGACACGGCGTACCCGTTGAACTCCAGGCTGCGGCGCAGCGACTCGCGCACGGCCTTGTCGTCGTCGACGACGAGCACGTGCGGCTTGGTGCTCGCAGGGGTCGACGCGGCTGGCGGTGTCACGGTCTCACTGTGCCAAGTCGTCCTGAGCCACGCCTGAGAAGCGAGGCAGTCGTCGGGCCGTGGTCACGCATAGCGACCCGCCACGTCCGCGGCGCGCGCGCCGTACCCGCCGCCGAACAGGCAGGCGTGGACGAGCAGTGGGTGGAGCTGGTGGATGCCGACGCGGTCGGTCCAGTCGTCGGCGAGCGGTGAGACCTCCTCGTAGGCCTGGATGACCCGAGGCAGGTGCGGCAGCCCGAAGAGCGTCAGCATCGCCAGGTCGGTCTCGCGATGCCCGCCGTGCGCGGCCGGGTCGATCACGCAGCAGCCGGCGTCGTGGGTCCAGATGACGTTGCCGTTCCAGAGGTCGCCGTGGATCCGGCGAGGCCCCTCCTCGGGGACCAGGGCGGGGAAGCGGCCGACGATCCCCTCGACCACCTCGGCGCCCTCGGGGGTGATGGCGCCGCGGTCGCGAGCCAGCTTGAGGTAGGGCAGGACCCGCTTCGTCGCGTAGAACTCCGCCCACGTCGGCGAGCTCTTGTTGGGCAGGGGCAACCGGCCGATGAAGCCCTCGCGATCCATTCCGTACGTCGGCGCCTTCGCGTCGTGCGTCCTCGCCAGCGCGCGGCCGAAGTCGCTGGCCGCCTCCGTGGTGAGCTTCCCGGGCTCGACCCACTCCAGGATCAGGCAGTCGGCCTCGACCGCGAGCACCTCGGGCACCCGGACGCCGCCGGCCTCACCGAGCCATCGCAGCCCGGCCGACTCGGCCTCGAAGAAGCCCTCCGGGGCGCTGGTCAGCGTCTTCATGAACGCCGAGCGTCCGCTGCTGAGCCGGAGCTTGGTGGCGGTGGCGATGTCGCCACCCGCGATGGGGGCCGTGGCCGCGACCGCGGAACCAAGCAGCTCCTCGGCCCGGCGAGCGATGTGCGGCTGACGCGTCATCGCACCTCCTCCGATCGGGCTGGCCTCACGGTAGTACGCCGCTCCAGTCTCCACATCCGGGTCGTCCGCTTGGCCGGCCACTAGACGAGCCACTCAGGCGGACGACCGGATGACACCGGCGGTACGGCGAGTCAGTCGACGGCCCAGCCGTGCCAGTGCGTGATCTCGAACCACGCGCTGACCCGCTTCGCCGATCGGTTGCGGAACTCCTCGCCGCCGTAGTGGCGCGAGAGCCGGTCGATGTCGGTCAGGGCCGCGGCCTCGTCGTGCTCCCAACGCACCACCGGCCCGCGGACACTGACGTGGGTGTACCACTCGTCTGCCTTGAGGGCCGTGAGCGAGACGTGCGGGTGCTGCTCGATCCACCCCAGCCGGGCGCGGCCGGCGTCCATGTTCACCAGCACCGTGCCGTCGTCCTCGACGAGGTACCAGGTCGCCACCGACATCGGATGCCCGCTCGGCATCACCATCGAGATGACGGCGGGGTTCGGCTCGCGCAGCAGGGCGAGCGCGGCAGCGGGCAACGGAGCCTTCGGCACGGAACCTCCTCGGGTCGGGGATCAGTCTCGGAGCAGGTCGGACAGCTCCGCGACGAGGGCGTCCGAGGTCCGCTCCACCATCGCCAACACCGAGGCGAAGCCATCGCTTCCCCCGTAGTAGGGGTCGGGCACGTCCTCGCCGGCGTCCTCGGGGTCGAAGTCGCGGAAGAGCGCGACGCGGGTCGAGCGGCCGCCGAGGTCGGCGAGGTTGTCGTGGTCCATCGCCAGGACGAGGTCGTGGGCGTCCATCCAGGACTCGTCGTACTGCCGTGCGCGGTGGCGGCTGGCGTCGTACCCGGCGTCGGTGAGTACGGCGGCAGCCCGCTGGTCCATCGGCCGGCCGACGTGCCAGTCGCCCGTGCCCGAGCTGTGCACGACCACCCGGTCATCCAGGCCCGCCTCGGCGAGCCGGTCCTCGAGTACGACGTGCGCCATGGGGGAGCGGCAGATGTTGCCGAGGCAGACCAGCGCGACGGCGTACCGCCCCGGCTGCCGAGGACGTGGGAGCGAGCTCAGTCCTTGTCCTTCACCAGCGACGCCGTGCCCCAGTTCAGCAGCGTGATCACGACCGAGCCCCACAGGGCGTTCCAGAAGCCGTCGACGTGGAAGCCGATGCCGACGCCGTCGGCGATCCACGCGGTCAGCATCAGCATCAGGGCGTTGATCACGAGCAGGAAGAGCCCGAGGGTGAAGATGACCAACGGAATCGAGAAGAACGTGACGACCGGCCGCACGAAGTTGCTGACGAAGCCGAGGATCAGGGACACCAGCAGCAGCGGCAGCAGCTTGTGCTTGATCTCCTCCTGGCCGGACCAGTTGCCGGTGAAGTAGATGCCGTCGATCAGCCAGGTGGCGACCGCGACGGCCGCTGCGGTGGTGAGCAGCCAGGTCACGAAACGCACGTGCCGAGCATAGGCGAGGTGTGTGCACCCCGCGGATCGCTCAGCCGAGGTCCAGCCGCTCGATGATGGCGTCCTCCGCACCGTGCAGATGCTCGCCGAGCTCGGCGACGGCGGCGTCGATGTCGCCCGCCTCGAGCAGGTCGAGCAGGTGGTGGTGGCTGCCGGCCTGGTCGCGAGCGTTGCGGCGTACCCGGTCGATCTGGGCGAGGGCGAGCCGGAGCTCGGCCACGATCGACTCGGCCATCGAGACCAGCCGCGGCGATCCGGTCAGCCCGACCAGGCTGAGGTGGATCACGAGGTGTCGCTGGTTGAGCTCCTGGTACGACGCGCCCTGGGCGACGGCGCGCTCGTAGTCGCCTAGGGCACGACGTACGGCCTCACGCGCCCCCTCCGAGGCGTGCGGCCAGTTGCGCATGCCGGCGGTCTCGAGCACCGTCCGCGCGGTCGACACGTCACGCACCGACTCCGGGTCGGGGCGCGCCACGCTCACGCCGCGGTTGGGCTCGCGGGTCGCCAGACCCTCGGCCACCAGCAGGGCCAACGCCTCGCGCAGGGTCGGTCGCGACACCCCGAGCGACTCGGCGAGCGCGACCTCGCGCAGCGGCGTCCCGGACTCGAGCTCGCCCTCGAACACCGCACGCCGTAGCTCGTCGGCGACCCGGTCGACGGTCGAGGAGTGCTCGAGACTGAGCGATCCGAAGGCGTCGGTCGAGCTCACGGCCGGGTCCATCCGGCCATTGTCTGACAAGGACTTGCCCGGCGTCTCCTCCTGACCCTATCCTCTCGTTGTCAGATTGTCTGACAATCATCGTCGAGACGCCCCGCGCCGTGGTCGTCGTTCACCTGGGAGGGGTACGCCGTGTCCGAGCTGAGCTGGGGCCGCCGCTACGTGATGGTCCGCCCGGACCACTTCCGGATCGACTACGCGATCAACCCCTACATGGACCCGGCCGACCAGCCCGACCCGCGGCGCGCACGGGCCCAGTGGGTCGACCTGCTCTCGACCATCGAGCGGCTCTGCGCCACCGTCGAGGTCGTGCCGCAGCGGCCGGACGCCCCCGACATGGTCTACGCGATGAACCTCGGCCTCGGGGTCGTCCGCCCCGACGGCTCCGGCGATCTGCGAGGCCACGTCGTGCTGTCGCACATGAGGTACACCGAGCGACGGATGGAGACCCCGACGGCCCAGTCGTGGTTCGAGCGGAGCGGCCGCATCACGTCGTACGTCGGGCGCGAGGGCGTCGGCGCGCACCTCGAGGCCGGCGACGTGTTCGCCTGGGGCGACGCGCTCGTGGCGGGGTTCGGTCCGCGGACCGAGGAGCTGGCGCTCAAGCACCTGGCCACCGACCTCGGCGTGCGGGTGCGCGGCGTGCGGATCACCCACCCCGCGATGTACCACCTCGACCTGGCCTTCTGCCCGCTCGACGAGCGCCGGGCGCTGGTCGCCCCCGGCGCGTTCGACGATGCCTCAGCGGCTGCCCTCCTCGAGCTGGTGCCCGAGCCACTCGTGCTGACCGACGACGAGGCGCTGACCACGTTCTGCGCGAACTCGATCGTGATCGGCCGCACGGTCGTGATGCCCGCCGGCGGGCCGGAGCGGGTGAAGGCGCAGCTGTCCGACTGGGACTTCGAGGTCGCCGAGGTCGACGTCTCGGAGTTCCACAAGGGCGGTGGCTCGATCCGCTGCCTGACCAACCCGGTCGACATCACCCTCGGTCGCGACCTGCCGCTGGTGACGGGCGGCCAGGTGGTGATGCCCCCGCTCGTCTGAACACGCCCTCGCACGGTCGGTCACGGACTCCGCCTAGCCTCGTCGCCATGGTCTCGATCGGCGGCACGGGCTGGATGCTGCTGTTCGCCGCCGTGGCCGGACTGTTCGCCCTGGTGATCGGGCTGGGGATCGGGCGCCGGATGGGTGTGGTGGCGGGCGTGGCATGGTTCGGGCTGCTGTGGAGCATCGCCGTGATCGCGATCGTGACCCTGGTCCCTGCGCAGAACGGGCTGGGCTACATCCCCGCCCGCGAGCACGCGACCAGCTGCAGCTGGGACATCGGCGGCCCGGCACCCGGCGGGTTCTGGATCTTCGGCGGCGGCCAGCAGCTGCTGAACACCCTGCTCTTCGTCCCGGCGGGGCTCTTCCTGGTGCTCGCGTTCGGCAGGTGGCGATCCGGCTGGCTGCTGGTGCCGCTCGGGCTGGTCGCGCTGGCGGCGTACTCCCTCGGGATCGAGGAGACCCAGCTGCACGTCGCCCGCATAGACCGGGCGTGCGACGTCACCGACATCATCGACAACGTCTCGGGGGCCGCCCTCGGCGTCGCGATCGGTCTCGCGCTGCTGCCCCTGGCCCGTCCCTGGCGGGCCCGACGGGGCGCGAGCCGGAGATAGGTTTGGCGCCATGACGTCACCCCAGCCGCGCGCGTGCGTGTCCCAGATCCCGGCGTACGTCGCAGGCAAGCCGCCGCTCCCGCGCGAGGGGCTGACGACGTACAAGCTGAGCAGCAACGAGAACCCGTACCCGCCGCTGCCGGGCGTCGTCGAGGCCGCGACCCGGGCGGCCGAGCAGATGAACCGCTACCCCGACATGGGCAACACCGCGCTCTACGAGACGCTCGCGGACCGGTTCGGCGTCGCCACCGACCAGCTCGCCCTGGCGACCGGCAGCGTCGCGCTGATCTACCAGCTGGTGCAGGCGTTCTGCGAGCCGGGCGACGAGGTCGTCTACGCGTGGCGGAGCTTCGAGGCCTACCCGATCGCGGTCACCGCCGCCGGAGCCCGCAACGTCCAGGTACCGGTCCTGCCCGACGGCCGGCACGACCTCGACGCGATGGCCGCGGCGATCACGGACCGCACCAAGGTGGTCATGGTGTGCACGCCCAACAACCCGACCGGCCCCTCGGTGACGCAGACCGAGCTCGACGGCTTCCTCGCGCGCGTACCCGAGCACGTGCTGGTCGTGGTCGACGAGGCGTACGTCGAGTTCGTGCGGATGAGCGACCCCGTGAAGGGCGTCGCGACGGTGCGCGCCCACGACAACGTGGTCTCCACCCGGACCTTCTCCAAGGCCTACGGCCTGGCCGGGTTCCGGGTCGGGTACGCCGTCGCCCCGCAGCCGATCGCCACGGCGTTGCGCGCGGTCAGCCTGCCGTTCGGGGTCTCGAACGTCGCCCAGGCGGCCGCCATCGCCTCGCTGCGCGCCGAGCCGGAGCTGCTCGAGCGGGTCGAGCGCCTCGTGGCCGAGCGGGAGCGAGTGGTCAAGAGCCTGGCCGATGTCGGGCTCACCGTTCCGGACGCACAGGGCAACTTCGTCTGGTTCGCCGCCGGCGACCGCACGGTCGACCTCGCCGCGGCCGCCGACGGGCTGGGGATCGTGGTGCGTCCGTTCGCCGGCGACGGTGCCCGGATCTCCATCGGCGAGACCGAGGCCAACGACCGGATCATCGAGCTCGCCGGGACCTTTCAGCTGACCAGCTGAAGGGGGTCACGCGGGGACGGGGTCGGTTCGACGGTGGCCGGCAACTGGCGGTTCATGCCTCGGAAGCTCGGGATCAGCGCGGGTGCCATGGTCGTGGCGAAGTAGGCGAACCCGACGACCAGCATCGCGGTAGACAGACCCATCCCGCTGATCAGCAGGCCGCCGAGGACACCGCCGAACGGCATCAGCGACCAGCACAGGGCGCTGTTCAGGGCGGTGACGCGGCCGACCATCTCGCGCGGGATGCGCTCGAACGTCACGGCTCCGAGCACCGGGTTCAAGAAGCCGGACGACGCTCCGCCGATGACGCACATCGCCAGGATCACCCACAGCGGAACGCCGATCGCGAACAGGACGAACCGCGGAAGCCCCGTGATCAGGTAGGCGACGAGGTACGTCGCGAAGCGCGGCAGCCGCGTGCCGTACGCCGCGGCCACCAGCGCTCCGAGCATCGAGGCACCGCCCCACACCGAGAACACCAGGCCGACCGCGCCGATCCCGGCGCCGGAGTCGCGAGCCCACACCGGGAGCAGCACTGCGGACCACGCCAGGTCGAGCAGGTTGGTGACCGCGACCATCACGGCCAGGCTCATCAGGACCGAGTCGCGGCGCAGGACGTTCCAGCCGTCGCGCAGCTCTGCGGCGTACGACGTGGGCATCTCGTGCCGGTCCGGCTCCGAGGTGGCCTCGACCCGCGCCGGTTCGAGGCTCCGGGTCGTGACCAGGAGCAGCAGGGCGCAGACCCCGAACGAGACGGCGTCGATGGCCACGGCGTTGGCAGCGCCCACGGTCGCCACCAGCCCGCCGGCGATGGCGGCTCCGACCATCGTGGCCCCGCGGTCGATCGCCGAAGACAGCCCGGTGGCGCGCTCGTAGGGCACGGCGGCCCGCTCGACGAGCGCGGGGACCAAGGCCGCGGTGGCCGCGTCGCCGGGTCCGCGGAGCGCACCCGCGATGGCGACCAGGCCGAGCAGGAGTGGGAAGCCGAGGGCGCCGGCGTGGTGCAGCACCGGGATCAGCCCGACCACGAGGAAGGACAGAGTGTCGGCGCCGATCGCCATCCGGCGCGGGCCGACCCGGTCGACGAGCGGGCCGCCGCACGCCTTGAACAGCACCATCGGCGCGATCTCGGCGAAGGCCACCAGACCGGTCTGCGTCGGCGAGCCGGTGGTGGTGAGCACCAGCCAGGGGATCGCGATCATCGAGATCCGGGTACCGAGCAGTGAGATCGCCTCGGCGGTGAGCCAGCCGTAGAGCGGGATCCGCTGCATCCTGGGCCGGGTGAGACGCAGGCTCATCGGTCGTCGCCCTCGAGGACGACGGTGCCGGGTCGGGGGAACGCGTTGAGGTTGACCACGAAGACTCCCGCGGCCGGCTCGTCGTCGGCGGCCTCGCCGTACTCCTCGATGACGTCGACGAGTGCGTTCACCAGGCGATCGGCACCCTCCGCCGTGAGCCGGAGGTGCCAGTCGCTGGTGGTGCACGCCTTCTGCCAGGGCTCGGGGAGGTACCGGTGCTCCCCCGCGAACTGCATCAGGGTCTCGGTGTAGGCGAGGGCGACGGAGTGCAGGTACGCCTCGGTGCTCTCCGCCTCCTCCTCGCTTCCCTTGCGCGAGTCGAGGTTGGCCCGGGTGCTCTCATGAGCCGCCTTCCACCACCGGTCGCGGGCGTTGCCTCGCTCGTGGTCCTCCTCGATGAAGCCGTGCTCGGCCAGCTGGCGGAGGTGGTACGACGTGGCGCCGGTGTTCAGCTTGAGCTGCTGCGCCAGCTGGGTCGCCGTCGCCGGGCCCTCGAGCCGGAGCAGCATCAGCATCTTGAGCCGGGTCGGGTGCGACAGGGCGCGCAGCCCGGCGGCGGACGGGGTGATCTCGGAGGCAGCCATATCCGCAACATACCTTTGCAAAGGTACTTGTGCAAACAAGAGTGTGCAGTCACGGCCGCGGAGTTCGAGCGCGGTGCCCTAGCCTTCGCCCGGTGGGTGGTGGGCAGGTCCGGGTCGGCATCTCGGGCTGGCGCTACCCCGCGTGGCGTGGCGACTTCTACCCGGCCGGCCTCCCGCAGCGGCGCGAGCTCGGGTACGCCGCGGAGCACCTGACGTCGATCGAGATTAACGGCTCGTTCTACTCGCTGCAGCGCCCCACGTCGTACGCCGCCTGGCGGGCGTCCGTGCCGGACGGCTTCGTGTTCTCGGTCAAGGGCCCTCGCTACGTGACCCATCTGAAGCGTCTCAAGGACGCAGAGGTCCCGCTTGCGAACTTCTTCGCTTCGGGACTACTCGCCTTGGGGCCCACGCTCGGCCCGATCCTGTGGCAGCTGCCGGAGAGCTTCCGCTTCGACGCCGACGTCCTCGACGCGTTCCTGGCCGGTCTGCCCCGTACGACGACCGCGGCCGCCGAGCTGTCGAACCGCCACGACGACAAGGTGCCGGACGACCGCGCGCTCACCACCGCCGAGGAGGAGCGCCCGCTCCACCACGCGCTCGAGTTCCGGAGTCCGACGTTCGCGACCCCCGAGGCGACAGCGGTCCTCCGACGGCACGACGTCGCGACCGTGCTCGCCGACACCGCCGGCCGCTGGCCGAAGGTCGACGAGGACACCGGCCCCCTGCGATACGTCCGCCTGCACGGCGACAAGGAGCTCTACGCCAGCGGCTATACCGACCGCGCCCTCGACCAGTGGGCCGCACGGTGCCGCGCCTGGGCAGCCTCGGGCAAGAACGTCCTCGTCTACTTCGACAACGACATGAAGGGGTACGCCCCCCACGACGCGATGCGGCTGATCGCCCGGCTCTGAGGGGGCCGCGTCACCCCAGCGGGGCCGCGGCGGCGTCCGAGTCGGGCTGTCCCTGCGCCTCACCCTGGGCGGACCGGTCGACGAAGTCCTTCTGCCGGATCAGGACCAGCGACAGGACGCCCGCGGCGAAGGCCACGACGGCGGAGATCAGGGTGATGTGGTTCAGCGAGGTCACCACGCCCGACGTACCGACCTGGTGCACGAGGTCGTAGGCCTGCTGGCCGGCCGTCGGCCCGCCCTGTGCCGTCGCGGCCTGCTGGGCCGCCCGTGCGGCCGGCTCGACCTGGCCCCCGGAGAGGGCGGCGGTGAGCCCGTCCAGGGCACGAGGAGGCACCTGGGCCGCGAGATCGGGGCGGACCTGGTCTGCGACCTGCTGGCTGAAGATCGAGCCCAGAGCCGCGATGCCGGTGGCGATGCCGACCTGTCGGAACGTCGAGTTCACACCGCTCGCCATGCCCGCCCGGGCGACGGGCACCACGCCGACCGCGGTCGACGCCAGGGGCGGGTTGATCATCCCGATGCCGACTCCGGAGACCACCATGCCGGGGATGAGGTGGGTCCACGACGAGTCGTCCTTGATGCCCAGCAGCAGGAGCAGGCCGACACCGAGGACCATGAAGCCCGGCCCGATCAGCCACTTCACGGGCACACGCTCACTGAGCCGGCCGGCCAGAGCGGCGGCGAAGAAGGACGCCACGGACAGGAACAGGAACCGTACGCCGGTCGCGACGGCCGAGTAGCCCAGCACGTTCTGGACGTAGATCACCAGGTAGGTCAGCAGCGAGAAGATCGAGGCAGAGACGCCGAACGCCGCGATCAGGCCGCCGGTGAACGTCGGCTTGCGCAGCAGGCCGAGGTCGAACATCGGGTGCTGCTGGAGGACCTGGCTGATCACGAAGACGACGAGCAGGACCGCGGAGGCCACGAACGAGGCCACGACCCGGCCCTCACTCCAGCCGTCCTTGCCGGCCTCGATCAGGCCGTAGACCAGGGCGCCGAGCGCGATCGAGAAGGTGACGAAGCCGATCCAGTCGGGCCGGCCCGCATGCCGGTCCTTCGACTCGACGACCTTCCGCAGCGAGACCGCCATGGCGACCAGGCAGATGGGCACGTTCACGAAGAAGATCCACCGCCACGACAGCCCGCTGGTCAGCGCGCCACCGAGCACCGGGCCGATCGCCACGGCTACCCCCGTCGTCGCGCCGAAGACACCGAACGCCGTACCCCGGTCCTTGCCGTGGAACGCCGCGGCCAGCAGGGCGAGCGCGGTGGAGAACATCGCCGCGCCCCCGATGCCCTGGAAGGCACGCGAGATCTGCAGGAACAGGATGTCCTGGGCGGCACCACAGGCCACCGAGCCGACGGTGAAGATCACCAGGCCGATCACGAAGACCCGGCGCCGGCCGAACAGGTCGGCCAGGGAGCCGGAGGTGAGCAGGAGCGCCGCCAGGCTGAGGGCGTAGGCATCGATCACCCACTGCAGGTCGGACAGCGACGCGTTCAGCTGGCCCTGGATGTCGGGCAGCGCGACGTTCACGATCGTGATGTCGAGCAGCAGCATGAACACGCCGAGGCAGACGGCCGTCAGCGTCCACCACTTCGGGTCGCGCGCGGGTGCGGCAACGGTTGCGCCGGTCTGCTGGGTCATCTGGGGATCTCCTCCGAGTCATCCGTCAGCGAACTAATCATCATCCACCTAACGATTACCCTGGGTACGATACTCGTGACGAGGAGATCGTCAAGGGCTTAACGATCAGGAAGGTGAGCAACGTGGGCCGTCAGCTGCCAGGCGCCGAGCAGGTGCTGCTGCCCGCGCTCGGCGGCCTCGCCGGCCACGTGGTCTGGCGTGCCCACGCCCGCGTCGCGTCGGCGATCGAGTCGGTGCTGCCCGACAACGTCGACGTCCAGGCGTACGCCGCGTTGGTGGCGCTCGGCGACGGCGTACCCAGGTCGCAGCAGGCCCTCGCCCACACGGTCAGCGTGAGCCGGACGACCGTCATGCGGGTCGCGGCCGAGCTGGCCGACCAGGGCCTGGTCGAGCGCGTGCGCAACCCCCACGACCGGCGGTCCTACCTGCTCACCCGCACGCCCGAGGGCGCGATCGCCGCCCGCACCTGGCGCCGGCATGTCGACCAGCTCGAGGACGCGATCATCGCCGGGCTGACGCCGCGCCAGCGCGACGATCTGCACGAGCTGCTGCTGAAGGTCGTCGAACCGGATCTCGCTCCGGACACCCCGGAGGCACTGCGCAACGGCATCGGCTTCCTGATCACCCGGCTGCACCACTCGATGCGGATCGACTTCACCGTGGCCCTGGAGCCGATCGGCATCGAGCCGCCGCACGTCGGCATCGTGACCGCGCTCGAGGCCACCGGGCCGATCTCGCAGTCGGAGCTGGCGCGCATCTTCGCCGTCAGCGGCGCGCACATGGTCCAGCTCGTGGACGAGCTGGAAGAGCGCGGCCTGATCGAGCGCCGCCGCCTCGAGACCGACCGGCGCGCGCAGGTGCTCCACCTCCTGCCGGGCGCCGAGGAGCGGCTCGCGAAGGCGCTCCCCCTGGCCGACGCGGTCGTCGCCGAGCGGCTCGGCGCCTTGACGCCCAACCAGTCCGAGCGCCTCCTGACCCTGCTCCGCCGACTGGTCACCGCGCCCTGACCGGCCGTTGACGGCCGGCCGGGGAGGCTCGGCCAGATTCGCCCGGCTCGCACCCCTCCCGGTAAGTTGGAGGCATCATTGTGGTCCCAGTCACACGGCGGACGCCGCACCATCCCCGCGTCGTACGCCGCCCCGACAGCAGGCAGGCGGAGACCCCGCGAGCCCTGAGCACAAGGAGCAACCGTGACCCAGTCCGGCTTCGGCCCCGACCTCGCGGAGGTCTTCGGACCTGCCCACCAGGACGGCGGCCCTGAGCTCGTCCAGCTGCTGACCCCCGAGGGTGAGCGCGTCGAGCATCCCGACTTCTCCTTCGGCGACGGCCTGACCGACGCGGATCTGGCGGAGACCGTGCGCGGCTTCTTCCGCGACATGACCCTGACCCGGCGCATCGACGTCGAGGCGACCGCCCTCCAGCGCCACGGCGAGCTGGGCATCTGGGCGCAGCTGCTCGGCCAGGAGGCCGCGCAGGTCGGTGCCGGCCGCGCGCTCAAGCCGCAGGACTACGTGTTCCCGACCTACCGCGAGCACGGCGTCGCCTGGTGCAAGGGCGTCGACCCGCTGAAGCTGCTCGGCCTGTTCCGGGGCGTCGACCAGGGCGGCTGGGACCCCAGCGAGAACAACTTCGGGCTCTACACGATCGTGATCGGCGCCCAGACCCTGCACGCCACCGGCTACGCGATGGGCATGCAGCGCGACGGCGTGGTCGGCACCGGCGACCCCGAGCGCGACGCCGCGGTGATCGCGCACTTCGGCGACGGAGCCTCCAGCCAGGGCGACGTCAACGAGTCCTTCATCTTCGCCGCCTCCTACAACGCCCCGGTCGTGTTCTTCTGCCAGAACAACCAGTGGGCGATCTCCGAGCCGATCGAACGCCAGAGCCGCATTCCGCTCTACCAGCGCGCGCTGGGCTTCGGTTTCCCCGGCATCCGCGTCGACGGCAACGACGTGCTCGCGTCGTACGCCGTCACCCAGGCCGCCCTGCAGCGTGCGCGCGAGGGCCAGGGCCCGACCTTCGTCGAGGCGTACACCTACCGGATGGGGGCCCACACCACGACCGACGACCCGACCCGCTACCGGCTCTCCGACGACGTCGAGCGCTGGAAGCTCAAGGACCCGATCGCCCGGGTCGAGGTCTACCTCAAGCGCAA
Organism: Nocardioides sp.; assembly: GCF_036493135.1. Classification (GTDB taxonomy): domain Bacteria; phylum Actinomycetota; class Actinomycetes; order Propionibacteriales; family Nocardioidaceae; genus Nocardioides. Next base: position 22,221 of record NZ_DASXQG010000029.1, on the reverse strand, counting down.
CGCGATGGCCGACCAGGAGTTCTTCGACGCAGTCGCCGCCGAGGCCGACGAGCTCGGCCACCGGCTGCGCGAGGGGTGCAAGGCCCTGCCGGATCCTCAGCCGTTGAGCATGTTCGACCACGTGTACGCCGAGATGACCGACGAGCTGGTGGTCCAGCGCGACGGCTTCGCGGCGTACCTCGAGAGCTTCGAGGGGGCTCACTGATGGCCGCACCAGAGGCGAACGCGACTCAGAAGGTCACCCTGGCCAAGGCCCTGAACATGGGCCTGCGACAGGCGATGGAGGACGACCCCAAGGTCCTGCTGATGGGTGAGGACGTCGGCAAGCTCGGCGGCGTCTTCCGGATCACCGACGGCCTGCAGAAGGACTTCGGCGAGGACCGCGTGATCGACAGCCCGCTGGCCGAGTCCGGCATCGTCGGTACGGGGATCGGGATGGCGCTGCGCGGCTACAGGCCCGTCGTGGAGATCCAGTTCGACGGCTTCGTCTACCCGGCGTACGACCAGATCGTCTGCCAGGTCGCGAAGATGTGCTTCCGCTCGCAGGGCAAGACCCCGCTGCCGATGGTGATCCGGATCCCGTTCGGCGGCGGTATCGGCGCGGTCGAGCACCACAGCGAGTCTCCCGAGGCGCAGTTCGCGCACACGCCGGGGCTCAAGGTCGTGGCCTGCTCCAACCCGGTCGACGGCTACTGGATGATCCAGCAGGCGATCGCCCACCCCGACCCGGTGATCTTCCTGGAGCCCAAGCGGCAGTACCACGCCGACAAGGCCGAGCTCGACGAGACCGCGACGCCCGACCCGCTGTTCAGCTCGCGCCTGGTCCGGCAAGGTGGCGACGTCACGGTGCTGGCCTATGGCCCGACCGTGAAGACCGCGCTCAAGGCCGCCGAGGCGGCGAGCAACGAGGGCACGTCGTTGGAGGTCATCGACCTGCGCACGCTCTCGCCGCTCGACATGGGCAAGGTCTACGAGTCCGTCCGCAAGACGGGTCGTGCGGTGGTGACCCACGAGGCTCACGTCAACCTCGGCATGGGCTCCGAGCTCGCCTCGCGCATCACCGAGGAGTGCTTCTACTCTCTGGAGGCGCCGGTGCTCCGCGTCGGCGGCTTCGACACGCCGTACCCTCCTTCGCGGATCGAGGAGGACTTCCTTCCCGACCTCGACCGGGTGCTGGACGCCGTCGATCGCACGCTCACCTTCTGAGAGGACCGACCCCATGGCCGAGTTCAAGCTGCCCGACGTGGGCGAGGGCCTCACCGAGGCCGAGATCGTGACCTGGAAGGTCAAGGAGGGCGACACCGTCGTCATCAACCAGATCCTGGTCGAGATCGAGACCGCCAAGTCGCTGGTCGAGCTGCCGTCGCCGTACGCCGGCGTCGTGCAGAGGCTGATGGTCCCCGAGGGCGAGACCATCCCGGTCGGGACGCCGATCATCACGATCGGCGACGCGCTCGACGGCCCCGTGCCGAACGAGCCCGCGGGTCCGACGGAGCAGACCGAGTCCGACCCGTACCTCGCGATGGCGGAGAAGGCCGGCGCCGAGGAGCAGGCGCGAGAGGTCCTGGCCACCGACATCGATCTGTCCAACCCCGCGGCCAGCGGATCGGGCGAGGGTGAGTCGTTGGTCGGCCGGATGAAGGCCGATCGTGGGGCGACGCGCCGCGCGCGCAAGTCGGCGGCCGCGGTCCAGACCCAGGCGGCGTTCGAGCCGATGGGCGACACCGCGCCGATCGGGCTGGACGAGCAGGACGAGTCCGGCGGGCCGGCCGTCCCGGCGACGTCGGCGGCGTCGGCGGCGTCCGTCGGGCCCGGCAACGTGCGCGTGCTCGCCAAGCCCCCGGTGCGCAAGCTGGCCAAGGACCTCGGCGTCGACCTGAACTCCCTGGTCGGCACCGGTCCGAACGGCGCGGTGACCCGGGACGACGTGCAGGCCGCCCAGCGTGGTGGCGCAACGTCATACGAAACGGTCGCTAGAACGACCAGTTCGTATGACGTCCCGGCCGGGGAACGCGAGTGGCGCGAGCCGATCAAGGGCGTCCGCAAGATGATGGGCCAGGCCATGGTCCAGTCGGCGTTCTCGGCACCGCACGTGACCGAGTGGGTGACGATCGACGCGACGCGCACGATGGAGTTCGTCGAGCGGCTCAAGGGCCGGCGCGAGTTCCGCGACGTACGTGTCTCACCGCTGCTGGTGCTGGCTCGGGCGGTGATGCTGGCGATGCGTCGTACGCCGGAGATCAACTCGTGGTGGGACGACGCCGCCCAGGAGGTCCTCTACAAGAGCTACGTCAACCTCGGCATCGCCGCGGCGACTCCTCGCGGCCTGGTCGTCCCGAACGTCAAGGACGCAGAGCAGCTGTCCCTGCTCGAGCTCGCCGGCGCGCTGAACGAGCTGGTCGAGGTCGCACGATCGGGGAAGACCCAGCCGGCCGAGATGAGCGGCGGCACCTTCACGATCACCAATGTCGGTGTCTTCGGCATCGACAGCGGGACTCCGATCATCAACCCGGGAGAGTCCGCCATCCTGGCGTTCGGCGCGATCAGGAAGCAGCCGTGGGTGGTCGACGACGAGGTCGTCGTCCGTCAGGTCACGACCCTGGCCCTGAGCTTCGACCACCGGCACATCGACGGTGAGCGGGGATCGCGGTTCCTGGCCGACGTCGCCGGCATCCTCGAGGACCCGGCCGCCGCGCTGCTGTACTGACTCGCGAGCAAGCTCGCTTCGCCGCGCACTGCGGTCGTGCCGTCCCGGCTACCGCCGGCTCGGCACGTCCTCGTTCGACCCCGCCTGCCAGGTCGGCTCGGTCGGCCCCTCCAGCCAGGTGTCGAACACGGGAGTCAAGTCCTCTCCCGACTCCTTGCTCCACCAGGCGGCCAGGGAGTCGCGGTCCTGGCTGGTGAAGCGGTGGCTGCGCAGCCATCGGGTGGCCAGGGACCAGAACTGCCGGTCGCCGAGCCGCTGCCGGATCGTGTCCCACATCAGTGCCGGGATGTAATAGGCGTTTCCCTCGCCGAAGGAACCGGGCCGGTAGTCGGCCGGCGCGCCGTACTCGCTACGCATGCCTCCGACGAACCTCGACCACCGGTGGAGGATGTCGTCGAGGTCGGCCGGGGTGTGGTCGGCGGTCCAGTTGGCCTCGGCGAGGTACGTCGCCATGCCCTCGTTCATCCAGAGGTCGCTCCAGTCGTCGGGGGTGACCGTGTCGCCGTACCACTGGTGCGCGATCTCGTGGACGACGACGTCGTGCGACAACGTGTACTTGTTGTCGCCGAGGGTGACCATCGACTGCGTCTCCATCGCGCTGTTCGACGGGACGACGAGGACGCCGAGGGTGGGGAACGGATAGCGACCGACCAGCCGCTCGAGGTAGGCCACGGCCTGCGGTGCGTAGCGGACCTTGCGCAGGATCGCCGGCCGGTCCGTCGGGGTCCAGTAGCTGATCGGAAGGCCGTGCGGTCCGGTGTCCTTGGTCTGGGTGAGGCGCCCGATCGCGATCGTGATCAAGTACGACGCGGCCGGCTCGGGGAGGTGCCACCGGGTGACCGTCCGACCGTCGGTCGTGGTGCGCGAGCGGAGCTCGCCGTTGGAGACACCGACCTGGCCCTTCGGGGCGTGGATGGTGATGTCGTAGAACGCCTTGTCGGAGGGGTGGTCGTTCACGGCGTACCAGCTGTACGCGCCGTACGGCTCCTGCATCGTCCAGACGGTGCCGTCCGGCGCGATGGTCCAGCCGGTCGTGGAGAAGTCGGCCCGGTCGGTAGGTGCGGTGACCGGCTCCGGGGTTCCCGAGTAGGTGAGCTGGAGCACGTGCCGGCTGTCGGCCCGGACCGGCGCCCGGACCTCGAGGTCCTTGCCCGAGTGCTGGAACGACACCGCCTTCCCGTCGAGCCAGACGTGGCCGACCACGATCTGCCGGGCCAGGTCGAGCCGCAGGTGGTCCGAGCTCGTGGTGGACCGGAGCAGCAACGTCTCGGTGGCGGTCAGGCGCGCGGCCCGCGGGTCCCAACTGAGGTCGAGCTGGTAGTGCAGCGCGTCGACGCCGGGGTCGCCGACATCGGGGTACAGGGAGTCCTCGCGTGGGTCGCTGAGCGCTGCGTCGTACGCCGTGCCGTGGGTGTCGACGGCGTCGCCGGCGAGCCGAGGGGCGGCAGGCGGGTCGGCGGTCCCGGACCCGCAGCCGACGGCGATGATCCCGAGCAGCGCCAGGCCGACGGCGAGCCTGCGTTGGCCGCCGGGCATCAGTCGTGTCCGCGGAGGAGCGGCCTCGCGAGCTTTCGGCCGTGGTGGATCTGCGCCTTGACGGTGCCGAGGGGGATGCCGATCTGCTGCGCGATGTCGTCGTACGACATGCCGTAGACGTCGCGCAGGATCAGCGGCTCGACGAACTGCGGGTGGTCGCGTTCGATCGTCTCCATCGCCTCGAGCAGGTCGAGGCGGGTGCCGGCGATGACGCTGGTCGTGCGGGGGTCGGGCTTCTCCAGGGGCAGCACGTCGCTGGAGATCGCCTGGTTCTTCATCCGCCGGTACGTCGTGCGCGCACTGTTGACCGCGACGACGTGCATCCAGGTGGTGAAGCGCCCTTGTCTACCCCAGGACCCGATCTTGTTCGAGATGTTGATCAACGCCTCCTGGCAGGCGTCCTCGGCGTCCGGCGTGTACGGCAGCACCTGCCGGCACACGTTGAGACACCGTGGCCGGACCGCCGTGAGCAGCTGCTCCATCGCGTCTCGGTCATCGCCCTGCGCACGACGTGCGAGCTCGTCGACGTCGTCCGGCGTGAGTTCCTCTCGGATCATGCGCGTCCTCTGACTCCCCGTGCCGCCCGATGGGGCGGAATCGTCACTGCACCATAATGCCGAGCGTGTCCATGCCTGCCCGCCTCGGTCGCTACGCCGTACGTCGGCGCATCGGCTCCGGCGGCTTCGCGACCGTCTGGCTCGCTTATGACGAGCAGCTCGACTCCCCGGTTGCGATCAAGGTGCTCGCGGAGAACTGGACCGAGGACTCCCACGTCCGCCAGCGCTTCCTCGAGGAGGGCCGTTTCCTCCGCAAGGTGGAGTCCCCGCACGTCGTGACCGTGTACGACGCGGGGTCGCTCGAGGACGACCGGCCCTACCTGGTGATGTCGTACGCCGACCAGGGCACGCTGGCCGACCGGCTCGAGGACGAGGGGCTGACCGTGCCCCAGGCCTGCGAGGTGGTTCGGCAGATCGGGGCCGGGCTGCACGCCCTCCACCAGCGCGGCGTGCTCCATCGCGACATCAAGCCGGCCAACGTTCTGTTCCGCACCGTCGACCCCGAGCACGAGGGCACCGTCGTTCGGGCCATGGTGGGCGACCTGGGCCTGGGTAAGGCGCTCGACGTCTCGTCGCGGCTGACGATGATCGCCGGGACCCCGTCATTCGTGGCCCCCGAGCAGGCGCAGGGCGAGCACCTCGACGCGCGGGCGGACCAGTTCTCCCTGGCGGCGCTGACGTTCCTGATGCTGAGTGGTCGTCCGCCGTACTCCCACAGCTCGCTGTCCGCGGCCGCCGCCCCGCCGCCACCGCCGCCGCTGTCGACTACGGAACGACCGTTCCCCCAGGCGGTCGACGACGTCGTACGCCGTGGGCTCGCGGCCGACCGCAACGACCGCTACCCCGACATGCCGGCCTACGTCGCGGCGCTGGCGGAGGCTCTCGGGGAGTCCGGGATGGGGTCGCTCCCCGCGCGCTGGCTCCCGGTCGACCCCGAGCTCACGCAGCCCGGCAACAAGCCGTCACTGGTGCCCTCCCACGACGACCTGCCCGCACCGGTCCCGCCGAAGCGGCGCCCCTGGTGGCCGGCGGCGGTGCTCGCGCTGGTGCTGATGGTGGCGGGTGGCCTGGGCGGGTACGCGGCGTGGCAGCACGCCCACGAGACCAGGACGTTCACCGATGAGGACCGCACCCTGCGGGTCACGGTGCCGTCGTCGTGGGCCCGCGACGTCTCGCTCGCGAACTGGATGCCGCCGGCCGCGCCGTTCAGCCAGTCGGCCCTCTCGGTGGGCAACAAGGCCGACTGGCGGGCATCGGGCGAGGGCGTGTTCGTGGGTCTGATGCCCGAGAAGAAGCTCCCGACCTCGCTCCCCCAGCATCCGGCGTGCTCGAAGCCCGGCAAGACGGAGCGCGGCACCACAGGGGACCCGTCGGTGAGCGCGACGTCAACCGGCTGCCCGGGTGGCGGGATCATCATCGAGAAGGCCGAGCAGGTGAGCCCCACCAAGTTGCTCTGGATACAGGTACGAAGCGACGACGAGAAGACCGCCGAGCAGGTGCTCGACACCGTGCGGACACTCGGCTCGCTGGGCTAACCGGTCGGTGCTGACCCGGCGCCCTGGTGCGACGCCTTGCCCGGGTGGTACGGCTCGGTCGTCCCCAGGACGTTGTCGGCGAACCGGTTGAACAGGGCCTTGAGGCCCGGCACGTCGCGCTCGCGTCCGGCCACCGACATCTCCAGCGTCGCGGTCGAGGATCCGGTGGCCGCGAACCACTGGAAGTAGTTGTAGCGCAGGTGGTTGTTGAGGTCGCGGTAGGTGAAGTAGACCGCCGACGGCGTCTGTTTGAGCTTCTGGAACTTCTGATAGCTCTGCTTGAAACCCTGGATCTTGGTGCTCACCATCTGGCCCGGGTTGAGGTTGAGGGTGTTGTCGAGGATCTTCACCCGCAGGCTGTAGCCGCCGACCGTCGGCTCGTCGGGGGGACGGAACCGCACCTCGGGCTGCCGTTTCGCCTGCTCCGGCGTCAGGGGGGTGTCGGTGATCATCGGCGGCGGACACTCACCGGCGTACGTGCACACGGCGTACGGCTGCCAGCCCGCGGGGAGGTGATAGGTCCACGTCGCCAGCTCGTTGCCGATGGTGTGGTCCGGCAGCGGGAGGCTCAGGTCGGGGCTCAGCGACGGGTACGTGATGTCGGGGGCGGGCGGTTTGGACGACGGCGGCTCGTCGACGGGCACGCTGGGCGACACGGCCGAGATCGGGTAAGGAGCGCCGGAGTCCGAGACGCTGGGCTGGGCGGCGTACGCCACCACCACGCCGAGGCCGATCCCGAGCAGGCCGCAGAGCAGGGCGACCACGAGACCCCGCATGCTCATGCGGCACAACCTACCTAGCAAGCACCAGCGGCCCCATTTGCCTGGTGTGCGGCGCCGCGACAGGCTGGCGTCATGACGACGCCGTACTTCGACAAGCACCGCGACAAGCTCGACGCTGCGGTGGCCGCCAGCGCCTCGCGCGAGTTCTACTCGGCGTACGACGAGTCGCCCTCGCCGCGGGTGTACGGCGAGTCCGCGGCCGGCGAGGGCAAGGCGGCGTTCGAGGCTTGGCAGGGTCGGGCCTTCCCCCTCCAGACCCCGGGCAGTGACGGGACGGTCTCGACCGAGCGCTCGCCGTTCGGGTTCGAGCTCGGGGTGACCTATCCGCGCGCCCACGACGTGGACGCGTTGCTGACGGTCGCACAGACGGGGATGAAGGCCTGGCGCGACGCCGGGCCCGAGGCGCGCGTCGGCGTCGGCATCGAGATCCTCGACCGGCTGCACCAGCGGGTCTTCGAGCTTGCCAATGCTGTCCAGCACACCAGCGGGCAGGCGTTCGTGATGGCCTTCCAGGCCGGCGGAGCGCACGCGCTCGACCGCGCGCTCGAGGCGATCGCCTACGCGTGGGTCGAGATGACCCGGACTCCGCGCACGGCCGTGTGGGAGAAGCCGGGCAAGGTGCCGCTGACGATGGAGAAGACGTTCACCGTCGTCCCCCGCGGCGTCGCGTTGGTGGTCGGCTGCAACACGTTCCCGACGTGGAACTCGTGGCCCGGGCTGTTCGCGTCGCTGGTGACCGGGAACGCGGTTGTCGTCAAGCCGCACCCGTCGGCGGTGCTGCCCTTGGCCATCACTGTGCAGGTCTGTCAGGAGGTGCTCGCCGAGGCCGGCTTCGACCGCAACCTGGTCACGCTCGCCGCCGAGGACCCGGCCGACAAGCTCGCCTCGACGCTCGCCGTACGGCCGGAGGTGAAGCTGATCGACTTCACCGGCGGCAACGCCTTCGGCGACTGGCTCGAGCAGCACGCGACGCAGGCGGTGGTGTTCACCGAGAAGGCCGGCGTGAACACCGTCGTGATCGACTCGACCGACGCCTTCGGTGCGATGTGTGCGAACCTCGCCTTCTCGTTCGCGCTCTACACCGGGCAGATGTGCACCGCCCCGCAGAACGTGTATCTCCCGGCGTCCGGCATCGAGACCGACGAGGGCCTGAAGACGCCGGCCGAGGTCGCGGCCGGGATCGGCGCGGCCTTCGACAAGCTGCTCGGGGACGACGCCCGGGCCGTGGAGCTGCTGGGCGGAGTCGTGAACGACGGCGTGCTGTCGAGGCTCGGGGCGGCCGCGTCCCAGGGCGAGGTGTACGTCGCCTCGCGCACCGTGACCCACCCTTCGTACCCGGACGCCACGGTGCGGACGCCCACCCTGATCGGGCTGACCGCGGCGGACTCCGACGTCTACGAGTCCGAGTGCTTCGGGCCGGTCGCCTACCTGATCGCGACGGCGGGCACCGACGAGTCGATCCGGCTCTTCCGCTCGACGGTGCTGGCGCACGGCGCGATGACGGCATCGGTGTACTCGACGCGGAACGACGTCGTCGAGCAGATGCGCGAGGCCGCTCTGGACGCGGGCGTGGCCCTCAGCGAGAACCTCCTCGGGGGCGTGTTCGTGAACCAGTCCGCGGCGTACTCCGACTTCCACGGCACCGGCGCCAACCCCGCCGCGACCGCGTCGTACACCGACGGGGCGTACGTCGCCTCCCGCTTCCGCATCGTCCAGTCCCGCCGCCACATCTGAGCCGATCTGTCAGAAATCGAACTGTCGCGAAGACCTCGAACCGGTTAGCGTCCTCGCACCGACCCGACCGTGGTCGGCCGTGCTCGGGCCAGCAGACGAGGACCCAGGGGGAGACACGATGGACGTCAGCGCGCTCGCGCAATCGGTGAACGGGCCGGTCTACCGACCCGGCGACGAGGGGTACGCCGAGGAGGTCGCGGCGTTCAACCTCTCGCGGCAGCACACGCCCGACGTGGTGGTCGCGGCGCGGTCCGCGGACGATGTCGCGGCGGCGGTCCGCTGGGCGGGTGAGCACGCGCTCCCGGTCGGCGTCCAGGCCACCGGCCACGGGGCGGTGCTGCCGATCACCGACGGCGTGCTGGTCAGCACCCGTGGGCTCGACGAGGTGACCATCGACCCGGTGCGTCGTACGGCGCGCGTCGGCGCCGGCGTGAAGTGGCGCAGGGTGCTCGACGCGGCCGCGGAGCACGGGCTGGCCGGCCTGTGCGGCTCGACGTCCGACGTCGGGGTCGTCGGATACACCCTCGGTGGCGGGTTGCCGGTGCTCGGGCGGAAGTACGGGTTCAGCTCCGACCGGGTGCGCAGCTTCGACGTCGTCACCGGTGACGGGCAGCTGCACCACGTCGAGGCCGGCGACGGCACGGAGCTCGACTGGGCGCTGCGCGGCGGGAAGGGCAACGTCGGCATCGTCACCTCGATGGAGGTCGAGCTGCTCGAGATCGCCGACCTGTACGGCGGCGCGATCTTCTGGCCGGGCGCCCTGGCTCCGACCCTGCTCACCGTGTTCGCCGAGTGGGTCGACACCCTGCCCGACGAGTTCTCGGCGTCGATCAGCCTGCTCCGGCTGCCGCCCCTCCCGGAGGTACCCGCGCCGCTGCGCGGGCAGTTCACGGTGCACCTGCGGATCGCCTACCTCGGCGACGACGCCGAGGGTGAGCGCCTGCTCGCGCCGATGCGTGCGGTCGCCCCGCCGATGATCGACATGGTGGGCCGGATGCCGTACGCCGAGCTCGACCGGATCCACATGGATCCCGAGCACCCGGTGCCGTTCGAGGAGGGCGGGACCCTGTTGCGCGAGCTCGGCCCCGACACGATCGAGGCGATCCTCGAGCAGGCGGGACCCGACGCCCAGTGCCCGCTGCTGCTGGTGGAGGTGCGACTGCTCGGCGGTGCCCTGGCCGGCGACCGGACCGACGCGGTCAGCGGCCGCGACGCGCCGTACTCGCTGTTCGCGGTCGGCGCCCTGATGCCCCCGATCGCCGAGGCGGTCCCGGGCGCCATCCGTGCGGTGGTCGGGGCGATGGCTCCGTGGTCGACCGGCGGCACGATGGTGAACTTCCACGGCGTCCCCGGTGACGACGCCGACCGGGCCCGGGCCTGGTCCGCCCCGACGTTCGAGCGCCTGCAACGCGCGAAGGCGTCGTACGACCCGGCCAACCTGCTCCGTTTCGGCCACGCCGTTCCCGCCCTCGACCCCGCCTGAGCGGTCCGGTGGTACGGACTGTCCCGGCGGCCGGCACTACGGTGTGCGCGTGGCCGACTTCGTCCTCCGCAACGTCCGGATCGTCGAGTTGGGTCGGGGGCCGGGGTGGGCCGGGCCGGTCGACGTGGTCGTGGAACGGGGAGTCGTCCAGAACATCGGGCACGAGCTGGACAGGCCGCTCGGGATCGAGGAGTACGACGCGGACGGCCGCTGGCTGATCCCCGGGCTCTGGGACCACCACGTCCACCTCGCCCAGTGGACCGCGCGCGGCCAGCGGCTCGACCTCGCCGGCTCGGAGTCCCCCGACCACGTCCTGGCGCGCGTCCGCGACCATCTGGCGCAGCACCTCGGGCCGTTGGTCGGGTACGGCCACCGGCTCGGCATGTGGCAGACCGAGCCCACCGTGGCCGCCCTCGACACGATCGCGCCGGACGTCCCGGTCGTGCTGATCGCCGGTGACGCCCACCATGCCTGGCTCAACTCCCGCGCGCTCGAGCGGCTCGGCCTCCCCCCGCGCGAGGGCGTCGTCACCGAGAACGAGTGGTACGACGCCTACACGCGCATCGACCTCGTGGTCGAGCCCGACGTCTCGCCCGCGGCGTACCGGCGCACGCTCGACCGCGCGGCCGCCCTCGGCATCACCGGCATCGTCGACCTGGAGCGCGGTCAGCTCCCGGCGGACTGGGAGCCGCGCGACTCCCCGATCCGCGTCCGCGTCGCGACGTACGCCGACGGCCTCGATGCGACCATCGCCGCGGGGTTGCGCACGGGTGACGCGCTCCCCGGGTCCCCGGAGCTGATCACCATGGGACCGCTGAAGATCATCAGCGACGGCTCGCTCAACACCCGCACGGCCTGGTGCTGCGAGGAGTACGTCGACGGGTCCGGCGCCGGCGCGCCCAACCAGTCCAGCGCCGAGCTGGCCGGTCTCCTCGATGTGGCCCACAGTCGCGGGCTCGAGGTGGCCACCCACGCGATCGGTGACCTCGCCCTGCACGAGGCCCTCTCGGCGTACGACGTCACCGGCGCGCTCGGGTCGATCGAGCACGCCCAGCTGGTCAGTCGTGAGTCCGTGTCCGTGATGGCCCGGCTCGGGCTCCGCGCAAGCGTGCAGCCGGCTCACCTGCTGGACGACCGCGACGTGACCGAGCTGATCTGGCCGGACCGCGCGGAGCGCTGCTTCGCGTTCCGGTGGATGCTCGACGACGGCGTGCAGGTCGCGTTCGGCTCCGACGCGCCGGTCTCCCCGCTCGACCCGTGGCTGGCGATCGCCGCCGCCGTCCACCGCAGCGCCGACGAGCGGCCGCCCTGGCACCCCGAGCAGGCACTCACCGCCCGCGAGGCGCTGGCCGCGAGCGTGGACGGCCGGGGCAGCGTCCACGCCGGGATGCCGGCCGACCTGGTGCTGCTCGACGCCGACCCGTTGGCCGAGCACCCCCACACGGCGTCGGCCGGAGTTGCGCTGCGGACGATTCCGGTCGCCCTCACCCTGGTCGGCGGGGAGACCGCTCATTCCGCCTGGTGAGTCACGAGAGCGCGAGCGTGAGGTCGCGGATCGTCTCCGGGTCGTCGAGCCGGTCGCCGTACAGCTCGCGCAGCTGACCCATGCGGTAGCGCACGGTCTGCGGGTGGACGAACAACGCGGCGGCGACGTCGTCGCGTCGTCCTTGGTGGAGCAGCCAGGCCCGCAGGGTCTCGGCGAGCTTCTGCCGGGTCGCCGGCCTCAGGTCGGCCAGCGGCGCGAGCACGCGGGTGCGCAGGTCGGCCACGGCCTCGCGGTCGGCGGTGAGCACGAGCTCGGCGAGGTGCTCCTCGGTGTCGTAGGTCGCGTCCTCGTCCCGCAGGTCGAGTGCCCGGAGCGCCCGGGCGTACGACGTACTGGCCACCAGCCAGGGGCGCGGCGGCCCCGCGACCGCCGCGCGCCCGGTCAGGGTCCGCATCAAGCGGGTGCGCGCTCGGCCGCCGATGTCGGGCACCAGCAGCACGCCGAGGCCGTCGGGCAGGGTGACCGGCTCGCCCACCGACGTCAGCGTGCGCGGGTCGAGGAGCCCCTGCACCGGCCGCAGCTGGGCGCTCGACAGGATCACGGCCGTCAGCGTCTTCGGCGGCGTCCAGTCCGCACGCTCGGCCGCGGCCACGAGGGCGTCGGCCGGGTCGCCGCGCAGGATGCCGAAGGCGAGGCGATCCAGGTACCCCTGGCGCACCCGCCCGCTGGTCTCCAGCTCGTCGGCATGGCCGGCGACCGAGGCCGCCGACAGCTCGTCGATGTAGGCGAAGACCAGCTCGGCGAAGTCGGCCAGCATGTCGGCGGGGACCCCGGCGGTCACCGCCGTCTCGGCCAGCTCCCGCCAGGCGACCCGGGCACCCACGCGGTACGCCGAGAGCAGCGCGTCGGCGCTGCGGCCGCTGCGGGCCTCACCGCGACCGAGCGCGTAGGCACCCTCGAGGGCCGGCGACAGCGGCTGAGCCTGGTCGACGACCCGGCCCCGCGCGGCCAGCCGGAGGAAGCCCGCGAGGGCCATCTGAACGGCGTTCTCGACGTTGTCGCCCATCGGTCCGCCGAACGCGCCGGCGTACGACGGGACCTCGTCGGTCACCGCTGCGATGGTGTGCGTGGCGACGTCGGGAAGGCGGCGGCGGAGCAGGTCGAGCAGCCGCGGGTCGAGCGTGATGCGGGTCGTGCGGGCTTCCGGGAGGCTCACGGCAACGAATTGTTCCACATGAACAAAAAGTTGCCCCTGGATTCACGTGTGGCGGTCAGGAACGCATCACCTTATGACGACATGCTGGGATGTATGAGCACTACTCTCGCGCCCAGCAACCGATGGCGCACCCGTGCTCTGAAGATCGCGGAGGCGGCGACGACGCCGCTGGTCCCTGCCGACTTCCTCGACCTCTTCGCCCCGCTCCGCACCGGCGCCGAGCTGCGTGGCCGGGTGGAGTCGGTCCACCCCGAGACCGCCGACGCCGCGACCCTGGTGATCCGTCCCGGCGCCGACTGGTCCGGGCACGTGCCCGGCCAGTACGTCCGGATCGGTGTCGACGTCGACGGCGTCCGCTGCTGGCGCGCCTACTCGCTGACCCACGGCCCCCGCGCCGACGGCCGGATCTCGATCACGGTCAAGGCCGTGCCGGACGGCCACGTCAGCCCCTACCTCGTGCGGCACACCCGACCCGGCACGCTGCTCCACCTCGAGCAGGCGGCGGGCGAGTTCGTGCTCCCGGTCTCGGGCCCGCGCAAGCTGCTGTTCATCACAGCCGGCTCCGGCATCACCCCGGTGATCGGGATGCTTCGCAACCTGTACCCCTCGACCGACAGCGGCGTGCTCCGCCTGGCCCGCTCCACGCCGTACGACGTCGTCGTGGTGCACGTCGCGCCGAGCGAGCCCGACTCGATCTTCCTCGACGACCTGCGCAAGCTCGAGGCCGCTGGTGCGATCCGCCTCGTCGCGCGGTACGACGACCAGCACGGCATCCTCGACCTCGCCGACATCGACGCGCTCGTGCCCGACCTCGCCGAGCGCACGACGTTCGCGTGCGGCCCGGGTGGGCTGCTCGACGCGATCACGGGCCATCACGAGGACCGCGGGCTGCCCCTGTTCACCGAGCAGTTCCGCGTGACGACCCTCGTCGCCGGCGAGGGCGGCACCGTCACCTTCGACCGGGCCGGCGTCGACGTCGAGTGCGACGGCGGCCGCCCGATCCTGGAGCAGGCCGAGGAGGCCGGGGTCCTGATGCCGAGCGGCTGCCGGATGGGCATCTGCTACCAGTGCGTGCTGCCGATGCGCGAGGGCGTGGTCCGCGACCTGCGCACGGGCGAGCTCACCACCGCCGTCCCGGGCGAGACCGGCTCCGGTGGGATCCGAATCCAGACCTGCATCAACGCGGCCGCCGGGCCGTGCCACCTCGACCACTAAGGAGACGAGATGACCACGATCCAGAAGAAGCCTCGTATCGGCCAGGTCAACCCGATCGCTCACCTCACCGGTGAGGACCTCGAGCTGATGGCCAAGGAGCTCGACGACATCCGCCAGTCGGTGGTCGACACCCGCGGTGAGCGCGATGCGCGCTACATCCGCCGGGTGATCAAGACCCAGCGCTCGCTCGAGCTCGGCAGCCGCGTCGTACTCCTCGCGTCGCTGTTCCCGCCGGCCTGGCTGATCGGCACCGCCGGCCTCTCGGCCTCGAAGATCCTCGAGAACATGGAGATCGGTCACAACATCCTGCACGGCCAGTGGGACTGGATGCGCGACCCGAAGATCCACTCGACCACCTGGGAGTGGGACTCCGCGACCCCGGCCGACCAGTGGAAGCACGCCCACAACGAGCTGCACCACAACTTCACCAACGTGATCGGCAAGGACAACGACCTCGGCTACGGCATCATGCGCGTGGACGAGGACCAGCCCTGGCACCCCATGCATCTCGGTCAGCCGCTGTGGAACTTCGTCAACGCGCTCTTCTTCGAGTACGGCATCGCGGCGTACGACCTGGAGTTCCGGGGCGCGGTCGCGCGCGGCAAGACCAAGGACCCGAAGTTCAAGGCGGAGTTCAAGGCCGTCCGTGCCAAGATCCGGCGTCAGGTCACCAAGGACTACGTCGTGCACCCGACCCTGTCGCTGGTGACCGGCTCGTTCATCCCGACCATGCTGGCCAACTTCACCGCCAACACCGTGCGCAACCTCTGGTCGCACTCGGTGATCATGTGCGGCCACTTCCCCGAGGGCGTCCAGACCTTCGAGAAGCGCTCGATCGACGGCGAGACCAAGCCCGAGTGGTACGTACGCCAGATGCTCGGCTCGGCCAACATCTCCGGCTCGAAGCTGATGCACATCATGACCGGCAACCTGTCGCACCAGATCGAGCACCACCTGTTCCCCGACCTGCCGTCCAACCGGTACGGCGAGATCGCGCCGAAGGTGCGGGACCTCTTCGACCGCTACGGCCTCGACTACTGCGCCCGGCCGTTCCCGCAGCAGGTCTACTCCGCGTGGCACAAGGTGGTCCGCCTGTCCCTGCCCAACGGGTGGCTCGACCAGACCAACGCACGCAACCTGCCGGGCCAGCTCAAGCGCCTCTACCAGATGTCGACCGGCGGCCCGAAGGTCCGCCGCGCCCTCCAGGCCCGGATGGCGCAGGAGCAGCGCCGCTCCCTCACCCCTGCTGCGTGAGGGTGCTTGCATCAGGAAAGGCCGGGGAGGTCGGGTCGGCGGAGTCTCGGAGACAGGAGCGGCTGCATGTTCGGGTCGGTCGACCCCTCACCCGAGGACGTCGCGCTGGCTCTCCCCGGTGACGACCTCGTCCCTCGCGCGGACGTGGTCATGGACCGCGCCTTCGACCTCCCGGCCGCGCCGGAGGTCGTGTGGCCGTGGTTCGTCCAGCTCGGGAAGAAGCGCGCGGGGTGGTACCTGCCCGCGTCCGTCGAGCGGTTCGTCCCGCGATCGCGGCGGGCCCTCCGGACGATCGACCCGTCGCTACAGGTGCTGCGCGTCGGGTCGGTGATCCCCGACTGGGGGGGCAGGCACGAGACCTTCCAGGTGGCGATCCTGGAGCCGCCCCACGCGCTCGTGCACACGACCCAGCGCGGTCGCACCTTCGGCTCCTGGGCGATCGTGCTCACGCCGTACGACGACGCGGGGACCTCGGCGACCCACGTCCACCTCCGACTGCGGCTGTCGCCGGTGAAACGGAAGCGTCTGGCCGGAAGCGTGGGTGAGCTCTTCGACGCCTCGACCATCGCAGGCCTCGCGGCCGGACTCCGCGAGCGACTGTCCCCGTCGTCCGCCTGAGGTGTGGCTGAGACGCCACCCGGACCGGTCAGAGGCCGGGGAAGACCGTCCGCAGCAGGTCGAGGTCCACACCCGTGGCGGACACCGAGGCCGGCGTGTGGTCGGGGTCGAGCCGGCCGTAGACCAGACGCACGAAGGCCTCGGTCGGCAGGCTGAGCTCGGCCGCGTCGGTGTCGTCGAGCGACGGCGACAGCGAAACCCCGGACGGTCCGAGATCGAGGTGGTAGGCGCGCTCCGGGGAGGTCGTCCGAACCTCCACCGACACCTGCTTCTCCGACGGCTTGCCGGCCCAGGCGACAACCATGCCGATGCCGTCCGCGACCCAGGCGACCGCGTCGTCCGGGATCGTCGAGGCCGGGTCGAGAGCGACGGTCACGTCCCAGGTGTGGAGGGCGTACTCGCTGAGCCGCATCCGCAGGAACGTGGCGAGGTCCTGGTCCATCCCGAACAGCTCCAGCCGCCAACGCTCTCTCTCCTCGTCGCTCAGGGCGTCGACCGCGTCGAGGAACGACGCGGTGACCTCCAGCGCGTCCTGGATCTGCGTGGTCGGCGACTTCGCGTTCCAGGCGTCCCAGATGGGCGGGTTGATCTCGCCTCCCGGCGCCGGCTCGCCCTTGGTGCCCGCATCCAGGTAGTGGTGGAAGATCTCGGTGCCCGACCCGAGGTGCGAGGCCACCTGCGCCACCGACCAGTCGTCGTCGTACGACTGCAGGGTCGCGCGCGCCTCCCCGAGCTCGTCGAAAGCCGCGGCGAGGCGCTGGTAGGTGGCTCGGAGGGTCGTGAGGACATCGTCGGTTGAAGATTCACCCATGCCGGCGTAACCCGCCCGGGGTCACACCCATTCCGGGAACGTCGGCGCGGGCAGCGGCCCGGTGTGCGCATCGCGGCCGGCCTCCAGGGCGCGGCCGAGCTGGAGCAGCCGGGTCTCATTGCCGCGGGCGCCCCACAAGGAGAGCGCGACCGGGAGGCCGTGCGTGAGCTCGAGCGGGACGGTCAGGATCGGCGACCCGGCGAGCGCGCTGGAGTCGCTGGCTCCACCGCCCCCTCCGGGGTCGCCGTTGACCAGGTCGATCGGCGTGGCGGGTCCGGTGGCCGGGGCGACCAAGGCGTCCAGGTCGTGCTCGCCGAGCGTCCGGTCGAGCTCGGCGAGTCCCACGGCGGTACACGCGTCGAGGGACTCCAGGTAGGCCGGGGACGAGACTCCCTCGGTCTCCTCCGCCTTCTCGAACAGGCTCTGCCCGAACCACGGCATCTCCTGCTCGGCATGCTCCTGGTTGAACGCGATGACGTCGGCCAGCGTGCGCACCGGTACGTCGCGGGTCGCGAGGTACCGGGCCAGGGCCACCTTGAGCTCGACCAGCATCAGGGTGAGCCCGACCTCGTCGTCGAGGTCCTTCAGGGCCGGCAGCGCGAGGTCGTCGACGATCACCGCGCTGGCCCCCGACAGCAGCGACAGCGCACGTTCGGATGCGGCGTCGGCGGCCTCGCTGTACCCCCACAGGTCACGGGGTACGCCGATCCGGCGGCCGCGCACCCCGCGCTCGAGATCGACGGCGTAACTCGTCCCGGCCATCGCGTCGAGCAGCGCGGCGGCGTCGGCGACGGTCAGCGTCATCGGCCCGGGTGCGTCCTGGCTCCACGAGATCGGCACCACCCCCTCCGTCGGCACCAGCCCGACCGTGGGCTTCAGCCCGACGACCCCGCAGCAGGCGGCCGGGGACGTGATCGAGCCGTTGGTCTCGGTGCCGACGGCGAGCGCGGCCAGTCGGGCGGCGACCGCGGCCCCGCTCCCGGAGCTCGACCCGGAGGCCGTGCGGTTGAGGGCGTACGGGTTGCGGGTCAGCCCGCCGTGCGCGCTCCAGCCGGAGGTGGAGTGGTGGTCGCGGATGTTGGCCCACTCGCTGAGGTTGGTCTTGCCGAGCACGACCAGACCGGAGTCACGGAGCCGGCGTACCAGTGGTGCGTCCTGCTCGGGCGGCGAGTCGGCGAGCGCCAAGGAGCCCGCCGTCGAGGCCAGACCGGCGGTGTCGACGTTGTCCTTGATCAGCACCGCCCGGCCGTGCAACGCCGAGCGGCTGCGGCCTGCGGCGGTCTCGCGGTCGAGCGTCTCCGCCTCGGCCAGCGCGTGCGCGTTGACGGCGTTGACGGCGTTGATCCTCGGGTCGAGCTCCTCGATCAGCCCGAGCAGTCGTCGTACCTCGTCCTGAGCGGGTCCTGACGTCACGCTCGCGATCCTGGCAGGGTCAGCTCCGGCTGGGGAAGCGTTGCGGGAGGTTGCGCAGCATGCCGGCGACGACGCCGCGCATCTCCCAGTACGACGCATCCTCCTGCGCGCGGTAGATCTGCTCGAAGGTCACCATCTGGTAGATCGTGTTCGCGTCCACGGCGAGCTCGAGGGCGCGGTCCACGTCGACGTCCGGGTAGGCCGCGCGCCACGCCTCCGCGTAGACCGCCCGGGCCGCGCGCCCCTCGTCCTCGGGCAGTCGCTTCGTGAGCAGCACGATGTCCAGGAACGGGTGCGAGACCGCGGCATCGCTCCAGTCGTAGAGCGCGACCGTGTCGCCGTCGTGAGCGACGTTGCCCGGGTGGAGATCGCCGTGGACGAGCGTCTCGGGAAGGCCGAGCGAGGCGAGTTCCTCGACGACGGCATGCACGGCCTCGCGTACGCCGCGCGCGGCGGCCACCTCGTCCGGGGTGAGCTCGTCGAGCTCCGTGCTGCCGACCAGGATCTCGTCGAAGACGTGCAGCGTCCGGGCGAGACCGCGCTCGGGCACGCCGGCCCTCTCGATCTCCTCGAGGTGATCCAGGGAACGGAGCTGGGTGGTGGCCGCGATCCGCGCAGCCGCAGGTCCCAGGCCGGCGGGTGGCGCGTCCTCGTGGTCCTCGTCCGCGCCCGGCATCTCGTCCATCAGGAGCCACGCCCGCTGCTCGTCGGCGGCCAGGATGGGGGGCGCGTGTTCCGGCAGCACCTCGACGACCAGGCGGGTGAGTGCCGGCTCGGCGTGGAAGTGGCGGCAGGACGCCTTGAACCACACCGCTGCCGGCGCGCAGGGGACCTGGAGCACGGCGGAGAGACTCCAGACCTTCACCGGCACCGTGTCACCGGTTCGGGCTCTGCCGCGGGCGGCCAGGTGCTGGTCGATCCAGGCGTCGACCTCGTCGTACCAGGACGCGCTGAACCATCGGGGCCGCCTGGCGGGGCCTCGGCGTGCCCGGCCACGACCGCCGCGACCTCGAGCAGGGCGGCCACGACGGCGTCGTCGTCCTCGGCCACCTCGGCGATGGCCGTCCAGGTGCCCTCGACCGGGGCCCAGGACCGGGCGCCGAAGACGCTGAGCAGCACGGTCGGATCCGCCCGCACGCGTAGCTGTGGCGCCACGAGCACGGCCTTCTCGTCGCCGCACGCCCGACTACGACGGTGCAGGTCGTCCCAGCTCTCCTCCGCCTCGTAGGACGGCAGCCGGCGCGTGTCATCGGTCAGCACCTGCCCCTCCCGCAGGAGTACGCAGACCTGGCGGGCGGCCGCGCTCTCGGCCATCGGTCCCTCCTCGGATGGTGAGTCGGCATTCTGCCTCGGCCGGGGACCGGGCCGCCCCCTGGTTTTCCCTGGCCGCGACACGTCATGCCTCTAGCCCGTTTGGTGCCTGGTGAGGGGTACCCCGGTGCGTTACGGTTCCCTCGTCGGCGAGGGTCCGGGACCTCGTTGAGGGGCACCCGGACCGGTGCCCCGACAGAGTCCTTGGGGGGACGCCGTGGCGCGGGTGTTGCGCATGCCTGAGGTGGAGGACGACGCTGCCTCCGCCATGCTCACGGCGTGGTTGGTCGGCGAGTCGGGGGACTTCGTCGGCGCGCAGAGCATCGCCACCGTCGAGACCGACACGAGCCTGCTCAGCATCGAGGTCGCGGAGCCGGGATTCCTGATCAGGTCGCTGGTCGAGCCCGGGCAGCACGTCGCGCCGGGCACCCCGCTGGCCGTGCTCGGTGCTCCGGGCGAGGTGATCGAGGACGTCGAGCAGCTGATCGTCCAGCTGGGCATCGCCGTCTCCCCGGAGTCGCAGCAGGCGCAGGACGCGGGCGCGCACCTCCGCGCCGTACCCGCCGACGACCCGCTACGGGCGACCACGTGGCCGCCGCCGGAACCGGCCGAGTCACGTGAGCCGGTCGAGTCCCGTGAGTCCGTCGAGCAGATCGAGCCGGTCGAGCGGATCGAGCCGGTCGAGCAGATCGAGCAGATCGAGCCGGTCGAGCCGGTCGAGCCGTCGGAACCCGAGTTCGTGATGAGCCTGGTGGAACCGGCCTCGGCGGACGCCCTGGACGAGCCGATCGTCGTACGCAAGGTGGTCGGCTGGGCGGACACCGTCGCGGAGGCGGTCGTGGACACGGTGCTCGTCGGCGACCCGCGGGCGGCCGAGAAGGCGGCGACCTCGGCCACGAGCCAGCTGCAGCTGCGCGACGTCGTACGCGCCGACGGCCTGCTGGCGATCGTCTCGGGAGTCGACTCGGTCTCCCTGATCGCGCTGGTGGTCAAGGCGGTCGCCGTGGCCGGCCGTCAGATGCCGCTCCGCCCGGGCTCGTCGGCGATCGCCGACGTGGCGGTGCAGCGGTGGACGCCGTCCGGCACGGTCGCGCCGGTCGTGCACGTGGCCAACCTGATGACGGTGAGCTCGCTGACGACGACCCTGGCCGACCTCGACACGCGTGCTCGCGAGGGTCGGCTGGCTTCCGGCGAGCTCGAGCCGGCCTCTGTGACCGTGGTGGACCTCGGCACGGAGGGGATCGCCGAGGGCACCGTGGATGCGACCGCTGCTCACCCGGCCGTGCTCACGATCGGCGCGGTGCGTGTGCAACCGGTGGTCGAGGGCGGCGTCCTGGTCCCCGGCCGGGTGCTGGCGATCTCGTTCTCCTGCGACACCGAACGCATCGATCCGGGCGCCGCGGCGCGGTGGCTGGCCCACCTGGCGGGTCTGCTCGAGGAGCCGCTGCGCTTCCTCGCCTGAGGGCCGTCGACCCTCCCGGAGACCGAGAGGGTCCACCGCACGATCGCTTGCCCGTCACCCCTGCTCGGCGACCTCCAGCGGGACCGGCTCGTCGTCGCCTCCGAACAGGGTGAGATACGTGGCGCCGGCGATCAGGCCGCCGGCGAGTGGAGCCAGGATGAACAGCCAGAGCTGGACGATGGCGTCTCCGCCGGCGAACAGGGCGGGCCCGATCGAGCGCGCCGGGTTCACCGACGTGTTGTCGACCGGGATGATGATCAGGTGGATCAGCGTCAACGTCAGGCCGATCGCCAGCGGGGCGAAGCCCTTCGGGGCGCGGGTGTCGGTGACGCCGAGGATCACGTAGACGAAGAACGCGGTCAGCAGGACCTCGGCCAGCAGCACCGACCACCAGGCGTAGCCGTCGGGTGACCGGTCGCCGTACCCGTTCGTGGCAAAGCCACTGGCCGTGGAGTCGAAGCCGGACTTGCCGTGCGCCATCACCCACAGGCTGAACGCCGCGACCACGGCGGCGACCACCTGGGTGACGACGTACGTCGGCACGTCCCTCCAGTCGAAGCGCCGGCCCATCGCGAGTCCGACGGTGATCGCGGGGTTGAAGTGCCCGCCCGAGATGTGACCCACGGCGTAGGACATGGTGAGGACGGTGAGGCCGAACGCGAGGGCGATGCCGTAGAAGCCGATGTGGACGCCGGCGAAGACGGCTGCGCCACAGCCGCCGAACACGAGCAGGAACGTGCCGAAGAACTCGGCCGCGACACGTTGGGGGAGAGGGTGCATGGGTTTCACCTTTCTCGCAGCTGTTGCCTGAGGTGATCGTTGCAGAGAACGTCGATCGGATGGGGAGGTGCGAGGGCCCACTCATCTAGGGTCGAGCCATGCCCCAGGCACTCGTGGTGACCGGACCGGGCGACCTCGAGGTGCAGGACGTCTCGCTACGCGCGCTCGGCAACGACGACGTCCGGGTCCGCATCGCCGGGGTCGGCGTCTGCCACTCCGACCTGTCCATGGTCAACGGCACGCTGCGGCCGTCGTACCCGCTGGTGCTCGGTCACGAGGCTTCCGGGGTCGTCACCGAGGCGGGACCGGACACCAACGTCG
>NZ_DASXQG010000028.1:0-69269 GCF_036493135.1 Nocardioides sp. | reverse complement strand
TCTCCGGCCTGCTGCGACCCGACGAGGTCGAGGACCTCACGGGCATCGAGCTCCCCGCCCACGAGGACTACGACACCATCGCGGGGCTCGTGCTCCAGTCCCTCGGCCGCGTCCCGCAGCGCGGTGACGTCGCCGAGGTCCCGGTCCCCGACCGCTCCGATCCCGATCAGCCCGAGCGCCAGCAGCTCGCGGTGCTCACCGTCGAGCACATGGACGGACTGCGCATCGACCGGCTCTCCCTGCGCCTCCTCGACGGGACCACGGGGGAGCGGGACGGCGGTGAGGGCCCATGAGCACCACGACGTCGGTCCTGCTCGCGCTCTTCCTCCTCCTGGGCAACGCGTTCTTCGTGGCCGCCGAGTTCGCCTTGGTCTCGGCGCGCCGTACCCAGATCGAGCCACGCGCCGAGGAAGGCTCGCGCCTGGCCCGCACCACCCTTCGCGCGATGGAGAACATGTCGCTTGTCATCGGCGTGAACCAGCTCGGCATCACGGTCTGCTCGCTGGTGCTCGGCGCCGTCGCCGAGCCGACCGCGGCCAAGCTCCTCGACCCGGTGCTGCAGGCCCTGAACACGCCGGAGTCGCTGCGCCACCCGATCGCGTTCGCCGTCGGGCTCGCGGCAGTCGTCTATCTGCACGTCGTCCTCGGAGAGATGATCCCGAAGAACATCGCGCTCGCCGGACCGGACCGGGCCGCGCTCGTGCTCGGTACGCCGATCTGGGCGATCGTGTCGGTCACCCGACCCGTCATCGTCGGCATCAACGCCCTCGCCTCGGGCGTGCTGCGGCTGGTGGGTGTCCGTCTCATGGACGAGGTCAGTTCGACGTACACCCGAGAAGAAGTGGCCGCCCTGGTCGAGGAGTCTCGTGGCGAGGGGTTGCTCGAGGACGGCGAGTACGACCGGCTCTCGGGTGCGCTCGGGTTCACCGAGAAGACGGTGGAGACCGTGCTGATGCGTCCGGACACCCTCCAGACCGTGCGCCGAGGATCGACCGGCGCGGACGTCGAGGCGCTGTGCGCCACGACCGGTTTCAGCCGGTTCCCGGTGGTCGGGAACGACGACGAGCTCGTCGGCTACCTCCATATCAAGGACGTGCTCGAGACCGACGAGGCCCGGCGCCACCGCCCGATCGAGGACAAGTGGATCCGGCCCTTCGCACCGGTCCGCTGCGACGACCTGCTCCACGAGACCCTGGAGAAGCTCCAGCGGCGGGGGGCCCACATGGCTCGCGTCGTCGACGCTGAGGGCGGGACGCTGGGGGTCGCGACCCTCGAGGACGTGATCGAGGAGCTGGTCGGCGAGATCCGAGACACCGCCCATCTCGAGGTGCCTGCCGCGGCGGCGAACGACGAGAGCGGCACCGACCAGCCCCCAGGCGCCGCCGGATAGGGTGTGTCCGGCGGTTTGACGATCCTGGGCGGGGAAGGTGCAGACGGCAGTGGCGGATGAGGCGACACGCGACGACGCGCGCGTGTGGACCGTCCCCAACGCGCTCAGCATCCTGAGGCTGCTCGGTCTGCCCCTGTTCCTCTGGCTGGTGCTCGGGCCCGAGGCGGACGGGTGGGCGCTCGCCGTACTGATGGCGTCCGGTGTGACCGACTACCTCGACGGCTACCTCGCGCGCCGGCTCAACCAGACCTCGAAGCTCGGCGAGGTGCTCGACCCGGTGGCCGACCGGCTGTACATCCTGGCCGTCGTGATCGGGCTGGCGATCCGCGACGTGGTGCCGTGGTGGTTCGCGGTCATCCTGCCGCTGCGCGACGTCCTGCTGTGGGGCCTGGTGCCGATCCTGCGCACCCGTGGCTACAGCGCGCTCCCGGTGCACTTCCTCGGCAAGGCCGCGACGTTCAACCTGCTCTACGCGTTCCCGCTGCTCCTGCTCGGTGACGGCACCAGTGCCGCGGCCACGCTGGCCAAGGTCTTCGGCTGGGCGTTCGCCGGGTGGGGGATCGGCCTGTACTGGTGGGCCGGGGTCCTCTACGCCTACCAGGTCTACAAGCTGGTGAAGACCACCGAACGACGGGTGGTGGCCCATGGCTGAGGCGCCCACCCTTCCTCGGTCGGGCACCCCCGACGGCGAGCGGCCCCTGCCTGAGCACGTCACCGAGCCGCTCCTCGCCCTGATCACCCAGCGGTCCCTCGACGCCGACTACGAGCACGTCGCCGCGCGACGACGAGCGCTCGGACATGACGTGGACACCCACCCGGTCCCACGGCGTACGGCGGGCCTGGTGCTGCTCGTCTTCGGGCTCCTGGTGACCGTCGCCGCCGTACAGACCAGCCGTAACGCCTCCGCCAACCACGCGAGCCGCGAGAGCCTGATCGAGCAGATCGACCTCCGTCGTCAGGACGTCAGCCAGCTCCAGCAGCAGCTGGACCGCGAGCAGTCACAGGTGCGCTCCATCCAGACCGAGCTGAACGGCGTCGCCACCGAGCGGCGGGCCACCCAGGCGCGGCTCGAACGGCTGCAGGTCCGCACCGGCTTCGGCGCCGTCAGCGGTCCGGGCGTGCAGGTGAGCGTGAACAGCGCGCCGGGCAGCGCGGGCTCCGAGCTCGTGCGCGACTCCGACCTCACCTTGCTGACCGACGCGCTGTGGGCCGCCGGCGCCGAGGCGATCAGCGTCAACGGCCAGCGGCTCACGGTGCTCAGCGCGTTCCGCAACGTGGGCATCGGGATCCTGGTGAACTCGCAGCCGATCAATCCGCCGTACCTGTTCAGCGTGGTGGGCAACCCGGACACCCTGCCCGCCAACCTGCTCTCCAGCTCGGTGGGGGAGAAGTGGTACTCGCTCAAGGACAGCCTCGGGTTCCGGTTCGACGTCCACAACGGTGGGACGATGTCTCTGCCGGCTGCCCCGGAGCAGCGGCTACGGTCGGCGGAGGTCGCCACTCCGAACACCGGTCACACACGCACGCAAGGGGACAGCGCTCCATGATCGCGGCACTCGGACTCCTCGTCGGAGTCGTTCTCGGGCTGATCTTCACCCCGGACGTCCCGGTTGGCCTCGACCCGTACCTGCCGATCGCCGTGGTCGCTGCGCTCGATGCGGTCTTCGGCGCCCTGCGCGCCTATCTGGAGGGCATCTTCGACGACAAGGTGTTCGTCGTCTCCTTCTTCTCCAACGTCGTGATCGCCGCCGCGATCGTCTACCTCGGCGACAAGCTGGGCGTCGGAGGACAGCTGTCGACCGGTGTCATCGTCGTGCTCGGGATCCGGATCTTCTCCAACGTCGCACAGATCCGGCGGTACGTGTTCCATGCCTGAGAACCCCGAGTCCCAGCACGATCCGGACCGCGGCGGCGCGCGCACGCCGTCCGAGGCTCGGGGGAGCGCCGACGAGGTCGGCCTGCAACGGCTCCGCGCGGCGCTGTTCCGGCCGTCGCGGGCCCAGCTGGTCGTCGGCGTCCTCCTCGCCGTGCTCGGCTTCGCGGCGATCACCCAGGTGCGCACCAACAACACCAACAACAGCTACGCCGGGTACCGCGAGCAGGACCTGGTCGACGTCCTGTCCGCACTGGCCGGGACCTCACAGCACGCCCAGAACGAGATCGACGGGCTCGAGTCGACCCGGCGCCAGCTCGAGCAGAACCGGCAGGCGCAGAGCGCCGCGCTCGCGGCCGCGGCCAAGCAGGCCCAGGAGCTCAGCATCCTCGCCGGCTCGGTGCCGGTGACAGGGCCGGGCATCCGGCTGACCGTGACCGAGGGCCCGCGCCCCGTCGACGTCGATTCCGTGCTGGACGCCATCGAGGAGCTGCGGTCGGCCGGCGCCGAGGCCATGCAGGTGAACGGCGAGGTGCGGCTGGTGGCCCAGAGCGCGGTCGAGTCGGCACCGGGCGGGCTCCGGATCGACGGGACGCTGGTGACCTCGCCGTACGTCTTCGACGTGATCGGGGACCCGCACACGCTCAGCGGTGCCCTCAACCTGGTGGACGGACCGATCGCCCAGTTCAAGGACGCGGACGCCGCGGTGAACCTCGTTGAGCGCGACTCCCTCGACATCACCTCCGTGCGCCAGCCGACCGCGCCACAGTTCGCGCAGTCCCAGTGAGTGGGTAACCTGCCGACCAGCAACCAGCCCGGCCGACGCCCCGCGTCGACAGCAAGGAGAGCCGTGTACCCCGACGACCTGAAGTACACCCAGGAGCACGAGTGGGTCCGTTCGCCCGGCGAGGCCGAGGGGTCGCTGCGGGTCGGCATCACCCACTACGCCCAGGACCAGCTGGGCGACATCGTCTACGTCTCGCTGCCCGCTGTGGGGGACGCCGTCACGGCCGGTGCGGCCTGCGGTGAGCTGGAGTCGACGAAGTCGGTCAGCGACGTCTATGCGCCCGTCGACGGTGAGGTCGTCGCGGTCAACGAGAGCCTCGACGCGACCCCCGAGCTGGTGAACAGCGACCCGTACGGCGGCGGCTGGCTCTACGAGCTGGTGCCGTCTGACGCGGGCGCGGTCGACGGCCTGCTGGACGCTGCGACGTACCAGCAGAGCCTGGGTGAATGATCGGGGCGAGTGACCTCGGTGGCGTGGCTCCTCCTGATAAGTTCGAAGGAACCATCAACCTCAGCCCTTCCCTGAGGGTTGGACAGGAGAAGATCACCGATGGCGTACTGCACCAACTGCGGCAGCGCGAACCCGGACGACGCGCGCTTCTGCGCGCAGTGCGGCAGCCGCTTGGTGAGCGACGAGGAGCCTCCGACGTCACTGCCGGTCGGTGACTCGACGGCCACGATCAGCATCGCCGGCAGCGTCCCCGCCGGCGCCGAGCGCTCCGACGTCTCCTCCGACCGACAGCTCAACCCGGTGGACGCGGCGGCCGTGGACGCGCTGCCCGTGGGCTCGGCGCTGCTCGTCGTCCAGCGTGGTCCTGGTGCCGGCAGTCGCTTCCTGCTCGACAAGGACGTGACGACGGCCGGCCGCCATGCGGACAGCGAGATCTTCCTGGACGACGTGACCGTCTCTCGGCGCCATGCGACGTTCACGCGGGAAGCCGGCACCTTCACCGTTGCGGACTCGGGCAGCCTCAACGGCACCTACGTCAACCGCGACCGCATCGACTCCGTCGTCCTCAAGGACACCGACGAGGTGCAGATCGGCAAGTACCGGCTGGTCTTCTTCCAGGGTCACGAGAGCTCGTGACCGACGCTCTCGGCGCTGCGGCCACCGGCGCGCGAGTCCGGCTGAACATCGGAGAGGTGCTCGACCTCCTGCGGCCCGACTTCCCAGGTGTGACGATCCCGAAGATCCGCTTCCTCGAGGACAAGGGGTTGGTCAAGCCCGAACGCACGCCCGCCGGGTACCGGAAGTTCTCCGCCCAGGACGTCGACCGCCTGCGCTACGTGCTCCGCATGCAGCGCGACCACTACCTTCCGCTGCGGGTCATCGGCGAGCACCTCGACGCCATCGACCGGGGGATGAAGCCACCCCCGATCGAGCCGGTCGTGCCCACCGTGCCGACCGTCGCGCTCGCGGCCGACGGGCTGCCGTCAGCCGAGTCGTTCAGCCGCCGCGACCACCTGCGGCTGTCCCGCAAGGAGCTGCTCAAGATCGCCGAGATCTCCGAGGACCTGCTGACCCAGCTCGAGCAGTTCGGGCTCGTCACGCCCCGCCTCGGCACCGGGCACTACGACACCGACGCGCTGGTCATCGCGACCACCGCACGCGAGCTCGCGGCGTACGGTCTCGAGCCGCGCCACCTGCGGGCGTTCAAGACCGCGGCGGACCGCGAGGTGGGCCTGGTCGAGCAGGTCGTCGCCCCGCAGAAGGGCGGCAAGGACGCCTCGGCGCGGGGCCGCGCGGAGGAGACCGTCAGCGAGCTCGCCGCCCTGTCCGTACGCCTGCACGCGACCCTGGTGAAGACCGGGCTGCGCGGCCGCTGACCTCCGTCGGACGCACGTCGTTCTGGGGTCCTCCGGGCGCTCAGGTGGCGTCGAGGCCGGGAGTAGTGTGGACGGCATGCGCGAGGTCGACGTCCTGGGTGTCCGGGTCGAGATGCCGTCGAACAGCCCGATCGTGCTGCTGCGCGAGGTCGAGGGGCAGCGATACCTCCCGATCTGGATCGGGGCGGTCGAGGCGACCGCCATCGCATTCGCCCAGCAGGGCGTGGTGCCCCCGCGTCCGCTGACCCACGACCTGCTCAAGGACGTCCTGGAGTCGACCGGCAACGAGCTCTCCGAGGTGCGCATCACCGAGGTGAAGGACGGCATGTTCTTCGCGATCCTGGTGCTCGCCTCGGGCGTCGAGGTCAGCGCCCGGCCGTCGGACTCGATCGCGCTGGCGCTGCGCACCGGCAGCCGGATCCTGTGTGCGGACGAGGTGCTGGCCGAGGCCGGGCTGGACGCGCCGGCCGAGCAGGAGGACGAGGTGGAGCGGTTCCGCGAGTTCCTCGACCAGGTCTCCCCGGAGGACTTCGAGAGCCGCTGACGTCCATGGGGCCGAGGGATCCCTCAACCTCAACCTGAGGTTGAGGGTTGCGACACGCCGGGTTCCTCTTTGACGGGGGTGCGGCGCGGGCTTACCTTGAACTGTCCTCGTTGTAACTCCACCGATGTGGCTAGCGCCGTGCGGTTTCCCCGGAGTCACGGCACACGAGGTAGTCCACGGAGGTCGTAGTGAACGACAACGAGCAGCACCGGACTCACGCCCCGGGCGAGGAGACCGACGCGACCCGGGCGGCCGAGGCCGCCGAGGAGCAGGGTCTGCTCTTTGCCGACGACGTCTCGCCGTTGCCCAGCGACACCGGGTATCGAGGTCCTACGGCGTGCAACGCCGCCGGCATCACCTACCGCCAGCTCGACTACTGGGCCCGCACCGGTCTGGTCGAGCCGTCCGTGCGCAGCGCCACCGGATCCGGTTCCCAGCGGCTCTACTCCTTCCGCGACATCCTCATCCTCAAGGTCATCAAGCGGCTCCTGGACGCCGGCATCTCGCTCCAGCAGATCCGTACCGCCGTCCAGCACCTTCGCGCCCGCGGCACCGACGATCTGACCCGGGTGACCCTGATGAGCGACGGTGCCTCGGTCTATGAGTGCACCAGCAACGACGAGGTCATCGACCTGCTCCAGGGCGGTCAGGGTGTCTTCGGGATCGCCATCGGTGGGGTCTGGCGCGAGATCGAGGGCACCCTCTCCGAGCTTCCGAGCGAGCGGACGGCCGAGGACGACGCCACCGCGCACACGAACGACGAGCTCGCCGCCCGCCGCGCGCGCAGGCTCGGCTAGGCACTCACACTCCGCGGCAGCCGCAGGCCTGAGCCTGCGGCTGTCGTGTTCGGGAACCAGCAGCGTGTCTCCCCTTCCGCAGCGCTGCGGTGTGGGGTTCATCCATGCAGACGGGTTAGAGTGGGCGGGCTGACGATCCCGCACGGGAGAGTCTTCGCCCGGGTTCACACCCGGGACCGGAGCGCCGAAGGGGCAACCCCTCCCCGGAACCTCTCAGGCGCCAGGACCGTGCGGGTCAGGCAACTCTGGAGGACCGGTTCCGGCGCGACAGAGGGGGAGGCGAATCTGACGATCCAGTCGAGGAGCCACCCGTGAGCCAACAGCCCGTCTTCGCCGACCGACACCTCGGACCGCGTCCCGACGACATCGCCCGGATGCTCGACCGCGTCGGCTTCAAGTCGCTCGAGGACCTGATGTCCGCGGCCGTCCCGGCGGGGATCGCCTCGCGCACCCTCGACCTCCCCGACCCCCTCTCGGAGTACGACGCAGCGCGCGAGCTACGCCGGCTGGCCGCCCTGAACCGGCCGGCCGAGTCGATGATCGGTCTCGGCTACCACGCGACGATCACGCCGCCGGTGATCCGGCGCAACGTCCTCGAGGACCCGAGCTGGTACACGGCGTACACGCCCTACCAGCCCGAGATCTCCCAGGGCCGCCTCGAGGCGCTCCTCAACTTCCAGACGGTGATCGGTGACCTGACCGGGCTGCCCACCGCCAACGCCAGCCTGCTCGACGAGGGCACCGCGGCCGCGGAGGCGATGACGCTGGCCCGTCGCGCGAGGCGCGGCCTCTCCGGTCCGTTCGTGATCGACGACGACGCCCTGCCCCAGACCATCGAGGTCGTCCGCACCCGGGCCGGGGCGATGGGGATCGACGTGCTCGTTGCCGACCTCACCGAGGGCCTGCCCGAGGGCGACGTCTCCGGTGTGCTGGTCCAGTATCCCGGCGCGTCCGGCCGCATCCTCGACCCGCGCCCTCTCATCGACGCCGTGCACGAGCGCGGCGCCCTGGCCGTGGTCGCCGCCGATCTGCTTGCGCTCACGTTGCTCGAGGCGCCCGGTCACCTCGGTGCGGACGTCGTGGTCGGTTCGTCGCAGCGGTTCGGTGTGCCGATGTTCTACGGCGGCCCGCACGCCGGCTACATGTCGGTCGCGGCCGGCCTCGAGCGCCACCTGCCGGGGCGACTGGTCGGTGTGTCGGTCGACGCCGAGGGCCGACCGGCGTACCGCCTCGCGCTGCAGACCCGCGAGCAGCACATCCGCCGCGACAAGGCGACCTCCAACATCTGTACCGCCCAGGTGCTCCTGGCGGTCGTCGCGTCGATGTACGCCGTCTACCACGGCCCCGAGGGGCTGAAGGCGATCGCCGAGCGGATCAACGCGCATGCCCGTCAGCTCGGGGCCCTGTTACGGCGCGGTGGGGTCGAGGTCGTCCACGACCGGTTCTTCGACACGGTGCTCGCGCGGGTGCCGGGACGCGCTGCCGAGGTCGTGGCTGCCGCTCGCGAGCAGGGGGTCCACGTCCGCCACGTCGACGACGACCACGTCGGGCTCAGCGTGGGGGAGACCTACGACCCCCGCTCGCTCAGCGCCGTGCTGCGGGCGTTCGACGCGCTCCCCGCGGAGTCGACCTTCTCGACGTCCAGCGGCGACACGATCCCGGGAGAGCTGGCGCGCACCACGTCGTACCTGACCCACGAGGTGTTCTCCAGCCACCACAGCGAGACCCAGATGCTGCGCTACCTGCGGCGGCTCTCGGCCCGCGACTACGCCCTCGACCGCGGGATGATCCCGCTCGGCTCCTGCACGATGAAGCTCAACGCGACCACCGAGATGGAGCCGGTCTCGATGCCCGGCTTCGCCGACCTGCACCCGTTCGTCCCGGCCGCGGACGCGGAGGGCTACCGCGAGCTGATCGACCAGCTCGAGTCGATGCTGGCCGAGGCGACCGGCTACGACCGGGTCTCGGTCCAGCCGAACGCCGGGTCGCAGGGAGAGCTGGCCGGCCTGCTGGCCATCCGTGGCTACCACCTGGCGAATGGCGAGAGTGAGCGCGACGTCTGCCTGATCCCGTCCAGCGCCCACGGCACGAACGCCGCGTCGGCGGTGATGGCCGGGATGCGGGTGGTCGTCGTACAGGCGGCCGAGGACGGCTCGGTCGACCTCGACGACCTACGTCGCTTGTGCGAGGAGCACCGCGACCGGCTGGCGGCGCTCATGGTCACCTATCCGTCGACGCATGGCGCCTACGAGGAGACCATCACCGACCTCTGCGCGATGGTGCACGAGGCCGGCGGCCAGGTGTACGTCGACGGGGCCAACCTCAACGCGCTCCTCGGCTATGCGCGGCCGGGTGACTTCGGCGGCGACGTCTCCCACCTCAACCTGCACAAGACCTTCTGCATCCCGCACGGCGGGGGCGGTCCCGGGGTCGGCCCCGTGGCAGTGCGGGCGCACCTCGCGCCATACCTGCCGACCCACCGACAGCACCCGGACGCCGAGCGGCGCGAGGGGACCGGCGCAATCAGCGCCGCGCCGTACGGCTCGGCCGGCATCCTGCCCATCTCGTGGGCCTACATCCGGATGATGGGCGCGGAGGGACTACGCCGGGCGACCGCGACCGCGGTGCTGTCCGCCAACTACGTCGCGGCCCGGCTCGACGAGGCCTTCCCGGTGCTCTACAAGGGCCACGGCGGGCTCGTCGCCCACGAGTGCATCCTCGACCTGCGCGGGATCACCAAGTCCTCCGGCGTGACCGTCGACGACGTCGCCAAGCGGCTCGTCGACTACGGGTTCCACGCGCCGACGATGTCGTTCCCCGTCGCGGGGACGTTGATGGTCGAGCCGACGGAGTCGGAGGACCTGGGGGAGATCGACCGCTTCTGCGACGCCATGCTGGCGATCCGCGCCGAGATCGAGCAGGTCGAAAGAGGGGAGTGGAGCGCCGACAAGTCACCACTCCGCGGAGCGCCGCACACCACGCGCGCCATCGTCGGTGACTGGGACCGGGCCTACCCGCGCGAGGTCGCGGCGTTCCCGACCGGCCCCGACCCCGACAAGTACTGGCCGCCGGTCGCCCGCATCGACCAGGCGTACGGCGACCGCCACCTGGTCTGCTCGTGCCCGCCGCCCGAGGCGTTCGCCGAGCCCACCGACGAGCTCCCTTGAGCGCCGTCGCGGACACCACAGCCCACCGGCTCCAGCGGCTCGTGGCCGAGCGGCAGGTCGCCGGACACCTTCCGTCCCTCGTCGCCGGTGTCGTCCGTGACGGCGAGCTCGCGTGGTGCGGTGCATACGGCGACGTCCCGCCCGACCCGGACGACGTCCAGTACCGGATCGGCTCGATCACCAAGACCTTCACCGCGGTCCTCGTGCTCCAGCTCGTGCGCGACGGACGGCTGGATCTCGACGACCCGGCCTCGCGGGTCCTCGGCGAGGTCGGCTACGGCGACCGATCGCTGCGACGACTGCTCTCGCACGCGTCGGGCATGCAGGCCGAGCCGGCCGGCTCTTGGTGGGAGCGCTCCGCCGGTGTCAGCTGGGACCAGCTCGTCGCGGCCAACGACGGGTCGGGCGTCTTCCCAGAAGGTCAGCAGTACCACTACTCCAACCTGGGCTTCGCCCTCCTCGGCGAGGTGGCCGCGCGCCTGCACGGCACCACCTGGTTCGAGGCGGTCCGCGACCGGATCCTCGAGCCGCTCGGTCTACGGCGCACGTCGTACCTGCCCGAGCCCCCGGCGGCCCAGGGCCTCAGCGTCGACCCGTACGCCGGCACGCTCACCCCCGAGCCGGCCACCGACACCGAGGCGATGGCGCCGGCGGGCCAGCTGTGGTCCACCATCGGTGACCTCGCGCGCTACGCCGCCTTCCTGTGCGGGGGACATCCCGACGTCCTCGACCTCTCCTGGCTCGAGCTGGCCGCGCAGCCGCAGTCCGGCGACCGGAACGACCATCTCGAGTACGCCTACGGGCTCGGCTTCCAGCTCCAGCGCGGTGGCTCGGGGTCCTTGGTGGGGCACACCGGCTCGATGCCGGGCTTCCTGGCAGCCTGTCTCGTCGACCGGTCACGTCGCACGGGCGCTGTCCTGCTCACCAACGCCACGACGGGACTCGGCCCCGGCGGTCTGGCCGGCGCGCTGCTCGAGGAGCTGGAGGCCGGCGAACCCTCCCTGCCGACGCCCTGGACGCCGACGCGCACGGTGCCGGCGACGGTCGCCGGCGTGCTCGGTGTCTGGCACTGGGGGAACACGATGTGCGTGATCTCGCTCGAGGGCGGCGAGCTCGTGCTGCGTGAGGGCGGAGATGTCTGGTGCCGGTTCGAGCTGCGACCCGCCGAGATCGTCGGAACCTCCGGGTACCTCGCCGGCGAGACCCTGCACGTCCTACGACGCGACGACGGGACTGTGAGCCACCTGGAGTGCGCCACCTTCGTGCTCACGCGCACGCCGTACGACCCCCAGGCGCCGATCCCGGGCGGCGTGCCCGGCTCGCAGGAATGACCCGCTGAGCTGTTCCGCTGTTCAGCCGAGACGGCCATACTCGGCACGTGCGCGCCCTCCGCCTCGTCGCCCCGCTCCTGATCACGATCTCGCTGACGGCCGGCGTACTGCTCGCAGCGCCGGTGTCGGCCGACTCGACGACGGTCACACCTGCGTTGACGCCGACCGTGCAGGTGTCGGTGATGACGCAGAACATCTTCTACGGCGGTGACGACTACGACCTGTCCACCGGCGACTTCTGCCCGGTGGCGAACGGGTGCCCGCGCGCCCTGCACCGGCTCGCGCACATCATCGAGGTGAGCGGTGCGGACGTCGTCGGCGTGCAAGAGGCTGAGGACAACACCCGACGCCTCGCACACCTCCTCGGCTGGCACGCCAGCCCGCAGGCCCACGTGATCTCTCGGTTCCCGATCCTCGACCCGCCACACAGCCACGGCATCTTCACCTACGTCGAGCCGGTGCCGGGTCGGGTGATCGCCGTGGCGAACACGCACCTGCCGTCGACGCCGTACGGGCCGTACCGCGTGCGCGCCGGGTGGTCGAAACACCGCGTGCTGCACCTCGAGCGCACCCTGAGACTCCGTGCTCTCGCTCCGGTGCTGAAGCGTCTGCCGCGACTCGCGGCGCGCGGCATCCCGGTGTTCCTGACCGGCGACTTCAACAGCCCGTCGTACCTCGACTGGACGAAGGCGGTGGCGCAGGCCCGGCCGAAGGTGCGGTACGCCGTGCGCTGGCCGGCCAGCAAGGCGCTGGCGGATGCGGGATTCCACGACTCCTACCGCGATGCCCACCCCGACCCGCTGGCCGACCCGGGCTTCACGTGGTCTCCCGGTGGTCCCGAGACGCAGAAGCACGACTTCTTCGACCGGATCGACTGGGTGCTCCACGCGGGTCCCGCCACGACGGTGTCGAGCCTGCTGGTGGGGGAGCGGGGCAACCCGCAGGTCGACCTGGCGTTCAAGAACCCGTACCCGACGGATCACCGCGGCGTGGTCTCGACGTTCGACGTGACGGCTGCACCCGCTCCCGTCCTGGTCGCTCCGAACCACCGCCGCGTGATCACCGGGCCGCCCAGCCTGCGCGTGCGGTTCCACGCGAACGGCACGGCGGGGGAGGTGGTGGGGCTCAGGCGAGCCGGCAAGCCGCGCCAGCTGCTCCGCCAGGCCAACGCGAGGGGCCGGCGCGACGGGCTCGTCCGGATCAGGACCGCCCACCTGCGGCCGGGACGGTACGACGTGGTGCTCCGCGACAGCGCGACCGGCCGCACCGAAACCACCGCTCCGATCTGGGTGTACCGACCGGGCAGCCGACCGCAGGTCACGACCGACCGCAGGACCTACCGGGTCGGAAGCCCGATCCGGGTCAGCTGGACCCGGGCGCCCGGCAACAACCTCGACTGGGTCAGCTTCTTCCGGTGCCGCCTCAGGTGCGACGGCCCGGGCGGCTACCTGGCCTATCGGTACACCGACACGGCTGTCGTGGGCTCGGTGACCTTCGGGAGGGACAACTACCTGAACTATGGCTCCGTCAGGTCTCTGGCTCCCGGCCAGTACGTCGCGCGCCTGCTCACCGACGACGGCTACCACGCGATCGGGGTGTCCTCGCGCTTCCGTATCGTCCGCCGCTGAGCCGCACGCCTACCTGGCCTGCGAGACGCTCGACATGTTGAAGTCGGGCACCCGCAGGGCCGGCATCGCGGTGCGTGAGAAGTAGTCGTCACCCCATTCGCGGCTGAACGCAGGCAGGGTCGCCGACGCGTGGCTGAAGCGACGGAGCAGGTCGACCGGGCTCTCGTTGAAACGGAAGTTGTTCGCCGCGCCGGTGATCTCGCCGTTCTCGACGAGGTAGATGCCGTCGCGGGTCAGGCCGGTCAGCAGGAGCGTCTGCGGGTCGACGGCGCGGATGTACCACAGGCAGGTCAGCAGGAGCCCGCGCTCGGTGGCGGCCACGAGGTCGTCCAGGGACTCGCTCGCACCGGCGACGTCGAGGACCAGGTTGTCGATCGACGGCGTCACCGGAAGGCCGGTGAGCGCCGCGGTCTCGCGAGTCTGGCGGAGCGCGGACAGCGTGCCGCCGCTGATCCATTCGGTGCGTGCCAACGGGATGCCCGTGTCGAAGACCGAACCGTCGTTGTCGGAGGACTCGTTCACGACATGTGCAGCGCACTCCAAGCCGGGGTACGCCGGGTCGGAGGAGAGGGTGACCTCGGGCCGGGCCACCGGCTCGCCGACCCGGGTGCCGCCGCCCCGGCGGCTGAACACCGACTGCCCGTCGTGGGCGTCGCGCGCCCCGGCGTACCAGTAGGCGTCGATCATCAGGTCGGCCATCGCCGTCGGCGGCAGGATCGTGTCGTAGCGGCCGGCCGGCAGGTCGACCCTCCGGGACCCCCAGCCGAGCCGTCGCTCGAGCTCCGACTCGAGCGCGAGCGCGTCGACGCCGACGAAGTCGCGGGTGGCCCCGCCGACCCAGGCACTGTTGGTCAGGTCGGCGGTCTTGCCGGTGCATCCGTAGTGACCGGTCGGCTGGACGTGCCGCAGCCGCAGGCCCGTCGACGATGCGACGTACGTCGTGGTGAGGCGGTGGTCGACGAAGCCGTACAGCACCCTGTCGCCCGAGCGCGCCCGCCCGAACGCCTCACCGAGCGCAGGGGCGAACCGGTCGAAGACATGGATGTCGGTCTCTGCGGGCGGCTCGGCCCAGTCGGACCCGGCGACGTCCCCGACGAGCTCCTGGGCGTCTGTCGCCGGGTCGGCGGCGCGGGCCTCGGCGTCGGCCGCGGCGACCAGCGCTCCGACCTGCTCGGGCGTGGTGGCGCTCCCCGACATCGAGCCGGCGGCGGGACCACCGGCCTGCCGCACGAACGACACGACCGCGATGTCGATGCGGCGCATGGAGCCGTTCGTGGTCAGGGTGTTGTTGGCCCAACGCAGGTTGGCGCTGGTGGTGTGGTGGGCGATCACGATGCAGTCGTCGGCGGTGGAGACCGCGAGCGCGTGCTCGACCAGCTCCTGGACCGGGGCGATCGTCGTCGCAGACATCAGTGAGCCGCCTCGTGGTCGGTGTTGAGGATCCGGACGCCACGGAACAGGGCCGTCGGGCAGCCGTGGCTGACCGACGCCACCTGGCCGGGCTGCGCCTTGCCGCAGTTGAAGGCGCCTCCCAGGACCCAGGTGTCGGGGCCGCCGACCGCCTCCATCGAGCCCCAGAACTCCGTGGTCGTCGCCTGGTACGCCGCGTCGCGGACCTGGCCGGCCAGTTGGCCGTCGCGGATCGCGTAGAAGCGCTGTCCGGTGAACTGGAAGTTGAACCGCTGCATGTCGATCGACCACGACTTGTCCCCGACGACGTAGAGGCCGCGCTCCACGCGTCCGATCAGGTCCTCGGTCGAGCTGTCGTCGGCGCCCGGCTGCAGGGAGACGTTGGCCATCCGCTGGATCGGGATGTGGCCGGGGGAGTCGGCGTAGGCGCAGCCGTTGGAGCGGCCGTCGTTCAGCTCCGGATGCAGCCGCGCCATCGGGCGGTCGAGCTGGTACCCGACCAGCACGCCGTCGTCGACGATGTCCCAGCCCTGCGTGGCCACCCCCTCGTCGTCGTAGCCGATGGTGGCGAGGCCGTGCTCGACGGTGCGGTCTCCGGTGACGTGCATGACCGGGGAGCCGTAGCGCAGCGTGCCGAGCTGGTCGATGGTGGCGAACGACGTGCCCGCGTAGTTGGCCTCGTACCCGAGCGCCCGGTCGAGCTCGGTGGCGTGCCCGATCGACTCGTGGATGTTCAGCCAGAGGTTGGACGGGTGGATGACCAGGTCGTAGGTGCCGGCCTCGACCGTCGGGGCGGCCAGCTTCTCGGCGAGCAGCTCCGGCACCTCGCCGAGCTCGGCGTCCCAGTCCCACACGCCGTCGGCGGGTGAGCCCACGACGTACTCCCAGCCGCGTCCGGCCGGGGGCGCGATCGAGCTCATGTCGTCGAAGACGCCGCGCTCGTCATCGGAGCCCATCGCGGTGAACGTCGGGCGCAGCCGGATGCGCTGCTGCGTCGTACGGGTGCCGGCCAGGTCGGCGTAGTACTTGTTCTCGTGGACCTGCAGCACCTCGGCCGTCGCGTGTTGCACAGCGGAGTGACCACGCAGGCGATCGGTCCAGTCGAGCAGCACCGCGGTCTTGTCGTGGACGGAGACCTCGAACGGGTCCTGCGCGTACGACGAGACCCAGGTGACGTCGTCGTACACCGGCTCCGGTGCGATCTCGACCGGGACCGCGGTCAGCGCAGCCGAGACCTTGGCGACCTCGACCGCCGACTCGGCCACGCGTGCCGCCTCGTCCACGGTGAGGTGGGCCCCCGACGCGAAGCCCCACGCACCTCCGTGGATCACGCGGACCGCGAAGCCGAGGTCCTCGTCGTCCGCGGTGCCCTGGAGGGCACCGTCGCGGACCCGGACGTCCTGCCAGCGCACACGTTCGAAGCGGAAGTCGGCATGACTCACCCCCAGGTCCTTGGCCCGCTGCAGCGCGGCGTCCCCGAGGGCGCGGTAGGGGAGCGAGACGAAACCGGGGTCGAGACCAGGCATGGCCCGAACCTAGCGTTCGGATCCGACCACCTCGAGGGTGGACCCCGAGCGAGCCTTGCGGACCACGAGCTGGGTCGGGATGCGGTCGCGCATCTCCGCGACGTGGCTGACGACGCCGACCGTGCGGCCGTTCTCCCGGAGGGTGTCGAGGATGTCGAGGACGTCGTCGAGGGTCTCGGCGTCGAGGGAGCCGAAGCCCTCGTCGACGAACAGGGTCTGCAGGTCGGTGCCGCCGGCCTCGTGCGCGACGACGTCCGCCAGCCCGAGCGCGAGGGCCAGGGAGACCACGAACGTCTCGCCACCGCTGAGGGTGGCAGGATCGCGGGACTCACCCGACCAGTCGTCGCGCACCACGAGGCTGAGGCCGCCGCGTGCCTCGCCCGCTCCTCGTCGGCCGACGTGCTCGAGGGAGTAGCGCTGGTCGCTCATCCCGGCCAGCCGGGCGTTGGCGGCGGCGACCACCTGGGAGAGGCGATGGGCGAGGACGTACGCCGACAGCCGCATCTGGAGGCGGTTGTCGGGTGCCTTGCCCTCGGCGAACGACGACACGGCCGTGGCCAGGGCCAGGCTCTCGCGCACCGGGGACCAGGCGGCGAGGGCGGCATCGA
The DNA here is from genome assembly GCF_036493135.1 of Nocardioides sp. Taxonomy (GTDB): domain Bacteria; phylum Actinomycetota; class Actinomycetes; order Propionibacteriales; family Nocardioidaceae; genus Nocardioides. The sequence continues at coordinate 52,382 of NZ_DASXQG010000028.1, read as the reverse complement.
CGCGCTCGGCCAGTCCGCGGACCCGCTCGTCGGTCCGCCGGGCCACCTCGTCGGTCGTGCGGCACCGCTCCGACTCCTCGGCCGCCATCAGGGCCGCCGCGTCGAGAGCCTCGACCTCGGGAGGCGGTGCACCGAGCAGGGCCGAGGACTCCGGCTCGTCGAGGACCTGACGCGCGGCCGCCAGCACCGTCCGGTGCTCCTGCACCGATCGATCGAGCTCGGCGAGAGACTCCGGGGAGAGCACCGCCCCGCGGGCCCCGTCGATGTCACCGAACCCGGCCTCGAGCGCGGCTCGACCGAGGGCGGTCGCGGCTTCTGAGAGAGACTCTCTGGCGGACTCGAGGGCCGTGGCGTCGCCCATGACCGTGCGTAGGAGGTCGCGGTTGGCGGACAGCGTCGCCACCGCCGCGCGGAGCTCGGGGTGTTCGCCGCGCGCCGCCGTGACCTGTGCCTCCAGCTCGCCCAGGCGGCACCGCAGGTGCTCCAACGAGGTGGTCAGCTGAGCCGCGCGTACCCGGCGCTCCGTGGTGGAGGCGTCGAGCTCCGATGCCCGGGTCGACGTCTCCTCCAGACGTGTGCGCAGGGCCTGGCAGCCGGAGGCTTGGCTGCGGAGGTCGGCGAGCGTCCGCAGAGCCTGACTGAGTCTGCACCGCACGTCGTCGGGGTCCTGTTCGCCGGCGCCTTCACGCACGACGGCCAGGGAGGCCTCGACCTCGCGCACCCGCAGCTGAAGGGCGAGCTCGACGGCCTGGGCGTCGTCGAGCGCCCGTTGCGCCGTGCGCTCTGCCTCAGCGTCGGGGTGGAGGTCGGACGGAAGCGCGGGGTGTGGGTGCTCGGGAGAGCCACACACGGGGCAGTCGCCGCCCACGACCAGGCCCCCAGCGAGCTCCGCTGCCATCCCGGCGATGCGGCGCTCACGGAGGTCGAGCAGGTACCCGCGCAGATCGAGCACGGTACGCCGCGCGGCGCCGTGATCCACCGAGATCGTCGCGAGCACGGCCGTCAGCCGGACCAGCTCCTCGTGGGCGTTCGCCACGGTCCGCAGGTGCTCGAGCTCGCTCTCAGCCGCCGGCACGGCCTGCGCCGCCGCGTCACCGGCCGCGACCGCATCACGCAGCTCGCGATCGAGCGCCGCCAGCGTGGCCAGCTCCGCCCGGGTGAGCTCGTCGGCCCGGCCGACCTCCTGGACCTGCGCCAGGAGAGCCGCCTCCTGCTCCCGCAGCTCGTCCACCAGCCGCTCGGCGGGCAGGAGCGCGGTCAGCGCGGCCAGCTCAACGGTCGTGCGTTCCAGCTCGATGGGAATCGTGGCGACGTCGATCCCGCTGCGTGCAGCAGCCTCCTGCGAGGCGGCGGCGCGCTGCTCGGCGTCGTCACACGCATCCCGGCGTTCGTCGGCCAAGCGAGCCAGTGGCGTCAAGCCTGCGGCCCGCCGGGCGCGGTCCAGCCGCGCAACGTCGGACGCGTGACGCTCGGACACCAGGTCAAGCCGCTCCATCGTCTCGGCCGCGGCGACCACCCGCGATCGGGCCCGTGCGAGGTCCTGCGCCGCCGCGAGCGCCGCCGTGGCCGACTGGTGTGCGACGGCGGCCTGCTCGGCCGCCGCCGCGGCGGAGGTACGTCGCGCGCACGACTCCGCACGGACTGCCTCGGCCCACTCCGCCACTTCCTCGTCGACGACCGACGCGAGGTCATCGAACTCCTCGGGGACCGTGTGGCGGGCCGCCTCGGACAGTCGGCTGACGAGATTGCCGACCACCAGGGCGTGCTGGTCGGAGCATCGCCGCAGGGTGAGCCGGTGGTCGCGGAGCCACGCCTCGACGCGCTCGAACCGCCCGGTACGGAACAGTCGCGCGAGCAGCTGGTGGCGCTGGGCCGAGTCGGCGCGCAGGAACGCCTGGAAATGACCCTGAGGCAGCAGCGCGACCTGGCAGAACTGGTCGAGGTTCATCCCGAGCAGCCCCGAGATCAGGTCGCCGGCCTCGTCGAGACGACTGGTCAGCGGCACCCAGTCGCCGTCGACGTGCTCGGTCACGCTCACCCGGGCCTGCTCCCGGGTGGTGCCGGTGCCGCGCTTCTTCGGGCGCTCCCAGGCGGGGGAGCGGACGATGCGGAACCGGCGTCCGGAGAGATCGACCTCGAGCGTCACCGAGGGCGCCCAGGTGGGTGGTGCCTGGTCGGAGCGGAGCCGCCCTGCGTGCTGACGGTCGCCCGGGACCGCGCCGTACAACGCGAAGCAGACGGCGTCGAGGACGCTGGACTTGCCGGCGCCGGTCGCGCCGGAGAGCAGGAACAGGCCCGCATCGGACAGCGCGTCGAAGTCGACGTCGGCGGTCTCGACGAACGGCCCGAACGCGGTCACGGAGAGGTGGTGGAGCCGCATCAGCCGCTCCCGTTCGCCGCCGTCACCAGCATGTCGACGTCGGGGTCGTCCGCGCAGGCGTCGCACGCCCGGAGGAGCAGGGCCGACTCGTCGTCGGAGGCCGGGGAACCGCGCAGCTCCTCGACGAAGTCGAGCGAGATCTGGTGGTCGCTGCGCCCGCGGGGTGCCGCCACGACGGACGGCGCCGGCGTGCCGGCCGGCGCGAAGGACAGCACCAGGGCGTGGGGGAAGCGGGCTCGTAGCCGTTCCATGGGCCGGTCGGGACGCACCTCGTCGGTGAGCGTCGCCTGCACCCAGTGGACTTCCGCGGAGGCGAGCCGCGGGTCGGTCAGCAGCGCCTCGAGGTCGCCGGTGAGGACCGAGAGCCGCCGAGGCACCGGCGCCTCTATGAACGTCGTACCGGTCACGCCGTCGCGCCCGAGGTCGACCAGCCAGCCGCCCTTGGTGTGGCCGGCCTCGGAGAAGGAGTAGGCGAGTGGCGAGCCGCTGTAGCGCAGGGTCTCGCCCAGGGTGGCACGCCCGTGCAGGTGTCCGAGGGCGGTGTAGGAGATGTCGTCGAAGAGCGCGCTCGTCACCACGGAGACGCCGCCCACGCTGATGTCCCGCTCGGAGTCGCTGGGCAGGCCGCCCGCGACGAACGCGTGGGCGAGGACCACGGACCGGGTCGGCCGCGCCGCGAGATCGGCGCGGACACGACGCATCGCCTCGGCCAGCGCCGCCTCGTGGGTGCGGGCGGCCAGCCCCCACGGCTCGTGGAGCGCCTGCGGGTCGAGGTAGGGGATGCCGTGCACCGCCACCGGCCCGTGCTCGTCGTCGACCACGATCGGGGTGCCGACCGACGACGCGTCGGTGCGGAGGTGGATGCCCGCGGCGTCGATCAGCCGGGACCCGAAGCCGAGACGCTGCGCGGAGTCGTGGTTGCCCGACGTGATCACCACCCGGGCCCGCGACGCGGCCAGCCGGGCCAGCGTCTCGTCGGCGAGGCGTACGGCGTCGACGTGGGGGAGTGCGCGGTCGTAGATGTCACCGGCCACGACCACGAGATCCACCCGCTCGGAGGCGACGACGTCGAGCAGGTGGTCGACGTACGTCGCTTGGTGCTCGAGCATGCCGACCCGATGGAACGAGCGTCCCAGGTGCCAGTCGGAGGTGTGGAGGATCCGCACACCACGAACCTAGGTTCGAGCGCCGACACCCCGGCGACCCCACGCCGTCAGGCCCCACAGGCATCGCCGAGTCGGCGCAAGCAGGCGTCGAAGGCGGTCAGGAGTAGCGGACGGTGCGCTCGTCGCGGGTGAACCCGAACAGGCCGAGGCCCGCCTCCCGCGCCAGGTGTACGGCGAGCGAGGACGGCGCGCCCACCGCGACCAGCGACCCGACGCCCGCGGCCACGGCCTTCTGCACCAGCTCGAACCCGGCCCTGCCGCTCACCACGAGGTACGCGTCGGCGACCGGGTCACCCGCGAGCAGCCGGGCTCCGGTGACCTTGTCGACGGCGTTGTGCCGCCCCACGTCCTCGCGTACGACGTGCCGCTCGCCGTCCGCGGTGAAGAGGCCGGCGGCGTGCACCCCACCGGTGCGCGCGAACACCGACTGCTCCTCGCGCAGCCCCGCCGGCAGCCGGCGTACGACGTCGGGGCTGGGCGGCGGGCCGTCCCAGCGAGCACCGCGCACCGTGGTCAGCGCCGCCTCGATGCTGTCCTTCCCGCAGACCCCGCAGGCAGACGACCCGGCGGACATCGCGTCGTGCCGGTGCCCCAGGTCCACCGGTCGTGCCGACCGCAGCGTGACGACGTTGAACTCCTGCTCCGGGGTGAGGTCCTCGTCGGTGCAGTAGGCCACCTCGGTCAAGGACTCCGCCCCGACGATCCCCTCGTGGAACGCCCAGCCGGCGGCCAGCTCGAAGTCGTTCCCCGGCGTCCGCATGGTCACCCAGGCCCGCTGCGGCTCCGCACCCGGCCAGGCGATCCGGATCTCGAGAGGTTCCTCCGCGACGACCAGGTCCTCCCGCTCGTGGTCGTCGGGCGAGGACTCCACGACCCGCACCCGCGCGGTGGGGCCGATCCGGCGTACCAGGTCTGTCACATGCCCAGCCTAGGTCCGCCGCGCGGTGGACATTTGGCTACGTACGCAACCGATCGCGAGACGGACGCGTCCATTCGGGCAACACGCCGGCCACGGGGGACGGCGCGTTCATGAGAGGGAAACAGATGAACACACGCACTCGGGCCCGGATGGCCGTCTCCGCTGCCGTCACGGCGGGGCTCTGCCTCGCCGGGACGGCAGCACTGGGCACACCGTCCCAGGCCGCCACGGGCACCTGCGACACGGCGTACCCGGTCGCCGACGTCACCCAGGGCCAGCCCGTCACCGGGCTCACCGTCAGCAACGGCACCACACCGTCCGCGTTCACCGGCACGGTGCTCGGCGTCATCACGGACGGAGTCGAGCCCGGCGTCGACCTGGTGATGGCCAAGCTGTCCTCGCCCGACATCGACGACGCCGGCATCTGGGAAGGCATGTCCGGCTCGCCGGTGTACGCCGCGGACGGCAGCCTGATCGGAGCCGTCTCCTACACGCTGGCCTGGGGCCAGACCCCGATCGCGGGCATCACCCCGTGGGAGGACATGCAGCAGTACGCCGGCAGCGCGACTCCGGCGAACCTGCGCGTCCCCGCCTCGGCGGCCGAGTCCATCGCCGGCCGCTCCGCGGTCACCCGAGCCCAGGCCGCACAGGGCTTCCACGAGCTCAAGGCGCCGGTGGTCGTCGCCGGCCTCTCGGACCGCGCCTTGAACAAGGCGCGTCACCGCCCGTACCTCAGCAAGGACACCAGCACCGCCGGCCACACGTCCACACCCTCGTCGCTCTCCGACATGGTCGCCGGTGGCAACCTCGTCGCCACGATGGCGACCGGCGACGTCACGATCGGCGGGCTGGGCACCATCACCTCGGTCTGCAGCGACCGCGTCGTGGGGTTCGGCCATCCGATGGACTTCGCGGGCAAGACGACCTACGGCCTGGCCGGTGCCTCGGCCCTGTACATCCAGAAGGACCCGATGGGTCCGTCGTTCAAGGTCGCCAACATCGGCAGCCTGCTCGGCACGATCGACCAGGACCGGATGACGGGCATCTCCGGCCTGCTCGGCACCACACCTGCGGACCTGCCGATCACCTCGCGCGTGACCTACACCGACGGGACGACGACGCGGTCGCGCACCGGTACGTCGCACGTCCAGCTGCCCGACGCGGCGGCAGAGACGGCGTACTACGAGCTGGTGGCCAACACCCAGGCCGTCGTCGACGCGGTGCAGCCGGGTGGCGAGGAGCAGCGGTGGACGATCAAGGGTCACACGGCCGGCGGCCCGTTCACGTTCACCGGTAGCAACGTCTACACCGACACCTACGACATCTCGTACGGCTCGTCGTACGACGTGCCCGACCTGCTGTACCTGCTCACGCGTCTCAAGCGCGTGACGGTCGACTCCGTCGACGTGCACTCGGCGGTCAACGACAGCACCTCGCGGCTGAAGATCACCGGCGTGCAGCAGCGCCGCGGTGGCACCTGGGTCGCCGTCGACCGGCACCACAGGGCGATCGTGACCGCCAGCTCGACCGCCACGATGCGTCTGGTCTTCAAGGGTGGCACGACCCGGAAGTTCCACCTGGCCGTCCCGGCCAAGGCTCAGGGCATGGACGCGGAGATCGACATCTCGGGCGCGAACAGCTACCCGTTCGAGCGTGGCGGTCTGGGCACCTTCGCGGCGATCAGGAACGCGGTCGACCACCTGACCCGCAACGACCAGGCACAGGTCCGGTTCCTGGCCTTCGGCAAGCGTCACGTGGTCAAGGTGAACACGACCACCGCGCCCGCCGGGAAGGTCCTCAGCGGGCGAGCGTTCATCCCGGTGAAGGTCAAGTAGCCCCGACACCAGAGCGGCACCCGACGGCCGCGTCCCTCGCCAGGCGCGAGGGGCGCGGCCGACCTTGGGTCGGCTCCCGAGATCGCCTCGACTGTGTCGGGCGCGACCCCTGATCGGTCATGGTCGGAACGGGTGTGGGAAATCGATCGGTCGGGTCGGGGCCACTACCGTGGCGGGCATGAGCGAGGAGACCCTGCGTCAGCTCGACCTGACGCAGATCGGTGAGGGTCGGTACAAGGCGGTCAACGCCCGCGGGGGAGTGCTGCCCGTCGGCTCGGGCGGCGACCCCGACTTCACGCCGGTCGAGCTGCTGCTCGCCGCGCTCGCCGCCTGTACCGCGATCGACGTCGGGCTGATCACCGGCAAGCGAGCGCAGCCGGACTCGTTCGACGTCCACGTCGAGGGCCAGAAGGTCCGCGACGACGGTGGGTCCCACCTGGTCGACCTCGAGGTCACCGTCGCGATCTCGTTCCCCGAGGGGGAGGGCGGCGACAAGGCCCGCGAGGTGCTGCCGATGGCGATCCAGCGGAGCGCCGACCGGCTCTGCACGGTTGGCCGGACCCTCCAGCTCGGGACCACGATCGAGTACCGACAGGAGTGACGCGAGTGCTGTTCAGCCGCCGGTGACGCTGTCGATGGTGACCGGGACCTTCGGGTGGCCGTCGCCGTCGCCGAAGGCGTTGTCGGTGCCCTGCTTCGCCACCTTCTGCACCGCCTTGAGGCCGGCCGCGTCGACCTGGCCGAACACCGTGTAGTTCGGAGGCAGGGGAGTGTTCTGGTAGACGATGAAGAACTGGGAGCCACCTGAGTTCGGCTGTTGCGTCTTGGCCATCGCCAGCGTCCCCGGGCCGTAGGTCTCGTTGCCCGAGAGCTCGTCGGGGATCGTGTACCCGGGACCCCCGGTGCCGGTGCCGGTCGGGTCGCCGCACTGCAGGACGAAGATGGTGGCCGGAGTCGTGGTCAGCCGGTGGCACGGGGTCTTGTCGAAGAAGCCCTGCCTGGCCAGCGACACGAAGGAGTTCACGGTGCACGGCGTCTTGTCGGCGTCGAGCTTCGCGCCGATAGAGCCGATCGACGTGGTCATCGTGACGTCGACCGTGCCCTGCACATCTGGTGTCGACGGCGGCTTGGAGACGTTGCCCGTTGCCCCCTGGGGTGCGTCGGGGTAGTCGCAGGTGACGTTGCTCGTCGGGCTGCTCTGAACGGGGGACTGGGCGGAGTCCTGTGCCGTGCTGCTCGAGGAGCCACCACCACTGCCGCAGGCGGCGAGCAGGGAGACCAGAACGGCGGCCGCGCCAGGGACGGCGTACCGCCTCAGCGCTGGCTTGGACACGGGGTTCGGCACGGCGTCGAGAATAGGAGAGATGTGGTGAGGCGCCGACGGTCGGGTCCCTGGGAACACCTGCTAGACAAGGATCATGGCTACCACCTCGCCCGACCACGACGCGGCCGTCGCCGTCCGCGGCTGAGGCAGCTCACCCCATGTCACGGACCCTGCGGCGAGTGGTCGTCTTCGTCTCCGGGCTCCTGCTGATCATCACCGGGCTGGTGCTGATCGTCCTGCCAGGGCCGCTGACGATCCCGCCGATCCTGCTCGGGGTGTGGCTGTGGTCGCGTGAGTTCGAGTTCGCGCGCCGGTGGCTCCGCCCGATGCGGGCCAAGGGCGCGGTCGCTTGGGAACAGGCCAAGCGCAAGCCGGTCCACACCGCGCTTGTCACCGCCCTGGGGCTGGTCGGAGCGGCCGTGCTCATCTGGGCGTCGTTCCGTTACGACCTGATCGCCCGGGGCAGCGACCTGGTCGGGCTCGGCTGACCCGAACGGCCCGCCCGGACAGGGACGACCCCGGGCGCCGATGGCACCCGGGGTCGTCGTACGCCGCTTCGGGCCTCGATCACGCCTGGGGCGCGAGCGCGAACTGCACCCGACCCGCCTCGTCGACCGAGGCGTCGAGGATCTGGTCCTCGAGCTGCTCGGAGGCCGGAGGGTCGAGGTACACGACGGCGCCGTGCGCCTCGACGGTCTGGTCACCGGGGTGCGGTTGTTGCGCTGCGGTCACCATCAGACCCTGCTGAGGGTCCTCGGCGCTGATCCGCAGGCCGGTGGACTCGACTCCGCCCTGCTGGGCGGCGATGTCCTTCACGATCGTGCTGGCGTTCTCCGTCAGGGTGAGCATGTGCTCTCCTTCGTCGATTGCTGGCAGGACCCGTTCCACCATTCCTCGCATCCCGCGCCCATGCAAACCGGGCGTGTCGTGGGCGGGCGCTACCCCAGCTGGTCGCGGCGGCGGGTCAGGTAGGCGGTCTCGGCGGTGTTCCCCGCCAGCTCGATGGCTTCGTCGTACGCCGCGCGCGACTCCTGACTGCGGCCCAGCCGGCGCAACAGGTCGGCGCGGGTCGCGTGATAGGCGTGATAGCCGGCCAACGTGTCCCCGAGACGGTCGACGACCGCCAGCGCCACCTCCGGGCCGTCGAGCTCGGCGACCGCGACGGCCCGGTTGAGCGCGATCATCGGCGAGGGGTCGAGGCGGAAGAGCTGGTCGTAGAGGGCGACGATCTGCGACCAGTCGGTGTCGCGTACGTCGCGGGCGGAGGTGTGCACGGCGTTGATCGCGGCCAGGATCTGGTAGCGACCCGGAGCCACCCCCGCGGCCAGGCGCTCGAGCACCAGCCGATGTCCTTCGTCGACCAGCGCCGCATCCCAGGACCCACGGTCCTGCTCGTCAAGGGTGACCAGCTCGCCACCCGCCGAGACCCGGGTGGTACGGCGGGCCTCGGTGAGGAGCATCAGCGCCAGCAGCCCGGCCACCTCGCCGTCCTCCGGCATCAGGCCACGGATCAAGCGCGTGAGCCGGATCGCCTCGGCGGTCAGGTCGTGACGTACGGGATCGGTGTCGGGGCCGGTCGCGAGGTAGCCCTCATTGAAGACGAGGAAGAGGACGGCGAGGACACCGGAGACGCGTGTCGGGAGATCCTCCGCGGACGGCACCCGATAGGGGATGCGAGCCGCCTTGATCTTGGCCTTCGCCCGGGTGATCCGCTGCCCCATGGTGGTCTCCTGCACCAGGAAGGCCCGGGCGATCTCGGGCACGGTCAGGCCGCCGACCATGCGCAGCGTCAGCGCCACGCGGGTCTCCATCGCGAGCGCCGGGTGGCAGCAGGTGAAGATCAACCGGAGCCGCTCGTCGTCGATGGAGCCGAGAGGCTCGGGCGGGTCGTCGTCGTACAACATCTGAGCCTCCTTCTGCTTGTCGTCGCGCTTGTTCTCTCGGCGGATCCGGTCGATGGCCTTGCGGTTGGCGGTGATGGTCAGCCAGGCGCCGGGGTTGGGGGGTACGCCGTCCACCGGCCACCGCGCGACGGCGGTCGCGAAGGACTCGGCCGCCGCCTCCTCGGCGATGTCGAGGTCACCGAACCGTCTGGTCAGGGACGCGACGACCCGCGCCCATTCCTCGTGGTGGGCCCGGGTGATCGCCTCCTGGACGTCGACCACGCTCACAGGAACGGCCGCGCCTCGACTCTGACGGAAACCAGGCACCCCATCTCGGATCATCCCCTGTGGTCGGAGGCGCCCCTCATGGGCGGCCGCTCACTTCTGCTACGAACACGTCTGCCCCGATCCGACACCGCCATGCGGCCTTCTTTCAAGGACTCCGGGGCATTCGAGCAAGGTGATCCGGCGTGTGGTGGCCGGGGACGGACGCGTCGGGTCAGTCGCGCTTGCTGCTGCGCAGCCCGTCGGCCAGCAGGCCGAGCCCGATGCCGAGCATCCAGACGTCCTTCGAGACGGCGACGCCGCGCTGCGTCGGCCAGATGCTCCCGGGCTTGTGCAGGCCGTCGGTGCGCAGATACATGGCGACCAGACCACCCGAGAAGCCAGTGAGGGCGGCACCGGCGAGCGCGGGCGGGACGAACGGCGTCAGCAGCGCGGCTCCGAGCGCCAGCTCGCCGACCGAGAGCCTCTTGAGGAAGTCGGTCGACTTCATCGAGTTGAACGCCGGGAACGCGTTCGCCGCCATGCCATGGACGGCCGCGGCCCGCTCCTCGTCGCCGTGCCACTTCTCCCAGCCGGTGTGCACGATGTAGGCCCCGGTGGCCAGACGAGTGGGCACGTTGCGCAGCTTCATCAGGAACTCCCGAGCTCAGGTAGTTGAGGACTCAACCGTAGCGCGACCGTTGTCGCGGACAACCGTGGTGTGGACGCTCGGGGCATCGCCCGATCCCGGGGAAGTGCGGAGCGGTCGATCGCCCGTCAGTCATCTGAGGACAACGCACCGGATCGAACAGGTCGCCGCCCAACGCGGGCAGGCGATCACGCGGGATGGCGTGGATGCACGGAAGGGGAGCGGACTCTCTTCACGAGTTGACATAATGTCAGTTATCGGCGAAGCAGATGAGGGAGGCGGAGCGGGGTTCAAACCCGATCCCGGACCATGGAGGCACGGGCCTGAGCGGTCGTCATGCGCCGACGTACGCCGCGAGGTGCTGACCGGTGAGCGTCTCGCGTGACGCGACCAGGTCGGTCGGTGTGCCCTCGAAGACGACCCGGCCACCGTCGTGCCCGGCGCCGGGTCCGAGGTCGATGATCCAGTCGGCGTGCGCCATCACGGCCTGATGGTGCTCGATCACGATCACCGACTTCCCGGACTCGACGATCCGGTCCAGCAAGCCCAGCAGCTGCTCGACGTCCGCGAGGTGGAGACCGGTGGTCGGCTCGTCCAGGACGTAGACACCGCCCTTCTCACCGAGGTGTGTGGCCAGCTTGAGGCGCTGGCGTTCGCCACCTGAGAGGGTCGTCAGCGGCTGGCCCAGACTGACATAACCGAGTCCCACGTCCGCGAGGCGCTGGAGAACCTTGTGCGCCGCCGGCGTCGCCGCCTCGCCTTCCCCGAAGAAGGTCGATGCCTCGTCCACGGACATCGCGAGCACCTCGCTGATGTTCTTCCCCCCGAACGTGTACTCGAGCACCTCTGCCTGGAACCGCTTGCCCTCGCACGCCTCGCACGGCGTGGCGACGCCCGCCATCATGGCCAGGTCGCTGTAGATCACCCCGGCCCCGTTGCAGCTCGGGCAGGCGCCCTCCGAGTTGGCGCTGAACAACGCCGGCTTGGTGCCGGTGGCCTTGGCGAAGGCCTTGCGGATCGGGTCGAGCAGACCGGTGTACGTCGCCGGGTTGCTGCGGCGCGACCCCCGGATCGCGGCCTGGTCGACCGCCACCACGCCGTCCCGGCCAGAGACCGACCCGCGGAGCAGCGAGCTCTTGCCCGAGCCGGCGACCCCGGTGACCACGGTCAGGGCACCGAGCGGGATGTCGACGTCGACGTCCTGCAGGTTGTTCGTGGCGGCGCCGCGCACCTCGAGCGCGCCCGACGCCTCCCGCACCGACTCCTTGAGCGAGGCGCGGTCGTCGAGGTGGCGACCCGTGATCGTGTCGCTCCTCCGGAGCCCCTCGACGGAGCCTTCGAACACGATCTCGCCTCCCGCGGTCCCCGCGCGCGGCCCGAGGTCGACGACGTGGTCGGCGATCGCGATCGTCTCCGGCTTGTGCTCGACCACGAGCACGGTGTTGCCCTTGTCGCGCAGCTGCAGCAGCAGGTCGTTCATCCGCTGGATGTCGTGCGGGTGCAGTCCGATGGTGGGCTCGTCGAAAACGTACGTGACGTCGGTCAGGGACGACCCGAGCTGCCGGATCATCTTGACCCGCTGCGCCTCACCACCGGACAGCGTGCCCGACGGCCGCCCGAGCGAGAGGTACCCGAGCCCGATCTCCACGAACGAGTCCAGGTTCTCCCCCAGCGCCTCGACCAACGGGGCCACCGACGGCTCCTTCAGCTTCTGCACCCACTCCGCGAGGTCGCGGATCTCCATCGCGCAGAGCTCGGCGATGTTGACGCCCTTGACCTTCGCCGACAGCGCCTCCTTCGTGAGCCGGGCGCCGTCGCAGTCGGGACAGGTCGAGAACGTGACCGCCCGCTCCACGAAGGCGCGGACGTGGGGCTGCAGCGAGTCGACGTCCTTGGAGAGCATCGACTTCTGGATCTTGGTGATCACGCCCTCGAAGGTGAGGTTGATGCCGTCGACCTTGATCCTCGTCGGCTCCTTGTAGAGCAGGTCCTCCAGCTCGCGCTTGGTGTACCTCGCGATCGGCTTGTCCATCTCGAAGAACCCGCTGCCGCCGAAGATCCGGCCGTACCAGCCGTCCATGCTGTAGCCCGGCACGGTCAGCGCGCCGTCGTTGAGCGACCGGGTCTCGTCGTACACCGCGGTGAGGTCGATGTCGTTGACCGAACCCCGTCCCTCACAGCGCTGGCACATGCCGCCGAGATAGACGACCTTGCGTACGACCTTCCGCTCGCCACGCCCCTTGGCGACGTCCATCGCCCCGCTGGCGGTCCGGGTCGGGACGTTGAAGGAGAACGCCGTGGGCGGGCCGATGTGCGGCTCGGCGATCCGGCTGAACAGGATCCGGAGCATCGCGTAGGCGTCCGTGGCGGTGCCCACTGTCGATCGCGGGTCGCTCCCCATCCGCTCCTGGTCGACGATGATCGCCGTGGTCAGACCGTCGAGGAGGTCCACCTCGGGCCTAGCCAGCGACGGCATGAAGCCTTGGACGAAGGCGCTGTAGGTCTCGTTGATCAGGCGCTGCGACTCCGCCGCGATCGTGCCGAACACCAACGAGCTCTTACCGGAGCCCGAGATCCCCGTGAACGCCGTCAGCCGCCGCTTGGGCAGCTCGACGCTCACGTCCTTGAGGTTGTTCACTCGCGCCCCGGTCACCCGGATCAGGTCGTGGCTGTCGGCGGCGTGCGAGGTCGACGCCTTGCTCATCGTTCTCCATCCGTCGGGCTTGTCGTGATCACGCTACGACGCGGTCTCCCAGGCGAACCCGTCCAGGTCGGTGAACGACCCCGTGTCCCCGGCGACGACGATCCGGTGCGACCCGGTGCCCTCCGCGGGCACGCCCGCGTCCTTGGCCAGGGCCCGGTGTCCGTAGAGCGCCAGCTTGACCCGCGACCCGGGGACGTCGAACTCGACGTACTTGCTGCCGAAGCTCTTGCCCACGGCCAGGCCGCGCTCGACGTAGAACTGCTTGGTGGCCTTGACGGCCGCGACACCGAGCAGCAGCACCACGTCGTCCACCGTCCGGGTCGTCGGACCGGTGTCCTTCTTCGAGGAGGTGGCGATCTTCCAGATCGTGCCGTCGGGGGCCTGCACGACGCCGCCGTAGCCCCAGAAGCTCTTCCGCGCCGGCTTCAGCTCGCGGGCGCCGGCCTCGAGCGCCGTGCCGACCAGGCTGTCGACTGTGCTCGGCTGGGACACCACCAGCGAGAGGTTGAAGCCACGGAACCCCGAGGTCGCCTCCTGTGACTCTCGGACCTGGACCAGGTCTCCGAGGTCGAACGCGGTCTTGTGGAACAGGTCGGACTCGGCGGTGTCGGACACCTCGAGGACGACGTGGTCGATGGCAGGCATGACGGCTCCTTCGTCGGTGATGGGTGAGGGGCGATGGTGATGCCGCGGACCGGTCGTGGCCGCGCACATCACCGCCGGGTCGAGCCCGGGGTGACACATGGCGTGATGGGGCGGCTCAGGGCCGCTGCTGGATGCGGACCAGATTGCCCGCGGGGTCTCGGAAGGCGCAGTCGCGGATGCCGTAGGGCTGGTCGGTCGGCTCCTGGACGACATCGAGGTCATGGGTCGTGAGCTGCTCGAACGCGCCGTCGACGTCGCCCGATGCCAGGAGCAGGACGCCGTACGTGCCCTTCGCCATCATCTCGCTGATGGTGCGGCGCTCGTCGTCGGTGATCCCCGGGTCGAGGGCGGGCGGGGTGAGCACGATGTTGGTGTCGGGCTGGTTCGGCGGCCCGACCGTGATCCAGCGCATCGTGCCCTGGCCCACGTCGAGCCGCACCTCGAAGCCGAGGGCGTCGCGGTAGAAGGCGAGGGAGGCGTCCGGGTCGGTGTGCGGGAGGAAGCTCGAGTGAATCGTGATGTCCATGCACGCCACGCTAGGGGCGCGTGGGAGTGGGTGCTTCTCGATTCCTGATCGGTCTGGTCACCTGCTTGGTGATGCACGACGGGGTCTCCGCGACGCTGTCGGTCAGCTGCGCCGCCATCCGCTCGCGGTAGACGCTCGGCGAGACCCCGACCAGCTCGGTGAAGCGGGTGCTGAACGTCCCGAGTGACGAGCAGCCCACCTCGAAACAGACGTCGGTCACGCTGAGGTCACCGCGTCGCAGCAGCGCCATGGCGCGCTCGATCCGACGGGTCATCAGGTATGAGTACGGCGGCTCGCCGTACGCCCGCTTGAACTCGCGACTGAGGTGGCCGGCCGACAGGTGCACCCCGCGTGCCAGAGCCTCGACGTCCAGCGGTTGTGCGTAGTCGCGGTCGATCCGGTCGCGTACACGACGCAGCAGCACGAGATCCTTCAGGCGCTGGTCGTCGGCCGCACTGCTGGTCACGATGTCATCGTGCCATGCTGGGGCGCGAAGTCGACGGCGTACCCGAACCTCTCGGCATCGACTGAGGTTCACCGCTCCAGGTGCAGGTCGATGAACGGCACGTTGTGGCCGTCGAGGACGTACCGGTCGTGCTCGACGAAGCCGTGCGCAACTGCGAAGGCGAGCCCGTCGCCGTTCGACTCGAGGACGACGGTCTCGATCCGGGCTGCCCCCATGCCCCGGGCGTCCGCGAGCACCTGCTCCAGGTACGACGTTCCGAGTCCGCGTCGGCGGAACGGCTCGAGGATCCGGACGATCAGCGTGGCCGTGCCGGACTCCCCCGCCGGGGGACGGACCGTGGCGCAGCCGACCAGGGCCTCACCGACGTATGCGACGGTGAGATGGTTGCGGGTGGCGCGCTCGGCGACCTCGTGCTCGCTCAGCGGCGACGTCGGGATGATCTGGTTGTGGATCTCGCGCCACGGAGCGAGCAGGTCGGGCGCCGCCGGGACGATCCGCAGCAGGTCCGCACCGAACACGAGCGCGTCGCCGCCGTTCTTGAACACGCGCCGCTCGAGCCGCAGGCCGATCTTCTGGGCCACCCGCCGCGACGGGAGGTTCTCCGGCCGGATGATCGCCACCAGGTGATCCACACCGGCCGCCGTGGCTGCCGCTCGAACCGCCGTGGCCGCCTCGGTCGCGAGCCCGTCACCGCGCAGGTGCAGGTCCACGTGGTAGCCGACCTCCACGTACCAGTCGCCCGCGATCTCCTGCATGGTCAGACCGCAGTCACCGACGAACCTGCCGTCGTGGGTCTCGACGATCCACAGGCCGAAGCCGTGCTCTGCGTAGTTCCGCTGGTTCCAGGCGATCCAGCGCTCGGCGTCGTCGCGTGTGCGCCTGCGCCGGTTCGGACGCACGGGGTCGGGTGCCCCGAGAACCGCAGCCATCTCGTCCAGGTCGCCCGGGGTCATCTTGCGGAAGCGCAGGCGGTGGGTGGGGCTCGGCAACACCCACCTCAGCCTAGGGCCGGTCCGGGTCGCGGTCCGGGGCCGGCGCGTCGAGTCCCGCCGCCGACACCCAGCGACCCAGGATCCGCTCGAGCCAGGCACGATCACGCGTCGACAGCGGAGCCAGCATCTCCTCGTCGGCCGCGATCACGGCCGCGAACACCTCGTCGAGCTTGGCCGAACCGCCCGGCGTCAGGGCGACGTACACGGTCCGCCGGTCGTGGTCCTCGCGCACGCGCTCGACGTACCCGTCCTGCTCGAGCCGCTGCACGCGCTGCGTCGTGGCCCCCGGCGTGACCCGGCACCGACGCGTGAGCTCGCCCGCGGTCAGCCGGTACGGCGTACCCGTGCGGCGCAGCGCTCCGAGGACGTCGAGCCGGCTCTGGTCCAGCCCGAACCCGGCCAGCGCCTCTGACCTTGCGTGTTCGAGCGCCGCCCCGAGCCGCCAGATCGGCGTCACCACGAGGATGGACGACACGTCGTCCTCCGGCCGCTCACGCCTCCAGGCAGCGACGATCTCCCCCACCGCGTCTCCCTGGCCGTTGGTCATGGAATTATTTTAGCGCTAAAATGAGTTCATGACCGACGACACCCAGCACCTCCTGGTCGTCACCGGGGCCGGCTCCGGCATCGGCCGAGCCGTCGCCGTAGCGCTCGCGAGCCGTCCCGAGATCCTCGTCCTCGTCGGACGCAGGCGCACGGCTCTCGTGACCACCTGCCGGGAGCTCTCCACCCCCTCTCCTCCCCTCCTGGTCGACGCCGACCTGTCCACCCCGGACGGCGCAGCGCATCTCGCAGAGGCGGTCGGCGATCGACCCGTCGCCGGCCTGGCGCTGGTCGCCGGCGGTGTCGGCGCCTCGTCGGGGCGTCCCGGGCTCGCCGGCGTCGCCGAGTCGTGGGAGGCCTCGTGGCGCATGAACGTGCTGACCGCCGTCCTGACCGTCCAGGCTCTCCGCGACACCCTCACGGACAAAGCCTCGGTCGTCGCACTCGGGTCGATCGCCGGCACCCGTGGCGGCGGCGCCTACGGTGCGGCCAAGGCCGCCCTGACGCCCTGGGTACGCGACCTGGCCCGCGCGCTCGGCCCGCGCGGCGTCACCGCGAACATCGTCGCGCCGGGCTTCACCGAGGGCACCGAGTTCTTCGGAACGTCCATGACCTCCGACCGCCGCGAACGTCTGCTCGCCGAGACCTTCACCGGTCGCGCGGGGAGGCCGGAGGACGTCGCCGGGGTGGTGGCTTTCCTGATGTCTCCGGCTGGACGGCACCTCTCCGGACAGGTCCTCCACGTCAACGGCGGAGCCCTCCTGGCGGGCTGAGGGGCGAGAAATCTTCTCCGACCGACTCTCGCCGTCGGGTCTTCTACTCGTTGCGGTTTGGTCCCAAACCGCAATTTGGATCGATCCAACCATGCGGTTTGGTCCCAAACCGCACTCCACGGTCGACCTGGACGGCTCACTCCTCGGCGGCGGCGAGGAGTCGCCGGCCCAGCTCGTCCATCGCCGCCCGGACCTCGGGCGAGCCGACCAACCGGAACGACATCGGCAGATGGGCGAGCTGCGCGGCGTACCACTTCGGCTCGTCGGTGGTGGCGACCAGGCGCGTGGCGTGCTCGTCCACCCCCTCGAGCCGGCCGAAGCTGCGCGGCAGCCAGTGCCGGCACTCGTCTACCGGAGCGTCGATGATCACCTCGACGGCGTGCTTCCAACCCATCGAGAGCTGCTCCTCGACGGCCTCGAGCGCATCCAGGCCGGCCGGTGTCTCGAACCGCTCGGGCAGCACCTCCACCCCCTTGACCCGGTCGACGCGCAGCACACGCCGGGCACCCTTGTCGTGCGACCAGCCGAGCACGTACCACCGCCGGTGCCGGACGACGACCGCCCACGGGTCGAGCTCGATGTCCCACTCGCGGCCGGGGTCTTGGCCGTACCGCAGGCGCACCCGCTCCCCCGCGTCCGAGGCCTGCACCAGTCGAAGGGTCACATCCACGTCGGGTACGACGACGTGCCAGCCACGAGCCGGCACCCGGCGTACGGCGTCAGCGGGCCGCGCGAGGGGCTCGGGCAGGGCGCGCACGATCTTGCCGAGGGCCTGGCCGACGGGGTCGTCCTCGCCGGCCGGGTGGCCCTCGAGCACGGCCATCACCAGGCCCAGCGCCTCGGTCGGGGTGAACATCAGCGGCGGCAGCCGGAGTCCGCGCCCGATCCGGTAGCCGCCGTACCTCCCCCGCGTCGACTCCACCGGGATGCCGGCCTCGCGGAGGATGCCCACGTGGCGGCGGATCGCGCGTTCGCTGAGGCCGAGCCGCTCGGCCAGACGGTCCGCGGTGATCCCGGGCGCGTTCTGGATCATCTCGAGGACCAGCAGGGCCCGCGCGGCGGGGCTGGCATCGTGCACTACCACAGGTTGCCTCGGTATCCGGAAGAGAAGCGTCCGGAAGGCATTCTAGGGTTCCAGCCATGACCACGACGAACCAGACAGCCATCGTCTCCCTCCCGGTCGCCAGTGAGGAGATCGAGACCCTGATCGGCGCCCTGGAGCGGAACCGACGCACCTTCGTCTGGAAGTGCACCGGCCTCGGCCCAGACGACATGAGGCGCACCCTCGGACCGGGCTCGGTCACGCTCGGGGGCCTGCTCAAGCACCTGGCGCTGGTCGAGGACGACGCCTTCGTCCGGCAGCTCACCGGCGCCCCGACGCTGTCCCCGCCGTTCGACGCGGTCGACTTCGATGCCGACCCCGAGTGGGAGTGGCGCACCGCCGCCGACGACTCACCCGAGGCACTGCTGGCCCTGTGGGAGGCCGTGGTTGCCCGCTCGCGCGAGAACATCGCCGCGGCGTACGCCGAGGGCGGCCCGGAGGTGCACACCCGCATCGCCTGGGCCGACGGCCACACACCGACCCTGCGCCGGATGATGGTCGACATGATCGAGGAGTACGCGAGGCACACCGGCCACGCGGACCTGATCCGCGAGTCGATCGACGGCCTGGTCGGCGAGGGAGTGCCGTCCGCCTGACCCGTCGCTCGCCGCCTACTCGGAAGGAGACCCCGTGTCCGACCGCGTCTACCCGCCGTGGGAGCCACCCTTCGCCGGCACCGAGACCGAGCACCTGCTCGGCTCGCTCGACCGCCTGCGCGCGACGTTCCGCTGGAAGGCCGACGCGCTCGACGCCGAGCAGCTCACGACGCGCATGCCGTCCTCCACCCTGACCGTCGGTGGACTGCTCAAGCACCTGGCCGCCCAGGAGGACTACGCCTCCTCGGTCAAGGTCGCCGGCGGCGAGCTGCCGCCCGTCTGGAACGACAACGGCTGGGACGGCGACGACGACTGGGAGTTCACCTCGGCCGCCGAGCAGTCCGCGGAGCAGCTCTACGCGCTGTACGACGCGGCCGTCGACCGCTCCCGGGCCGTCATCAGAGCGGCGGTCGAGGCCCGCGGGCTCGACGGTGACTCCGGGGTGACCCTCGACGACGGCACGAAGGCCAGCGTCCGCCGGATCCTGTTCGACCTGCTCGAGGAGTACGGCCGACACACCGGCCACCTCGACCTCGTGCGCGAGGCGGTCGACGGCCGGACCGGTGAGGACCCTCCCAGCGACTGGCCCTGAGCGCCGGTCACCCGTACGTCGGGCGCTGGGGCCTGCCGTCGGGTGTTGTTGGATGAGGGCATGGAACCCGAGTCGGCCGAGGACTTCTACGCCCGCGTGCAGGCGGCCACCGGCCCGGACGGCAGGCTCGACGTCGCCGTTGAAGAGATGCCCGGATGGGACATCTACCCGTTCGAGATCGACTCGCTCCGGATGAAGCCCCTGCAGCCGCTGGCCGCCGAGGAGCCACCGCGAGGCGGTGAGGACCCGGCCGAGTGCTACTGCGCCCGTCCGCCCGACCCGGCCGCGGACGAGCGATTGGTCTGGAGCAACGAGCGCTGGCAGCTCCACCTCGCCCCCGACCTGAAGCTGCCGATCGGCCTGAACCTCGGCCCGCGTGAGCACTGCGACCTGCCGACGGTCCCCGACCACCTCGCCGGCGAGATGGGCCGACTCCTCGTCGCGGTCTCCGCCGGCGTCGAGTCCCTCCCCAGCGTCGGCCGCGTCCAGATCGCCAAGTACGGCGACGGCGGCGCGCACCTCCACCTGTTCGTGTTCGGCCGCCCGGCCCGGATGCTGCAACTGCGTGGCTCGCCGCTCCTCGACTGGGAGGAGAACCTCCCGCCCGTCCCGCTCGAGGTGCAGCGAGCGAACGCCGAGCACGTCGCGACGCACCTGCTCGCCACCGTCGGTGGGACGGGTCCGGGCTGGCTCTGAGTTATACAAGAGCTCTTGTACGACGGGTGGTGACGCGGTCAGGCTGGGGCCATGACCCGACGTACCGCCCAGCAACGCCACCGGGACACCGTCCCGACGCGCCCTGCCGGACAG
Organism: Nocardioides sp.; assembly: GCF_036493135.1. Classification (GTDB taxonomy): domain Bacteria; phylum Actinomycetota; class Actinomycetes; order Propionibacteriales; family Nocardioidaceae; genus Nocardioides. The sequence goes on along the minus strand of NZ_DASXQG010000028.1, from coordinate 32,213 downwards.
GAGTCCGGCGGCGACCTGCTCGACGTCCTGATGGCCTTCCACCACCCGACCCGGCGCTGGCTGGCCGAGCTGCTGGAGATCGAGGGCCCGGCCACGGTGGGCCGTCTGGCCAGTCGCACCGGTCTGGCCGTCGGGTCGGTGAGCCATCACCTGAAGGCACTGCACCGCCACGCCTTCATCGAGCCGGCGCCCGACCTGGCGCGGGACACCCGGGAGAGCTGGTGGCGCTCGGTCCGCCGGCCGCTCAGCTGGAGCGCCGACGACTTCGCGGAGGGAACCGGCGGGCGTCGTATCGCCGACGCTGCGGAGGCGGAGAACTTTCGGCACCAGGTCCGGGCCGTGGGTCACTGGCTGCGCCACTCCCACGAGGTCGGAGTCGACTGGCGACGAGCCGCGAGCGCCACCGACACCGTCGTCCCGGCGACCCGCCGGCAGCTCGCGGATCTCTCCGAACGGCTCCGTGACACCGCCGAGGGATGGGCACTCGAGTGTCTGGAGGACCGTGCCGCGAGTCCGGACGAGGATCGGCTCCCGATCCGTGTCGTCCTGCGGGCCTTCCCGAGCGGGCCGGTGCGACCCTGAGCACCGCCACTGAGCCCGAGCTGGTCGGCGCTCCGCCACCGCCGGTCCGCAAGGACGCCATGGTGCTGGTCTGGCTGGCCGCCGTGGGCTTCTCGTGGTTCGGTGACTACGCCTGGAGTGTGGCGCTCGCATGGACGGCCGCGCACACCCTCTCGCCGGTGCTCGCCGGCGTCGTCCTCGGCGCGGAGATGCTCCCCCAGGCGCTGCTGGTGCTCGTGGGCGGTGTGATGGCCGACCGCTATGACCCGCGCCGGATGCTCGTGGCCGGGCAGATCGGGCAGGCAGTCGTGCTGGTGCTCGGCGCACTCGCCTGGTCGTCCGGGATCCACGGCGCCCCGATCCTCCTCGCGATCGCGATCTCCTTCGGGATCGCCAGCGGCCTGACCATGCCCTCCGGCACCACACTGGTGCGGCAGATCGTGTCGGGTGACGACCTGGGGACGGTCCAGGGCTGGAACCAGATCAGCAGCCGGGCGATGAAGCTGCTCGGCGCCCCGGTGGGCGGCGTCCTCGTCGCCTGGCGCGGACCGGTGGCCGTGATGTTGGTCGATGCGGCGACGTTCTTGGGGATCGCTGCGGTGCTGATGCTCGTCGTACGCGCCCGCTACCGGCTGCCTCGGGCCACGCACGACCGGTGGCGCGACTCGTTCGCCGACGGGCTGCACTATCTCCGCAGCCACGACACGGCCAAGCTCTTCGTTCTCGGGCTGACCGCGCTCAACGTCTTCGTCACGCCCGTCACGGGGCTCGGTGTCGCGCTGCGGGTCAGCGGTTCGGGCTGGGGCGCCCACTGGCTCGGCGTCGCCGACGCCTGCCTGGCGGCCGGGGCGATCGTGGGCAGCGTGGTCGGCATCCGCTGGCAGCCGACGTACGGCGCAGCGGCGGCGTTCCGGATGCTTGTGCTGCAGGGCCTGGCGATCGCCGCGGTCGGGATCGGCTGGCGCCCGACGCTGGTGGTTGCGATGACCGTGCTGGGCTTCACCGCAGGTGCGGCGTCGGTCTGGCTCAGCGCGGCGTTCATCCGCGCGATCGATGCCTCGCACCTGGGCCGGGTCTCCTCGGTCACCAGCCTCGGCGACATGACGCTGATGCCGCTGTCCGTGCCGGCCCTGGGTGCCGTCGTCCGGGCGTCCAGCGTGCAGGCCGCGACGCTGATCTTCGGCCTGGCGATGTCGGCGCTGTGCCTGTGGTTCGCCTCTCGGCGCGCCATCCGCTTCCTCGCGGCCTGAGCCATCCGCGTCATGACGTGGGTCGATGGTCCTGTTCTCGTAGCACGTTGTGACCATTTGTCATCTTTCCGACTGTCGCTGACCAACCAGCAGAGCAGCATGGGATCCACTCCGGGTGAACAGCAGCCGGGGAAAGGACAGACGTCATGTGGGACACGGTCAGCGACAACGACCAGCACCTCTCACACGACCTGCCCTGCCCCCGGTGCGGTCACGCGATGCACACCTTCCTGGTCTGCGACGAGCACTGCGACTGCGCGCCATGTGAGATGCCGGGCAGTCAGATGCTGAGTGCGCGTCACCGCTAGCCCACCCGGACCGGCCATCCCCGGCCAATCCTCCGACCGGCTCCCACGACCAGTGGGAGCCGGTCGTCATTTCTGTTGCGGTTTGGTCCCAAACCGCAACATTTCCACTCCGATCTCTGCGGTTTGGGACCAAACCGCGCACCTGACCGCCCCCGTCACTACCCCGCTGTTGTCGATCACCTCGAGCACCGAGCCGATGTCGAGCACCACGGCCGGATCAACGCAGACTCCCCGGCCGGCTCCCGACCGGACCCGGAATTGCTCCCCTCGCCCACTTGGGTAACGTCATGCCGGACATTCGGACCCCCCACCGAACACGCCGAGCAGGGAGAGTGGACTTATCTCACACATGAGATACCGTGGCATCATGACGGAGGACTTCAAGGGCCGCATCGGGAAGCTGATCCGCGACGCCCGCACCCACCGTGGGCTCACGCAGCAGCAGCTGGCCGAGCGCCTTCAGACCAGCCAGAGCGCCGTGAACCGCATCGAGAAGGGCCACCAGAACCTCTCCCTCGAGATGGTCGCCCGCATCGGCTCGGCCCTCGACTCCGAGATCGTCGCGCTCGGTGCCGGCCCGACCCATCTGCGGATCACCGGCCCGACCACCCTCTCCGGCGAGATCGACGTCAAGACGTCGAAGAACGCCGGCGTCGCCCTGCTCTGCGCCTCGCTGCTGAACCGCGGCAAGACCACGCTGCGCAAGGTCGCCCGCATCGAGGAGGTCAACCGCCTGCTCGAGGTGCTCGGGAGCCTGGGCGTCCACACCCGTTGGATCGGCGACGAGGGCGACCTGGAGATCGTGCCGCCCAAGGAGCTCGACCTGAGCTCGATCGACGAGGCCGCGGCCCGCCGGACCCGCTCGGTGCTGATGTTCCTCGGCCCGCTGCTCCACCGCGCCGACACCTTCGAGCTCCCGTACGCCGGGGGCTGCCAGCTCGGCACGCGCACCGTGGAGCCGCACATGGCGGCGCTGCGCCCGTTCGGCCTCGAGGTGAAGGCGACCGAGGGCTACTACCACGCAACGGTCAACCGCGCGACGGTGCCGAAGCGCCCGATCGTGCTCACCGAGCGCGGCGACACGGTCACCGAGAATGCACTGCTGGCCGCGGCCATGCATTCCGGCACGACCGTGATCCGCAACGCGTCCTCGAACTACATGGTCCAGGACCTCTGCTTCTTCCTCGAGAAGCTCGGCGTCGCCGTCGAGGGCATCGGCACCACCACGCTCACCGTGACCGGTCAGGCCGAGATCGACGTGGACGTGGACTACGCCCCCGCCGAGGACCCGATCGAGGCGATGTCGCTGCTCGCCGCCGCCATCGTCACCGAGTCGTCGATCACGATCCGGAGAGTGCCGATCGAGTTCCTCGAGATCGAGCTGGCGGTGCTCGAGGACATGGGCTTCAAGTACGACCGCTCCGAGGAGTACGTCGCGGCCAACGGCCACACCCGGCTGGTCGATCTCACCACCCACCCGTCGCTGCTCACCGCTCCGCTGGACAAGATCCACCCGATGCCGTTCCCCGGCCTCAACATCGACAACCTGCCGTTCTTCGCGCTGATCGCGGCGGTCGCCGACGGGCAGACCCTGATCCACGACTGGGTCTACGAGAACCGCGCCATCTACCTCGTCGAGCTCAACAAGCTCGGCGGGCAGGTGAAGCTGCTCGACCCCCACCGGGTCATGGTCGAGGGCCCGACCCGCTGGACCGGCACCGAGATCGTGTGCCCGCCGGCCCTCCGACCGGCCGTCGTCGTGCTGCTGGCGATGCTCGCGTCGAAGGGCACCTCCGTGCTGCGCTCGACGTACGTCATCCACCGCGGCTACGAGGACCTTGCCGAGAGGCTCAACCAGCTCGGGGCCCACATCGAGACCTTCCGCGATCTCTGACCGCGCAGCCGGGCACGAGGCACGAGTGGACGGCGTCAGCGCGGACAGAACGAGCGAGACCGTGCCCGAGCTTGCGAGGACGCGGCCGCGAGACACTGGGCCGGCGCCCGTCGCCGTCCTGGTCGAGGGAGCCAGCGACGCCGGCGTCGTGCGCCTCCTGTGCGAGACTCGCGGGCTGACCGAGTCCGTCGCGACGTACCAGGTCCGCGACATGGGCGGGGTCACCAACGTAGGCCACCACCTGCGCGCCCTGCACAGCGAGAGCGACCGCGACACCGGCGACGGGGTCCGGGTGCTCGGCCTGTACGACGCGCCCGAGGAGCGCTTCGTCGTTCGCGCCCTCCGCCGCGAGGGGTACGACGTGGGCGACGCCCGCGACCTGGCGGGTCTCGGCTTCGTGGTCTGCGACCGTGACCTGGAGGACGAGCTGATCCGCGCGCTCGGGCCCGAGCGCGTGGAGACTGTGCTGTCCGAGCTCGGGGAGCTCGAGCGCTTCCGCGCCTTCCAGCGCCAGCCGCAGTGGCGCGGCCGCGACCGCGTCGAGCAGCTGCGGCGCTTCGCCGGAACCGCCTCGGGCCGCAAGCTCGTGCTGGCGCGCCGTCTGGCCGAGGAGCTCACCCCCGCGACGACCCCGGCCGCCCTCACCGCGCTGGTCGACGCGATCGAGAGCGCAGCGGCTCCGCGATGAGGACCGGCTACCCGTTCCTCGACGACGGTGGCCCCGTGCTCGCCTTCGCCCACCGCGGTGGTGCCCGCCACCCGGAGCTGGCCGGGCTCGAGAACACCCAGGCCGCGTTCGCCCACGCGGTCGCCCTCGGGTATCGCTACCTCGAGACCGACGTCCACGTGACCCACGACGGCGTGCTGGTCGCCTTCCACGACGCGCTGCTCGAGCGGGTGACGGACGGTGCCGGCAGCCTCGAGCAGCTGGACTCCCGCGAGCTGGCGGAGGTCCGCGTGGGCGGGCGCGAGCCCGTGCCCACGCTCGCCGCCCTCGTCTCGGCGTTCCCGGATGTTCGGTTCAACATCGACCTCAAGGCCGGCGCGGCCGTGGCTCCCCTCGCGGCGTTCGTCCGCGAGCACGGCCTGGAGGACCGCGCACTGGTCGGTTCGTTCTCCGGCCGCCGGCTCCGCCGGTTCCGTCGCCTGGCCGGCCCGCGGGTCGCCACCTCGGCCTCCCCCGGCGAGGTCGCGGCATACGTCGTGCTCCCGGCCCGGCTCGCACGGCTGATCACCCCGGGCGGGCCCGCCGCTCTCCAGGTCCCGCACCGCCGCGGACCCCTCGTGGTCGCCTCGGCCCGCCTGGTACGGCGCGCGCACGCAGCGGGGCTGCCGGTGCACGTATGGACCGTCGACGATCCCGACGAGATGCGGCTCCTGGTCGACCGCGGTGTCGACGGCCTGATGACCGACCGCACCGACATCCTCCGAGACGTGCTGCGCGAGCGCGGCCTGTGGGCGGACCGGCCGCACAGAGGACGGGAGGGCGCCTGATGGCGCTGTGTCGATGAGCGACATCGCCGATCTGGAGCCGCTGGCGCGGTCGAGGGAGCAGAAGGCGTGGAACTGGTACGACTGGGCCAACTCCGCCTACTACACCACCGTCCTGAGCGTGCTGTTCGCACCGTTCATGATCACCGTCGCCGGTCGTGCCGCCGGTTGTGGCAACTCCGCCGACGACACCTGCTCCAAGACCGTCGACGTGCTCGGCCTGCACCTGGCCGCCGGGGCGCTGCCGTTCTACCTCACGAGTTTCGCCACCATCGCCAGCGCGTTCGTGCTGCCGATCATCGGGGCCTTCGTCGACCGCTCGTCGCGCAAACGGTTCCACATGGCGGCGTTCGCGTGGTCCGGCTCGTTCTTCGCGGCGCTGCTGTTCCTGATGCGAGGCGACCACTGGCAGCTCGCGGCGGTCGCGGTCGTGATCAGCAGCATCCTCGGCGGATGCTCGCTGGTGAGCTACTACGCGATCCTGGTCGACATCTCCACCGAGGACGAGCGCGACCGGGTCTCGTCCCGCGGCTGGGCTTGGGGCTACCTCGGCGGCGGGGTGCTGCTCGCGATCAACCTGGTGATGGTGCTGGCCCACGGCGCCATCGGCCTGGACAAGGAGATGGCGGTCCGCCTGTCACTCCTCTCGGCGGCGCTGTGGTGGGCCGGCTTCACGTTCATCCCGTTCCTGCGACTGCGTGACCACCCGGCCCAGGACGTCGTCCCCGAGGTGGGCGGGTTGCTGAGCCGGTCCTTCGGCCAGCTGTTCACCACGCTGCGCGGGATGCGGCAGTTCCCGATGACGCTGACCTTCCTGGTCGCGTTCCTGTTCTACAACGACGGCATCCAGACCGTGATCGGCGTGGCCTCGACCTACGGCTCCAAGGAGCTGGGGTTCGGCGACAGCGTGCTGATCGCGACGATCCTGATGATCCAGTTCGTCGCCTACGGGGGCGCGCTGCTCTTCGGTCGGCTGGCTGCGACGTACGGCGCCTACCGGTGCATCCTCTGGGGCACCTACGCCTGGATGGTGATCGTGGTCCTGGCCATGTTCCTGCCCCGGAAGAACGTCGCGACCTTCCTGCTGGCCGGGGTCGCGATCGCGATCGTGCTGGGCGGCACCCAGGCGCTGTCGCGGTCGTTCTTCAGCCTGCTCATCCCGCGCGGCCGAGAGGGTGAGTACTTCGCCCTCTACAACGCCTGCGAGCGGGGGACGTCGTGGTTCGGCACGTTCCTGTTCGGCGTGGTCTTCCAGATCACCGGGTCGTACCGGCCGGCCATCGTCGCGCTGATCGTCTTCTTCGTCCTCGGCGCGGTGTTCCTGCTCCGGCTCGACCCCCGGCGCGGCATCGAGGAGGCCGGCAACACGGTCCCCGCAGTTGTCTGAGTCGGCGGGTTCTGTGGGATCGTGAATCGAGACCGAACCGGTGTGACCGGACTCGCGTCTTCATGGTGGAACAGAGCGCGACCGGCGTACGTTGAGCAGGACAGGAAATCCGTGAGTGTGACCATCACGAACACGGGGTACGGACGTCTTGTTGATGTACGCCTTTGGGAGCGTACCGGGGGCGACACTAGCTGGAGGTGAACCTTCATGGCAGAGCGCACACTTCGTGGCGCGCGGCTGGGAGGACAGAGTTTCGAGGACGAGCGGGGCATCGAGTTCGCGGCTCGTCAGCAGTGCGGGTACCGCTGCGTGAACGGTCACGAGTTCGAGGTGACCATGTCGGTCGAGGCCGAGGTCCCGGCGGTCTGGGAGTGCCCGCGATGCGGCGCCGAGGCGCTGAGCACGTCGGGCATCCGGCCCGAGGAGAAGGCCGAGAAGCCCGCACGCACCCACTGGGACATGCTGCTCGAGCGGCGGTCCGAGAAGGAGCTCGAGGTCATCCTCAAGGAGCGGCTGGAGCTGCTGCGCGAGGGTGAGATAGGGCCTGCCCACCTGCACCGTACGAACGCCAAGCGCCGGGTCCGAAGCAAGGCCTGAGAGTTGCGCGCGCAGCGCGCAACTCTCAACGGCGCGAGCGCCGCAGCGGGCTTGCTCGCCAGGCTGCTGCTACCTCAGCGCATCACTCGTCGATGACCTCGCCCCGGACGACGGGCCCCTGCGGCCCGGATCCGTTGCGACGTACGACGACAAGGCGGCGCGCCACCACACGGGTCAGCAGGCGTCGCGCCAGCGGCCGGGTGAAGGGCAGGATCAGCAGGATCCCGATGATGTCGGTGACGAACCCCGGGCTCAGCATCAGAGTCCCGCCGACCAGGATCAGGGCGCCGTCCGCGAGCTCGGTCGCCGGCATCCGACCGGACTCGATCGTGACGGTGAGCGCCTGCCAGGCCCGGCGGCCCTCACGCCTGATCAGCCAGCTTCCGAAGATGCTGTCGGCGATCAGCAGCGCGATCGTCCACCAGGCGCCGATGACCTGGCCGACCTGGATGATCACGTAGATCTCCAGGATCGGCACCGCGATGAAGGCCGCGATCAGCAGCCACCACGGGAAGCGGCGTCGACGGCCGACGCGGAATTGGCTCGAGCTCATGTCCTCCGCCTCCACTGCCCGGTGAGCTGCTCACGGCGCTCACGCAGCCCCCACGTGGTGACTCGTCGCAGGGACTCGGCGGCGACCTGGCCGCTCATCTTGGAGTCGCCACGGACCCGCTCGATGAACTCGATCGGGACCTCGCGCACGCGCAAGCCGATCCGCAGGCACCGGGTCACCATGTCGGTCTGGAACACGTAGCCGGTGCTCTCCACGCTCGCCAGGTCGATGGCCTCGAGGGCCGATCGGCGGAAGAGCCGATAGCCGGCCGTCGCGTCGCGCACGCTCACCCCGAGCAGAAGGCGCACGTAGAGGTTCCCGCCGCGGGAGAGCAGCTCGCGCCGGAACGGCCAGTTCACGACGCTGCCGCCCGGGATCCAGCGCGAGCCGATCACGAGGTCGGCCTCACGCAGCGCGTCGAGCAGCAGGTGGAGCTGCTCCGGCTGGTGGGAGCCGTCGGCGTCCATCTCGCCGATCACGTCGTACCCCTGGTCCAGGGCGACCCGGAACCCGTGCTTGTACGCCGCGCCGAGGCCGCCCTTCTCGGTGCGGTGCAGGACCTGCACGGAGTCGTCCGCGGCGGCGAGCTCGTCGGCGATCTTGCCCGTGCCGTCGGGTGAGTTGTCGTCGACGACGAGCACGTGCACGTCCGGCTGCGCCTCGCGGAGCCGGCGCACGATCCAGGCCAGGTTGTCGGCCTCGTCGTACGTCGGCACGACCATCACGACGCGCCCGAGCGGTGCGGGCGCTGAGCGTCGGTCGGAGGTCATGCGGTGATCCTGTCGGTGGGGGTGAGCGAGGTGTGCTCGGCCGGCACCGCCCCGCGGGTCCGACGATACTGGCCCCAGGCCAGCAGCCAGCCCAGGATCACCAGCCCCGCACACCCGAGCCCGAGCCACGGCCCGATCCGGACCGCGGGCGTGACCGCGTCGTACAACCCGACCCGCATGTCGACGTAGGCCTGGGTGCGGACCGGTACCGAGGTGACCACCGAGCCGTCGGGGGCGATCACGCCGGTGATGCCGTTGATGGCCGCGACGACGACGTAGCGGTGGGTCTCGATCGCCCGGAGCCGACTGATCGCGAACTGCTGGTCGATCTGGGCGGTGTGGATGAACATCGCGTTGCTGGTCTGGACGACGACGAGCTGGCCGCCATGGGAGAGCTGGGCGTAGAGCCCGTCGTCGTAGGCGACGTCGAAGCAGATCGCGTCGGCGACCTTCGTGCCCGCCACGTCCAGCGGCTCCACGCGCGTGCCGCGCACCATGTCCCGCGGGACCTGGTTGAGCTGGGCGAGGTGGGTGCCGAACAGCCACCGCCACGGGATGTACTCGCCGAACGGCACCGGGTGCCACTTGGTGTAGCGGTCCCCCGCACCGGTGACCGGGTCGAAGACGATGCCCTGGTTCAACACGTGCTTGTGGCCCCCGTCGACCACGACCCCGGCCAGGATCGGGACGTCGATCGTGTCGAGCGCACCCTCGATGTCCGCCCTCATCTGCTGGTCCTCGAACGGGTCGACCGCCGTGGAGTTCTCGGGCCAGACGACGAAGTCGGGCTTCGGCGCGCGCCCGGCTCTCACGTCGGCCGCGAGCCGGGCGGTCTCGTCCTGGTGCTGGGCGGTGATCTGTCGGAAGTGTGCCAGGACGTCGGTGCCGTTCCCGGGGACGTTGCCCTGCACGGCGGCCACGTCGACGTCACCGACCTCATCGGCGGAGTACGGCGCGACCACCGGCACCGAGGCGAGAGCCAGCACACCGACGACGGCTGCCAACGGCATGAGTCGGCGCCGACGACCACCACCGCGGTACGCCGCAGCGAGCAGCGCGCCGCTCAGCGCGAGGACCAGGCTGACCCCGGTCGCCCCGATGAAGGGCAGCGAGCCGGCCACGGGGGTGCCGACGACGGCGTACGACAACCTGCCCCACGGCATGCCGCCGGCCGGCCAGGTGCAGCGGAACGACTCCATCGCCACCCACGCGGCGGCCAACCAGACGGGTGCGGCGGGCAGGCGCCGCAGCGGCACCACGGCCGCGCCGAGCACGCCGTACCAGAGGGTCTGGGTCAAGGACAGGCCCAGCCATGGGACGGTGCCGACCACGTGCAGCCACCACAGCAGGGTGACCTGGAACGAGACGCCGAACACCAGACCGGGCACCCACGCACGGCGCGCAGGGAGCTCGTCGGTGACGACGAAGAACGCGGCGACGGCGAACGGCAGCACGACGTACAGGTGGGTGGGCGGGAAGGCCAGGGCGAGCGCCAGCCCGGCGACAAGGGCCACCAGGCAGCGGGTTCGCATGGGGAGAAGGTAGCCGGGGGGCGGATGTCAGGCCTGCTTGCGAGCAAGCTCGCTGCGCCGTTCGCTCCGCTCGGCTTCGCGAAGGCTTCGCCTTCGCGAAGCCGTGCTCACTCAGGCCTGACCGGAGGGGGGTGCGGCCCTTCGGGCCGACCGGGCCGCGGCTGGGTGCCGCGACCACGGAAGTTGTCTAGGGGGACCACCTCCCCCTCCGGTCTCGCTCTCGCGGGGCAAGAACCGACCTCCGCGAACCAGCTACCCCGATGGGCGGACTCCCACCGAATGAGCCGGCCACTCGGACGTCGGTCTTGCTCCCGCGACTGCCTGAGCGAATGCTGCACCTTTGGTCATCCGCGACCGTGTTGTCAACCACCGGCTGACCTGCGAGAACACGAGAATCCGCAGGTCAGCCGCCGTCGCGTCGCTCGAAGTTCGCCGCGAATTTGCCGGGAATCGCGGCGTGTCCGGCGTCGACACACCGGGCCGGTGAACGCTCGCTAACCTGAGCGAGGACGCTTGGTTCCCGACGAAGGAGGGAACCAAACGGCTGCAGCGAACCGCGCAGGGCGCGAGCCTGCGAGCGCCCAAGCGGGTCTGGACAGTCGGCCGCAGCGAACCGCGCAGGACGCGAGCCTGCGAGCGCCCAAGCGGGCCTGAACAGCGGGCCTGGACAGTCAGCCGGGTACGACGACCGTGCCGGTGGCCGTGGTCGCCACCAGGGGCGGGTCGAGCATCTCCGCGGCGCCCGGCTGCTCCTGGTTCGGGTTGCCGCGGGCGACGATGCTGACCGAGAGCTCGAGCACCCGGCTCCGGGTGCCGACCTTCACGAGCTCACAGACGATCTCCAGCACGTCGCCGGCGCGGACCGGCTCCTTGAACTGGACGTCGGAGTACGACGCGAACAGGCCCTCGTCGCCGTCGGTGAGGATGCACATCTCGGTGGCGACGTCGCCGAACAGACCGAGGCTGTAGGCGCCGTCGACGAGGTTGCCGGCGTAGTGGGCGTGTGAGTAGGGCACGTAGCGCCGATGGACGACGCGGGTGCCGGCGTCCTTGCCGGTCTGGGTCGCCATGGGTCAGCTCACCTTCTTCTCGGTCAACCGGTGGACGAGGTACGACGCGACCTCGCCGGGCGTCGTACCCCGGGTGAACACGCGGTCGACACCGAGGTCCTTCGCCATCGTCTCGTCGAACCGTGGCCCGCCGACGATCAGGAGAGGGCGCCTTTCGGACGGGTAGGACTCGCGGAAGGCCGCCGACATCTCCCGGGTGTTGAGGAGGTGGGCGTCGCGCTGGCTGACGACCTGCGACACCAGAACCGCATCGGCCTTCTCCTCGCGGGCCCGCTCGACCAGTTGCGGGACGCTCACTTGGGCGCCGAGGTTCACGACCTTGAGCTCGCGGTAGTACTCCAGGCCCTTCTCCCCCGCGAATCCCTTGATGTTGAGGATCGCGTCGATGCCCACGGTGTGGGCGTCGGTGCCGATACAGCCGCCGACCACCACCAGGCGACGGCGCAGGGAGCTCTTGATCGCCGCATTCGCCTCCTTGGGCGTGAGCAGCGGGTAGTCACGTTCGACGACCTCGACCACTCTGGGGTCGACCAGATGGTGCACGCGGCCGTAGACGACGAAGAACGTGAAGCCCTCCCCCATCTGCTTGGCGTGCACGACCAGCGCCGGGTCCATGCCCATCTTGTTGGCGAGCTGGACGGCCGCGCCCTCGGCGACCTTCGAGTGCGGCATCGGCAGCGTGAAGCTCAGCTGCACCATGCCGTCGCCGGTGGTGTCGCCGTACGGCCGGATGGGGCTGGTCACCGGTGGTTGGGGAAGTCGCTCGGCGGCCGTCTCGAAACCACCCTTCGCCTTGCTCACGTCGCCTCCAGGATCTCTGAGGCCGGGTTCCAGTAGTCGCGCGCCTTCCGGGCGACGCCTTCGAGGCCCCTGCCCTTGTCGGCCGGACGCTTCATCAGGCCGAACGTGCCGTCCGCGATCGCCTCGAGGAGCGGGGCACTCTGGTTGGCAGACACCGGCTCGTCGGCGATCTTCTCCATCAGGTCGATCGTCTCGGCGAGAACCTGCCGTGCGCGCTGCGCGATGAAGCCGTCGGGCTCGGGGCGGAAGTCCTCGCGAAGGTTGCCGGCCGCGTTCATCACGTAGCGGACGTTCTGCAGAGCCAGGTCGCGGTCGGAGAGCCACGGCGTGACGACGGCCTCGGTCATCATCCCGACCAGCAGGATGCCCTGGCCGGTGAGCGCCCCGACCAGGTTGAAGAAGCCGTCCAGCAGGTAGCCGCGGAACACGTCGCCGGTCATGTGCCGGGTCGGCGGCATCCACTTCAGCGGGGCGTCGGGGAAGAGGTCGCGGGCCAGCATCGCGTGGGCGAGCTCGAGACGGAACGAGTCCGGGATGTCGGGATCGATCTCGAACGCGTGGCCCAGACCCAGCTGCCAGTTCTCGAGGCCCGCCTCCTTGGCGAAGTACTCGTTGAGGAGCTGGCTGGTGGTGACCGTGTGGGCCGCCCCGACGGCGTCGGCCGTCGTCAGGTAGTTGTCCTCGCCGGTGTTGATGATGATCCCGGCGCGGGCGTGGACCTGGCGGCTGAACCGCTGGTCGACGAAGGTGCGGATCGGGTTGATGTCGCGGAAGAGGATCCCGTACATCGAGTCGTTGAGCATCATGTCGAGCCGCTCGAGGCCGGCCAGTGCGGCGATCTCGGGCATGCACAGGCCGCTGGCGTAGTTGGTCAGCCGGACGTAGCGGCCGAGCTCCTTCGACGTCTCGTCGAGGGCAGCGCGCATCAGCCGGAAGTTCTCCTGCGTGGCGTAGGTGCCGGCGAAGCCCTCTCGGGTGGCGCCCTCCGGCACGAAGTCGAGCAGGCTCTGCCCGGTCGACCGGATCACCGCGATCACGTCCGCGCCTTCGCGGGCCGCGGCCTGCGCCTGCGGGATGTCCTCGTAGATGTCGCCGGTCGCCACGATCAGATAGATCCACGGGGTCGCCGGTGCATCGCCGACGCGCTTGATCAGGCGCTCGCGCTCGCGGCGGCGTGCGTCGATGCGTTTGATGCCTCCACCGACGGCCTTCGCCGCGGCGGCGCGGGCACGCTTCGCGTCCTGGCCCTCAGGCAGGCGGAACGTGACCGATCCTGCGGACGCCTTCTCGGCGAGCTCGCGCAGGTCGGCGCCCTCGGCGCGACGCAGCGCGTCCCAGACCGGCAGGGCGACGCCGTGCTCCAGCCCGACGTCGGCACGGACGACGTCGACCAGCCGGTTCACCCAGGGTGAGCCCTCGGCGTCGGCCCCCTCGAGTCCGGCGAGGCGCAGCGTCGCGCGCTCGACGGAGACGGTGGTGTGCTGCTGCGCGATGCGCACGATGGGCCGGCCGACCTTGCGGGCCAGCGAGCGCGCCTGCCGGACGGTCGCCGGATCGAGGTCGAGCTTGCCGCGTGGGGTGCGTGCCATTCAGAGCCTCCGCTCGAAGAGTCGGCGTACGCCGTCGTTCGACCGCAGCAGGTCCATGGCGTACGCCGCGTGACCGGGCGTGTAGCCGTTCCCGACCAGCATCGTGACGTCGGCCGCCACGCCCTCGGCGCCGAGCGCGGCGGCGGAGAAGGACGTCGCCATGGAGAAGAAGATGACGGTGCCGCGCTCGGCGGTGGCCAGGATGGCGCCCCCTTCGCACCCGGGGACGTCGACACAAACGACGGTGATGTCCGCCAGGCCCCCGGTGGACGCGACCGCGTCGCGCAGGGCGATCGGATCACGGGCGTCGGCCACCACCACGTCGTCGGCGAGACCGCTCTCCCGGAGCAGTGCCGCCTCGTCGTCGTTCGGGACGACACCGATCGTGCGCCGGCAGCCGGCCTTCGCGGCCGCAGCCAGGCTCAGTGACCCCGACTTCCCGGCGCCGCCGATGACCCCGACGACGGGCTGCTCGTATTCCGAGACGATCCGGTGGGTGAGTGCGGGAGCGCCGCAGACATCCATCACCGACAGGCTCAGCGCCGGCGGGAGGTCGTCGGGGATCGTGGCGGCGATGGAGCGGCCGAACAGGATGGCGTAGCCGTCGGCGGGCACCCGCTCGCCCTCCCCGTCCCAGCGCTCGAGGCCGTCCTCGATCACCAGCGGGGTCAGGCTCAGGGAGACCAGGGTGGCGATCCGGTCGCCGACCGCGACTCCCAGCCTGGACTCGGGGCCGACCTCCTCGACGGTGCCGATCAGCATGCCGCCCGAGCCGGTGGCGGGGTTCTGCATCTTGCCCCGGGTGGCGACGATCTCGAGCACCTCACGGCGTACGGCGTCCCCGTCGGGGCGACCGTCCACGGCGTGCTTGCCCTCGAGCTGGCGGAACGACGCGGCGTCGAGGTTCAGCGTCTCGACCCGCACGCGGACCTCGTCGGGCCAGATCTCGCGTCGGGTGTCGAGGCGCTGCGCTGCCTGGGGCAGCACCCGCCGACTGTCCGGGCCCCGGTCGAGGACCCGGTGCAGGCCGGTCGGGTCGCTCAACGTCCGCCTGACGGAATCGGTTAGGGGCACCGACATATTCTGGGTTTCCTCCGCTGGATTGCGAGTTGTGCGAAAGAATCTGCGGTGTGGCATTGGACTCGCCGCATGTTCTCCGCCTACTCTGACATGAGGGGGGCACGCCTCACAACTGGCGTGTCGTCCATCCGCACGCCCGACCGCTCGCCGTCGACCAAGGAGCACCCGCGATGAGCACCGAGACCTCGATCGGTCGCCAGACCGAGCAGCCCTACGCGTACCGCCGCGTGGAGCTCGTCGAGCCCGACTGGACCCGGTTCCCCGGCTGGAAGGACGTCACCGCGGAGGACTGGGCGTCGGTGCAGTGGCAGCGCGCCCACTGCGTCAAGAACCTCAAGCAGCTCCGCGACCTGATGGGCGACCTGGTCGACGAGTCCTTCTACGCCGACCTCGAGAAGGACCAGGCCGAGCGGGCCACCATGTCGATGCTCGTGCCGCCGCAGATGATGAACACGATCGCGCCACGGGTCGACCCGACCGGCCCGGGATCGCTGACGGACGCGTTCTTCGCCGACCCGGTCCGCCGCTACATGCTCCCGGTCTTCAGCGACCGCCGTACCGACTGGCCGTCGCACCCGCACGCCACCCGCGACTCGCTCCACGAGCACGACATGTGGGCGACCGAGGGCCTCACCCACCGCTACCCGACGAAGGTGCTGGCCGAGCTGCTGCCGACCTGCCCGCAGTACTGCGGGCACTGCACGCGGATGGACCTGGTCGGCAACTCGACCGCCGTGATCGACAAGCTGAAGTTCGTCGGCAAGCCCAACGACCGGCTCGGCGACATGCTCGACTACCTGCGCCGTACGCCGGGCGTGCGCGACGTCGTGGTCTCCGGCGGCGACGTGGCGAACATGCCGTGGCCGCGCTTGGAGGCGTTCCTCACCGAGCTGCTCGAGATCGAGAACATCCGCGACATCCGGCTGGCCACCAAGGCGCTGATGGGTATGCCGCAGCACTGGCTACAGCCCGACGTGGTCGAGGGCATGGCCCGCCTCGGCAAGGTGTCGCGGGAGCGCGGCGTCTCCATCGCTATCCACACCCACGTGAACCACGCGAACTCCGTCACCCCGCTGGTCGCCGAGGCCACTCGCACGATGCTCGAGACCGGCATCCGCGACGTCCGCAACCAGGGCGTGATCCTGAACGGCGTCAACGCCGACCCGCACGCGCTCCTGGACCTCTGCTTCGCGCTGCTCGATGGCGCGCAGATCATGCCGTACTACTTCTACATGTGCGACATGATCCCGTACTCGGAGCACTGGCGGGTCTCGGTCGCCGACGGCCAGCGCCTCCAGCACTCGATCATGGGCTACCTCCCCGGCTTCGCCACCCCGCGCATCGTCTGCGACGTCCCGTTCGTGGGGAAGCGGTGGATCCACCAGCTGTCCGACTACGACGCCGTCCGTGGCATCTCGTACTGGACGAAGAACTACCGCACCTCGATCGAGGCGTCCGACCCCGAGGCGCTGACACGTCAGTACGAGTACTACGACCCGATCCACACGCTGCCCGCCGAGGGTCAGGCGTGGTGGGCCGAGCACGGTCGCCTCGACGAGTCCGCGCTGAAGGCGGCCGAGGTCGCCGAGGCCTCCCGGCGTACGGCGGCGCTGCAGGCTCACTGAGCCCTCCCGCCACCTCGAGGTGCATGGGCCACGACAGCCCGGGTACGTCACGTACCACGGCGCGGCCCGAGACCGCGCCACGGGGAGGGAGGACGACGTGGCACACCACACGCATGGCGCCACCGGACTGTTGAGCACTCTGGTCTCAGGCGCGAAGGACATCCCACGCAACGCGTCCTGGCTGGCGGGAAAGGCCCTGCCGCATGACGGGACGACGAACGGGAGCACACGCAGCAACGCCTCCGCCGATAACGGTGGCCCGAGAAGCCTGGTCCAGCGGGCCGGCGACGCGGTGCGGGAGGCGATGCCCGGTCAGGACTCCGTCGAGAACCGCCTGACACAGGCGCGTGAGGGTGCCGATCGGGCCCAGGAGGCGGAGGACCGCGCGGTCGAGGCCGCGGAGCGGGCCCACGAGCTCACCGAGCGTGCCGAGGCGGTCGGGTCCGAGGAGAAACAGCGGCTCCAGGACGTGCGGCACCAGTTGTCCGCCGAGGTGGACCGACGGGTTCGTGCCGCCGCGAAGGAAGCCGAGGAGCACGTGGCCCAGGCACGTCACGAGGCCGAGGATGAGCTCGCGCGCGCCTTGGCGGAGCAGGAGGAGCTGTCGGCCCAGCGTGAAGAGGCCGCTCGCGCGGAGGCGGAGCGGGCGCAGCAGGACGCGCACGAGCGCTTCGCTGAGGCCACCGAGCGCCTCGCGCGAGCCCGCGAGCTCGCCGAGGAGGCGGCCGCCCTCGCCCAGGACGCCGCCGAGCGGGCCCGGAAGGACGCGGAGCGCATCAGCGCGGCCGCCCAGTCAGGCCGCAAGCAGGCCGACCAGACGGTCGCCCAGGCTCGTCAGCTCCGGGACAGGACTCAGCAGGAGGCGGCCACGGTCACCCGGAAGGTGAACCGCAGCGCCAAGCCCGGCACTCTCTCGACGATGTCCAAGTCCGACCTCCTCGTCCTTGCTCAGCAGCGAGCCGTGCCGGGACGTTCGTCGATGTCGAAGAAGCAGCTCGTCTCTGCATTGGAGAAGAAGCAGTGAACCCGAGCAACCTGGCCAAGCAGGCATGGCAGTTCCTGGGCCCCGACTCCGTCACCGATCATCTCCCGGACGCGTTGCCGCATCCGGAGCGTTCGAGCCTGGTGCGTTCGGGGGTCGCGGCCGGCGCCACCCTTGTCGCGCTCTCGGCGGCCAGCGCCGTCACATCGGCGATCAGGCGGCGTGTGGAGGCCTCATGAGGTTCTCGGCGCTCGGCGCTCTGGCGGTCGGCTACGTCCTGGGGGCTCGGGCCGGAAAGGAACGGTATGAGGAGATTCGGAAGCTCGCGAGCCGGGCGGCGCAACGGCTGGAGAGCTACGGCGCGTCGGGGAGCCTCGCGACCTGGGTTGCAGAGATCGACAAGCGGGACCGCACTCGCGCCTGACGGGGACGGCCGGCTCTCGAGCGGCGTACTGGTCGAGACGCACCTGCTGGCCCGGCTCCTCGGTGTGCGCCTGCTCCGCATCGACGGCGTGGTCACCGTGGCACCCGCCCGGATCTCGGCCTCGCCGGTCGACCCACGCTCGGTGCCGATGACCTCCACCATGGAGCTGGGCGCCGGCCTGGAGCGTGCGGCACACCTGCTCCGCGACTGCGAGCAGCGAGCCGACTGAGACCGCGGGCAGGCTTGGCCTTCCGGCCACACTGGTGACGTGGGTCCGGTCCGGAGGAGGTCAGCCGTCGCGCTCGGCGCCGGCCTACTGGTGGCCGGCTGTGGCGGTGGTGGCAGCCACCGGCCTGCGTCCGCAACCACGACTCCCCCGTCGAAGGCTCCGAGCACCGGCACGCCCTCCCCCACCGCCGAGGCCGCACCGCGGCTGCCCGCCGTGCACCGCTGGCGCCCGGACCCGAACGAGCTGTCTCCGCTCGCCAAGGTCACCGCCGTGCGCCGGATCGAGGCGGACGGCAACCGACCCGACGCCGCCCTCCAGGTGATCGACGCGCAGTACGGCGGGCTGCTCACCGACAGCGCGAGCGTCCTGGTGGTCACCAGGTCGTGGCGACGACACGGCTCGGAGCTCGTCTCCGGCGGCCACACCTTCGACGTCCGACTGACGCGTGCCGGCACCCGCTGGCGGATCACCGCCACCTATCCGTCCACCCCCGGCGCGCCGGCCGCTCGACTGACGAGCGCCGCCCGCCACGCGCTCGCCAGCGGCCGGATCGTGCTCCCACCGGCAGGGGCGGCCGACGTCCGCGCGGGCCTGGTCCACGACTCGGTGCTCCACGCCATGCTCGCGATGAGTACGACGTACCGGATCCACGTCAGCGTGGTCAGGTCGGGCCACCCGATCCACGTGTTCGGCACCGACCGCCTCAGCGACCATCCCCAGGGTCGCGCGTTCGACACCTGGGCGATCGACGGCCATCCCGTGGTGGCGCGCTCGACGCCACGCTCCCTGGTCGAGGACTACATGCACGCCGCGGCCGCGGCCGGCTCCTACAACGTCGGCGGGCCCTACCTGCTCGGGGCGGCCCCGCAGTGGTTCAGCGACGACACGCACCACGACCACGTGCACGCCGGGTTCCTCACCTGACGGTGGCGTGCCTACTCGGTCACCGTGCGGTTCTCGTACGGCGTGCTCAGCACGATCGTGGTGCGCGTCGACACGTTCGCCTCCGACCGGATCTGCGCCAGCAGGTCCTCCAGCGCGTGCGGGGTCTGGACGCGCACCTTGAGGATGTAGGACTCGTCGCCGGCCACCGACCAGCACGACTCGATGGCCCGGACGTTGCGGATGCGCTCGGGATAGTCGTCGGGCTGGCTGGGGTCGATCGGGGTGATCGAGACGAACGCGGTGAGGGCGAGGCCGAGCTCCTCGTGGCTGACCGATGCGCCGTACGCGGTGATCACGCCGCGCTTCTCCAGCCGCTTGACCCGCTGGTGCACCGCTGACGTCGACAGGCCGGTCGCCTTGCCGAGATCGGTGAAGGACATCCGGCCATCTGCGGCCAGCAGCCGGACGATCGTGCGGTCGGTGTCCTCCACGCCGCCGACCCTAGCGTTCCCGCACGCCAGCGATGCGTAGGCTCACGCCCGTGGCGAGCGAACAGCGACTGATGGTGCTGGACTCCGCGTCGATGTACTTCCGCGCCTTCTTCGGCATCCCCGAGGTCACGGCGGACGACGGGACGCCGGTCAACGCCGTGCGCGGCTTCCTCGACTTCATCAGCCGGCTCGTCGGCGACTACCGACCGAGCCACCTGATCTGCGCCTGGGACAACGACTGGCGACCCCAGTGGCGCGTCGACCTGATCCCGTCGTACAAGGCCCACCGCGTCGTCCGGGCCATGCCCGGTCCTCGGCCGGACATCGAGGAGGTCCCCGACCCGCTCGAGGTGCAGATACCGATCATTCTCGAGGTGCTCGCCGCCGCGGGGCTCTGCGTGGTCGGCGCCGACGGCTACGAGGCCGATGACGTGATCGGCACCCTCGCCACCGGGGCGCCGATGCCGGTCGACGTCGTCACCGGCGACCGCGACCTTTTCCAGCTGGTCGACGACGCCCAAGACGTACGCGTGCTGTACATCGCGCGCGGCGTCGGCAACCACGAACGGATCACCGACCACGTCGTGGTCGAGAAGTACAGCGTCCTCCCCAGCCAGTACGCCGACTTCGCCACCATGCGCGGCGACGCGTCCGACGGCCTGCCCGGCGTGGCCGGCGTCGGCGAGAAGACGGCGTCCTCGCTGTTGCTGAAGTACGGCGACCTCCGCGGCATCGTCGACGCGGCCGGCGACCCGCAGTCGGACATGTCACCCGGACCCCGCCGGAGGATCCTGGACGCCGCCGAGTACCTCCTGGTCGCTCCGACGGTGGTGGCCGTCGCGCGCGACATCGAGCTGGCGGCGTACGACGCGACCCTTCCCTCCGCGCCCCGAGACCCCGAACGCCTCGACGCGCTGGCGGAGCGCTACAACCTCGATTCGCCGGTGAAACGCCTGCGCGCCGTGCTCGCGGGCTGAGCGCCCCTCGGCTGGCCGCCGCCCTCGGCTGGGCCGCTCAGCGCAACATCTCCCCCACCGCGATCCGAGCAGCGGACGGGCAGCCCTTGGTGAACCCGTAGAACGGCCCGAAGTCGCGGGTCGCGGCGAAGCCGGTCACAAACAGGCCGGGCAATGACGTCTCGAAGCCAGGCGTCAGGTCCGGGAAGCCGTCGGTGACGGAGACCCGGTCGAGCACACCGGCGAGGTACGGCACGGCCGCCAGGTCGGCGCGGTAGCCGCAGGCGGCAACGACGTGGTCGACCTCGAGCCGGTCACCGTCCGACAGGGCCAGCCGCACCGCACGTGTGTCGACGACCTCGACGGAGACGACCTCCGTGCGAGGGCGTGAGGTGACGACTTCGCGGGCGAGTCGCGGTGTGAGCCAGGGCTCCAAGGTGAGGCGGCCGACCCGCCAGAACTCGAGCGTGATCTCCTGCTGACGCGCCGCGCACAGCGACCGCCACCAGCCACGCTCGGCCTCGGTCTGATCGACGTACGCGTTCACGAACGCCCAGCTGACCTTCGCGAACGCCGGGGTGTCGTGCCGATGGACCACGTCGATCCGCGCGGCGCCGTGGTCGCAAAGGAGGGCCGCCCACTCGTACGCGCTCTGGCGGCCACCGATGACCGCGACCCGGGCGCCCGACAGGTCGTCGAAGGCGACGCGTTCGCTGGTGTGGGTACGGCGGTCCGCCGGCACCTCGTCGTACCACTCGGGCAGGTGGGTGAAGTGGGCGATCCCGGGCGCCGCCAGCACCCGCTCGGCGGTGATCGTGCTCCCGTCGCTCATCGCGGCCTCGAACCGGCCGTCCGGAGCGGTCAGCGACGCGACCATCGCCTGCTCGACGTCGAGCCGCTTCTGCTCGCGGAACCACTCGGTGTGGTCGAGGAAGACCGAGATCGGGATCGGATCGTGCTCGTCGGGGTCGAGGCCACGTTCCTCGAAGTACGCCGCGAACGAGTGCACACCGTCGGCGTCGAGCGTCCAGTCGCGACCGGAGCGCAGGTACATGTCCGAGGGCATCTGCTCGCGCCAGAAGCTCATCGGGCGTCCGACGATCCGGGTACGGATGCCGCGCGCCCGGGCGTGCGCCGCCGCGGCGTACCCGTAGGGACCGGCGCCGATGACGAGCAGGTCCGTGTCGGGCATCCGCGGCTGTCCTAGGCTCCCGCAGCGCGTTGCCGGGCCCGGTAGGCCCGGGTCTTGAGCTTGTTCCCGCAGCCGTACTCGCAATAGGCCCGCGACCTGTTCTTGGAGTGGTCGTAGTAGGCCCACTCGCACTCGTCGAAGGCGCAGATCTTCAGCCGCGACCAGTCTCCCGAGGCCACCGCCTCGTGCGCGGACACCGCAACCCGGGCCAACCCACCCACGGCCCCCTGCGCGTCGGTGCTCAGAACGGGGGCGACGCCGTTCCAGGTGAGCGTCACCGGCAGCTCGGCCAGTGCCTCCCCCAGTGTCGGGAGCGAGCCGCTCTCACCGTCGTGGTTGAGCTCGAGGGCACGGCGCAGGCCCGCTCGCAGCCTGCGCCCGAGGTCCAGTTCCTTCGAGGTCACCCGATCGGCGCCCTCGACCAGACCCGCCTGCTTCAGCCAACGGCTGAAGCCCTCGGCGTTCTCCAGCTCGTCGGTGCCGAGCTCGTGGTCGTCGGTGTTCACGAAGTCGCGGACCACAGCCACCGCAGCCGGCACGTCGGCCGCTCCGTTCACCATGACACCAGCATAACCGTTTTACTGGTTGCCTCCCAAGCGACACCGGCGTACGTTGATGAGTGGTGTCGCACAGGCGCCCGATCCAAGGAGGAGTCATGCACTACTGGGGTTACGTCATGGAGCGGCTGTTGACCGGAGACCCGGACCGAGCGACACGGCGGTCCAGGGACTCGCGCCGAGGGCAGAGGGTCGCCAGGGGTGACCGCGCCTGGAGCCGGACCGCACCCTGGCAGTGAGCCGGCAACCAGCCGGCAGTGGGTCAGTCCTCCATCGGGGCCACGGCAACCACCCCCCGGCGGATCCGGCGTACGACGTCACGGACGTTTTCGCGCAACCGGCTGTCCCCGGCGGCGTCGGCGACCTGCCCACACAGGTCGATCAGCTGCTTGATCCAGCGCACGAAGTCGCCCGCGGTCAGGTCGCTCTCGTCGAGCACCTCGGCGAGGTCGTCGCCCTCCGCCCAGCGGTACGCCGCCCAGGCCAGCCCCGCGTCCGGGCGGCGGAGGAAGTCGAGCCGGTGCTCGAGCTCCACGCCTGAGAGCTCGCGCCACAGCCGCTCCAGGTCGTCGACGGCCCGCTGCGTGGCGCCGCCGGGCACGCGGGACGAGACGACGTCCTCCGGCCTGCGCGCCTCATAGACCAGGGTCGACAGCGCCGCCGCGAGCCCCGAGGGCGCCAACCCGTCGAAGACGCCGAGCCGGAGCGCCTCGGCCACCACCAGATCGAGCTCAGAGTAGATGCGTCGTAGCGGCCGGCCAAGGTCGGTGACGTCGTCGTCGGCCAGGTACCCGAGCGTCTCGAGCACGTCGCACACACGGTCGAACTGCCGCGCCACCGTGTTCGTCCGCTGCTCCACCCGGCGCTGGAGGGTCTTGGCGTCGCGGTCGAGCCTGAACCATCGCTCCGCCCATCGCGCGTGGTCCTCGCGGTCGGGACAGGCGTGGCACGGGTGCTCGCGCAGCCGGTGCCTCAGGTCCTCGATCTCTCGCTCCTCGCGACTCGGCCGTACGTCGCGGCGCTCGCGTCGCGGGGGCGGCGGAGCGAGCCCGTGGGTGGCGTTGCGGAGCGTCGAGGCCAGGTCGCGGCGCATCTGCGGGTTGCGCGCGTTGAACTGGCGCGGGATCCGGAGCCGGCTCAGGGCCGTCACCGGCGTCGGGAAGTCGACCACGCTGAGCCGCCGAGCCTGCCGCTCGGCCGTCAGCACCTGCGGCCGCGGTCCGTCCGTGGAGGTACCGCGGTCGAGGACCACGGCGTACCCGGCGAACTTGCCGCCAGGCACCTGGATCACATCGCCGCGGTGCAGCTGCGCCAGCGACGCGATCACCTCCTCGCGCTGGTCGGCCCGCTGGGCGCGGGCGGTGTTCTTCTCCAGCTCTGAGACCCGCTTTCGGAGAGCGGCGTACTCCATGAAGTCGCCCAGCTCGCAGGTCGCGGCATCGGCGTACCCCTGGAGCGCGTCCTCGCTCTTCGCGAGCTGCCTCGCAAGCCCCACCACCGCCTTGTCCGCCTGGAACTGGGCGAACGACATCTCCAGCAGCTCGCGTGCCCGCGACCGGCCGACCTGGTGCACGAGGTTGACCGCCATGTTGTACGACGGGCGGAAGCTCGAGCGCAGCGGGTAGGTACGGGTCGAGGCGAGGCCGGCGACCTCGGACGGGTTCATGCCCGGCTGCCACAGCACGACGGCGTGCCCCTCGACGTCGAGCCCGCGGCGTCCGGCGCGGCCGGTGAGCTGGGTGTACTCCCCCGGCGTGATGTCGGCGTGCGTCTCGCCGTTCCACTTGGAGAGCTTCTCGAGGACCACGGTGCGGGCCGGCATGTTGATCCCGAGGGCGAGGGTCTCGGTCGCGAAGACGGCCTTGCAGAGCCCGCGCACGAACAGCTGCTCCACACACTGCTTGAACGCGGGCAGCATGCCCGCGTGGTGTGCCGCGACCCCACGGGTCAGCCCGTCGAGGAAGTCCTGGTAGCCGAGGACGGCGCGGTCCTCGTCCGGCAGGTCGGCACAGGCCTCCTCGACGAACGCGAAGATCTCGTCTCGCTCCTCCGGGGTCGTCAGCCGGATCCCCGAGCGCAGGCACTGCTCGACGGCCGCGTCGCAGCCGACCCGGCTGAAGATGAACACGATCGCCGGCAGCAGCGCGGCGCCGTCGAGCCGGTCGAGGACGTCGACGCGGCTCGGGATCCAGACCCGCCGCCCGTTGCCCACGGGACGACGTCCGCCGCGCTGGGGCCGTCCCTTCGGGGTACGCCGGTCCTTGATGCGGGTGCTGGCCCAGTCGTCTCGCGCGATTCGCATGAGCTCGTGGTTGACCGGCGCATCCTCCTTGACGAACCCGGCGGCGGCGTCGACGTCCGATGTCGCGAACAGGTCGAGCAGGCGGCGGCCGACCAGGACGTGCTGGTACAGCGGCACCGGACGCCGTTCCTCGACGATCGTCACCGTGTCGCCGCGGACGGTCTCCAGCCACTCGCCGAACTCCTCGGCGT
Organism: Nocardioides sp.; assembly: GCF_036493135.1. Classification (GTDB taxonomy): domain Bacteria; phylum Actinomycetota; class Actinomycetes; order Propionibacteriales; family Nocardioidaceae; genus Nocardioides. Next base: position 7,496 of record NZ_DASXQG010000028.1, on the reverse strand, counting down.
TGGAGACGGTCGCCGACAGGGACACCAGCGACACGGACTCGGGGAGGTGGATGATCACCTCTTCCCAGACGGCACCACGGGAGCGGTCGGCCAGGTAGTGGACCTCGTCCATCACGACGTACCCGAGGCCGGTGAGGGTGCCCGAGCCGGCGTACAGCATGTTCCGCAGCACCTCGGTCGTCATCACTACGACCGGCGCCTCCCCGTTGACCGACGTGTCGCCGGTGAGCAGCCCGACCCGGTCGGCGCCGTAGCGGGCGACGAGGTCGTGGTACTTCTGGTTGGACAGCGCCTTGATCGGCGTCGTGTAGAAGCACTTCCGCCTCGTCTCGAGCGCCAGATGGACGGCGAACTCCCCGACCACGGTCTTGCCCGACCCGGTGGGGGCCGCCACGAGGACCCCCTTCCCCTCCTCCACCACGTGGCAGGCGTCGACCTGGAAGCCGTCGAGTCCGAACTCGTACAGCTTCCGGAACGCGTCGAAGACCGGGTGGGGGGTCATGCGAGAACCGTAAGCGCGCCGGGTGCGCACTCGACGGTCAGGGGCAGCGGGCCGAAGCGCTCGCCGTCGGCGTACGACACGATGCCGGGCGCCGCGACGGTGACCGAGCGGACCAGATGGTGCTCGTACTGCGGGTGGTGGATGTGGGTGCCCTTGAAGAGCTTGGGGTAGGTCCGGATCAGGTCGGGCTTCGAGATCGGCTTGATGATGACGACGTCGAGGAGACCGTCGTCGAGGACCGCGCCCTCGGTGATGCGCAGGCCGCCCCCGAACGACGGTCCGTTCCCGACCGAGACCAGCATCGCCTCCAGGGAGACCCGCCGGTCGTCCAGCTGCAGTGTGTACGGCAGCGGCTCGAAGACCCGGAGCTCGGCGAGCGTGGCGATGTTGTAGCGCATCTGCCCCTTCGGCCACGTCATCCGGTTGGCCCGCTCGTTCACGACGGCGTCGAAGCCCGCGGCGAGCACGGTGACGAAGAACTGTGATCCGCTCCGGGCGAGGTCGATGGTGCGGGTGGCCCCGGCGATCACCCGGTCGACGGCGGCGTCGGCGTCCTTGCGGGGGATGTCGAAGTAGCGCGCGACGTCGTTGCCGGTGCCGGCCGGGACGATGCCCAGCGGGGTGCCCGTCGACGCGAGCGCCTGGACCGCGAGATGGACCATGCCGTCCCCACCGCACACGACCAGGGCGTCGACGCCGTCGGCGACGCACTGCCGGGCCAGGTCCAGAGCCTCGCCCGCGTCGCGACCCTGGAGGTCGCGGACGGTCAGGCCGGCGCCGCGCAGACGCGGGAGCGCCCGCTCCCGGGCGTTGGCGCCCTTGCCCTTGCCCGCGCTGGGGTTGGTCAGGAGGGCGATCTCCCTGCTCGGCACGCGCGCAGACTACCGGTCGGTAGTTCTGCGGTTTGGTCCCAAACCGCACGATTCGGAGGGGAAGAGTTGCGGTTTGGGACCAAACCGCAGTCCCTAGCCCTAGTCGTCGACGGACCCCACCCGGAGCCGAACGCCGTACGAACCCGGGCCGGCGCCGACAGCCCTGGCCAGGCGGCCGATCGCGTCGAGGGCGGTCTCGGCGTCGATCCGGGAGCCGGGCACGGCCAGGAGCATCCGCGGACCGTCCGCCGCGACCAGCACCTCGCCGTACCGCCACACCTGGTGGGTGCGGACCCGCACCGCATCCGCCGCGACCGGCTCCGGGTAGGCGTCGTCGACCGCCAGCAGGTCGCACGCCAGCGGCTCCCGGCCCTGCGCCGTCAGCGCGCCTGCGACGCGATGACCGGTGTCGAGTCCGCGCTCGGCCTCCCAGGTCACCTCGGCCTCCCCCAGCCAGTCGGGCAGGTCGAACGGGTCCGACTCGTCGTACGACGGCGGCTCGTGTGGCGGGGTCACAGGGAGATCACACCAGTTTCATAGGGGCGAGACTTCATCGTCGGCCCATTGATCGGTGCGATGTGTCCCGCGACCGCGGACGCGGTCGAGGATCCGGCAGATGACTTCGGAGATCATGAACAGGATCACCATCGGGATCGCCAGCATCAGCATCGAGAACGGGTCCGTCGACGGCGTCGCCACCGCCGCGAAGACCATGGTGCCGATGATGATCCAGGGGCGGTGCTTGCCCAAGGTGCGTCCGGTGATCACGCCGGCCAGGTTGAGCAGCACCACGAACAGCGGGATCTCCATCGCGATGCCGAACACCAGCAGCATCCGCATCAGGAACGAGAAGTACTTGGTGAAGTCCAGGAGGCTCACCGCACCCTTGGGCACGAACGAGATCAGGACCTCCAGGCCCTTCGGCAGGACGAAGTAGCCGAGGGCGACGCCGCCGATGAACAGTGGCCCGGCGACGCACGCGAAGAGCCGGGAGTACTTCTTCTCCTTCTCGTGCAGGCCGGGAAGGATGAACGCCCAGATCTGGTACAGCCAGTACGGGCTGGACGCGATCAGCGCGACCACGCCGCACAGCTTCATCTGCAGCAGGATGCCGCCGGTGGCGTCCTGGACGACGAGCGTCGAGACGACGCCCTTCTCCTTGAGCGTCACCTGCGCCTGGTTGTACGGATGCGTCACCAACTGGAGCAGTTGGTCGTAGAAGAGGATCGCGACGATGAACGCGATCACCAGGATCAGCGCCGAGCGGATCAGTCGCGCTCGGAGCTCCCGGAAGTGGTCCGACAGGGCCATCCGGCCGTCGGGGCCGACGGGGTTGCGCGGCTTTCCGCGCAGGACGTCGACGACACCGACGATGGACACCGGACCGGCCGCTCTCGCTCAGGCGCGGTCAGGCGGAGTCGTCGCGATGACTCGCCTCGCGATCGGCGGCCTGCTTGGCCTCGAAGGCCTCGCGCTCAGCGGCCTGACGGGCCTCGAGCTCCAGCTGCGACTGCGTCTTGGTGGCGCCATCTTCGTCGTCGTCGCCCAGGCTCTTGGTCTCGGCCTTGAAGATGCGCAGTGCCCGGCCGCTGCCGCGGGCGAGCTCGGGGAGCTTGGACGCGCCGAACACCAGGACGACGATCGCCAGGATGATGAGCAGCTCTGGCGTGCCGAGGTCGCCGATCAACAGGGAAGACATGAAGTGTGGTCCTGACGTTGAGGCTTCGATTGCTTCGCCAGTCTAGCCCGCGGGGTGGTCGTAGAGCGCCAAAGAGCGACGGATGGCCTCGGCCGCGCCGTCGCCGAAGTGGGCCGGCTGGAGGACCGCGGCGTACGGCGTGAGGCGGAGCAGGAGGCGCTGGAGCCAGCGTTCGTCGCCGACGAGGAGGTCGACCTCCGAGCTGCCGTCCGGACCGGGCCGGACCTCCTCCATCGCGTAGTACTCCTCGACCCAGCGGGCCTCGGGGTGTAGGTGGAGCGTGACCCGGGTGGCCTCCTCACCCCCGAACACACCGTCGGAGAGGTCGCGGGGCTCGGTCGGCTCGGTCGTGACCTCGGAGTCGAGCACGGTCGCCTCGTGGATCCGGTCGAGCCGGAACAGGCGTGGGGCGTCGGCGCTGTGGCAGTAGGCGTCGAGGTAGGCAACGCCGTGGTGGGACACGACGCCATGCGGGTCGACCACTCGCTCGGACTCCTCGTCGCGCGCGGGCACGTAGTAGGTGATGCGGACCTGGCGACGACGGCGTACGGCGTCCTCCAGCTGCGCCCGCAGCGCCAGGGTCGTCGGTACGTCGTCCCCCGGGTCGACCAGAGGGGTGCTGCCGGCAGCCGCGTCCTCGAGCTTGGCCAATGCCCGGTCGACGACCTCGCGGGTGTCGGGCTCGGAGCCGGCCCGCAGCGCGCGGAGCGCCACGATGATCGCGCTCGCCTCGGTCGGCGTGAGGCGCAACGGCCGCGCGAGGTAATCGGCGTTCGAGACCCGGATGACGCCCTCACCTTCGAGGGCATCGAGGTCGACGTCGATCAGGTCGTCGGGGTAGCCGCCCGGGAGCCCGCACAGGAACAGCACCCGGAGGTCCTTCTCGAGCTGGTCGGCCGGAACGCCGATGGCCAGGGCCGCCTCCTCGAGCGACACCTGGTCGCGGGCATGCAGGTAGGGCACGAGCCGCAGCAGCCGCGCGACCTGGTCCTTCGCCGCACCCGCGCTCGTGGCGCTCACGACGTCGCCCCGACGGCCGCGCGCAGCCGCGCGACCACCTCGTCGCGCACCGAGGCCGGCGCCTCGACGTAGAGGTCCGGTCCGAAGGCGAGGAGCTCGTCGGCCTGGGCCCGCTGGAGGCGCAGCCGGTCCCACGGGGTCTCCTCGTCGGGTCCGGCGACGTCGGGCTCGACACTGGTCGCCTCGCGACGCAGGACCGCCCCGGCACCCGGCCGTACCAGCACCACGACCTCCTCGGTAGGCGTGGCCGGCTCGAGCCGGCGGGTGGCCGCGCGGACGTCGGTGCCCGGCGGTACGACGAACGATCCGGCCGGTCCGGACATCGTGGCGGCACCGACGACCCGCGAGAGCCGGAACACCCGCTCCTCGCCACGGTCGATGTCCTGACCCACGACGTACCAGCGTCCGGAGAAGCGGACGACACCCCAGGGCTCGAGGTGTCGGGTGAGCGGCTGGTCGTACCCGGGTCTGCGGTAGTCGAAGGTCACCGGCCGCCGGGTCAGGGTCGCCTCCCAGAACACGTCGAACGACGGCTCGTCGGCGCTCAGCCGTGGCTGGGCGATCTCCAGGGCCTCCAGGTCGAGGTCGAGTCCGGCCGCGGTCAGCTTGCCGACGGCATCCGTCGTGGCCTCGGCCAGCCGGGCGTGCTCCCAGACCCGAGTCGCCAGAGCGACCACGGACGCCTCGTCGGACTCGAGGCTGATCTCGGGTAGGGCGAACTCGTCGGCCCGGATCCGGTAACCCGGCTCGTCGTCGAAGTAGGCGTCCATCTGGCCCACCTCGATCGGGACGCCGAGGCTGCGCAGCTCCTCCTTGTCGCGTTCGAAGGTCTTCTCGAACGCGTCGGTCGACGGCGCGTCGGCGTACAGGATCTCGCGGATGCGCTCCTTGGAGACGTAGTGCCGCTGGACCAGCAGCATGATCAGCAGGTTGAGCAGACGCTCGGTCTTGGACGTGCTCACCTTCGGCTCCGGGACGACATGCCGCTCATCCTGCTCAGGCGGCCCCGAGGATGTCGACCACGAAGTACAGCGTGTCGGTGCCCTTGATGCCGGCGTCGGGCTGCCCCTGCTTGCCGTAGCCCTCCTTGGGCGGGACGGCGAGCACCACGCGGCTCCCGACCTTCTGGCCGACCAGCGTCTTGTCCCAACCGGTGATCACCCCGCCGGTCCCGATGCTGAAGGTCGCGGGCTGCTTGGTGTAGCTCTCGTCGAATGGCTGCTTGGCCTTGTACACCTGGCCCAGGTAGTTCACGGTGATCGACTGGCCCTTCTTCACCGTCGCGCCCGTGCCCTGGATGAGCACCGCGGATCTGAGCTTGCCGTCGGGCTTCGGGGTCTTGGAGAAGTCCAGGGAGGTCACCTTGGTGCCCTTCGCGACGAGCTTCGGGGCCCACGCGGGCGACGGCTGCGACTTGCCCTTGGGTCCGTCCAGCGGCGGCTTCGGCTTGCTGAGCAGGTCGATCACGACCAGTAGCGGGTCCTTGTTCCCGATGCCGAGGTCGGCGTTGCCGCTGCCGCCCGGGATCAGCTTGTCGGCGGGCGCGGTGACCGCGACCCGGGATCCGACCGTGGCGCCTTTGATCGCGTCGGCGAAGACCGGGCTCAGCTGTTCGTTGAGGGTCAGGAGCTGGGCGCCACCCTGGTCGTAGGTGCTGTAGGCCTCTTTCTGGTTGAAGCCGTTCCCGATCCAGATCTGTGCCTGCACCTGGTCGCCTTCGGCGATCGTGTCGCCATCGCCCTTGGTCAGCGTCGTGGTCTGGACGTCGGTCGCGGTGAACGTGTCCTTCCACTCGACCTGCGGCTTCGTGCCCACGTCACCGGTGATGGTCACGGCGTCGAGCGGGTTGCCGGACGTCGCGGCCGGCGACGACGAGCCGCTGCTGCCGCAGCCGGCCAGGGCGAGCACGAGGACGGGCAGCAAGAGGAGCATCAGGCGTCGGAGACGTCGGAACACAGAATTCACCTTGGACGAGGATCGTCAGTTCGGGGTCAGGGAGGGCCGGTGGCTGGAGTGGCCCGCGGGCAACCCTAGCCGCCCGCCGGTGAGACTCCGCATCGGACGTGGACGGCTGGCCCGAGCTCACATGCCGTCGATCAGGCGCTGTACGCGCTCGTCGTACGCCCGGAACGGGTCCTTGCACAGCACCGTGCGCTGGGCCTGGTCGTTCAGCTTCAGATGCACCCAGTCGACGGTGAAGTCGCGCCGGCGCTCCTGCGCCTTGCGGATGAACTCTCCGCGCAACCGCGCCCGGGTGGTCTGAGGTGGCACCGACTTCGCCTGGAAGATCTTCAGGTCCGAGGTCACCCGGGTCACGGCGCCGCGCTTCTCGAGCAGGTAGTAGAGGCCGCGGTCGCGGCGGATGTCGTGGTAGGCGAGGTCGAGCTGGGCGACGCGGGGGTGTCCGAGCGGCAGCCCGTGCTTCGCCCGGTAGCGGTCGATCAGCTTCCACTTGATGACCCAGTCGAGCTCGCGGTCGACCAGGCCGAGGTCGTCGGACTCGACGGCCTTGAGCCCACGCTCCCAGAGGTCGAGCGCCTGCTCGATGATCGGTGAGGAGATCTCGCGGCGGTCGACGAAGTTCCGGGCCTTGGAGAGGTACTCGTGCTGGATGTCGAGCGCGCTCGCCTCCCGGCCGTTGGCGAGGCGGACCTTGCGCTGCCCGGTGACGTCGTGGCTGATCTCGCGGATCGCGCGGATCGGGTTCTCCATCGTGAGGTCGCGCATCACCACGCCCTCCTCGATCATCCGCAGCACCAGGTCGCAGCTGGCGACCTTGAGCATGGTGGTCGTCTCGCTCATGTTGGAGTCACCCACGATCACGTGGAGGCGGCGGAAGCGCTCGGCGTCTGCGTGCGGCTCGTCCCTGGTGTTGATGATCGGACGTGACCGGGTGGTCGCACTGCTGACACCCTCCCAGATGTGCTCCGCGCGCTGGCTCACGGCGTACGACGCACCGCGCGCCGTCTGCGTGACCTTGCCGGCACCGACCACGATCTGGCGGGTGACCAGGAACGGGATGAGCACGTCGGCCAGCCGGTTGAACTCACCAGAGCGGCTGACCAGGTAGTTCTCGTGGCACCCGTAGGAGTTGCCGGCCGAGTCGGTGTTGTTCTTGAAGAGGTAGATCTCGCCCGCGATGCCCTCGTCGTGCAAGCGCTGCTCGGCGTCCTTGAGCAGGCCCTCGAGCACCCGCTCCCCCGCCTTGTCGTGGGTGACAAGCTCCCCGACGTCGTCGCACTCCGGGGTCGCGTACTCGGGGTGGCTCCCCACGTCGAGGTAGAGGCGCGCGCCGTTGCGGAGGAACACGTTGGAGCTGCGGCCCCAGCTGACCACCTTGCGGAACAGGTACCGGGCCACCTCGTCGGGGCTCAGCCGCCGCTGGCCCTTGAACGTGCACGTG
>NZ_DASXQG010000027.1:0-60371 GCF_036493135.1 Nocardioides sp. | reverse complement strand
AACACGGTGACCGGGGGGGCGCCGACCTCCGCGGCGATCGCATGGATGTCGGCACACCGTGGAGGGCCGCTGTGGTTCGCGGGGACCGCGTCGGCCCTCATGCGTGCGCGGTGACGTGCTGGGACACGTGGGCGATGTCCGCCGGGCCGACCCGGCAGCAGCCGCCGACCAGACGCGCACCGGCGGTCAACCAGCTCGTCACGTCGTCCGCGTCGAAGGCGGACTCGCCGGTCCAGGTGCGAGCTTCGGCGTCCCAGCCCTGGCCCGAGTTGGGGTAGGCGACGAGCGGGCCGGCCGCCTCAGCCAGCGCGGTGGCTACGTCCGCGGGCGCACAGCAGTTGACGCCGACCGCGACGATCTCGTCGACGTCGGCCGCCATCTGCCAGGCCTCGGCCAGCGGCTCGCCGGCGCGGGTGCGGTCGCCGTCGGCGGAGAGGCTGAGCCAGGCGACCAGGCCGGTGCCGTCGAGCTCTGCGCACAACGCCTCGACCTCGGCCAGGCAGGGGAGGGTCTCGACCGCGAGAACGTCTGCGCCGGCATCGGCCAGGACGTCGAGCCGCGGGCGGTGCCAGGCACGGAGACCGGCGACGTCGAGGTCGTAGTCGCCGCGGTACTCCGAGCCGTCGGCGAGGTACGCGCCGTACGGTCCGATCGAGGCGGCCACCCAGCCCTCGGGCCGTCGCTCGTCGCGGGCCTGCCGAGCGAGGTCGACGCTCAGCCGCATCAGGTCGGCCGCCGCGGCGGCGTCCAGACCGAGGGACGCGAACCCGGCGAAGGACGCCTGGTACGACGCCGTGGTGGCGACCTGCGCGCCGGCGTCGAAGAACTCACCGTGGGCGCCGACGATCGCCCCGGGGTCATCTCGGAGGAGCCGGGCGGACCAGAGATCGGAGGAGAGGTCGTGTCCGCGGGCCTCGAGCAGGGTCGCCAGACCGCCGTCGAGGACGACCGGCCCCTCGTCGATCGCCCGGCGGAGGTCCGAGCTCAGACGAGCACCTCGTGGCGCGGCGACACACGATCGCGCGCGGTGAGCAGCTCGTCGATCCGGTGGTGCACCTCTTCGTACTGCTCATCGCCGTCCACCACGTCGAGTCGCGAGGTGATCGCCCGAAGCGTGGCCTCGATGGAGGCGACGTCCTCGGGGATGCGACGCGTGAGCAGCAGCTCCAACGCTTGATGCCTCGTCATTCCACCCTCCCTAGCCCTCCAGGACGCGTACCCAGATCTCCCCCGCTTCAACCTTCAGGCTGGTAGCAAAGTACGCGGATCCGAGCGCGTGAGCGAGAGCGCCACGCGGATCCACAGGGCCGGGAGGCTGCGCGTGATCCGGTACGCCGCGCGTCGGGCGTCGACGCCCACCATCGCGAGCCCCACCAGACCCGTCAGCATCAGGAAGTCGACGTCGAGAAGGATCGCCAGGATCGCCGGGTCGACCCCGAGCAAGGGCATCAGCGCCACGGCCGCGAGGACGACGGCGAGGACACGCAGCGCCGTACTGCCTGGCGGTTTCACGACGACGAACCCGGACCCTGGCTGGTCGGGCGGACGGTGAGGCACTGCGAGCTGGTGCCGACCGGACCACGCTCGTCGTGGATCACGCTCGTGGTCAGTCCCACGCCGTCGGATCCGAACGAGACCGTGGTGTCGAGACCCAGCCACTCCCCCTGCGGCTGGGCGAAGAAGTGGGCGGTGAGGTCGACGTTCGGGAAGAGGACGTCGGTCGGCTCCGCCCGCACGGTCATGCCGTTCGCGACGTCGAGCAGGCCGGTGACGGCCGCCATCCGGCTCACCTCCTCGTCGGCCAGCAGCGGCTGGGGGGTGCGGACCCGGTAGCACGCCCGCCCGTGCTCCTGCTGGTGGCGACGTACCTCGACGGAGGCGATGAACCCTCCCCGCCACACCGTCGTCGGGTCCCATGCCTCGAGCTCGTCGGGACCTGGGATCGGCGGGTGGGAGGACCCGGCGACCGCTGTGGTGTCGCGAGGCTCCATCAGCCATCCGCGCAGCCGAACCGCCGCCCGCCCTGCATTGCTGAGCACTGCCTCGACCAGCTCGATGGTCCGGCCCTTCCTGAGCACCTCCACGCCGATGTCGACCTCGGCGATCGGCACCGTGCCGAGGATGTCGTAGCTCACCCGCGTCAGCACCAGCCCGTCGCTCCGCCGCCGGTCCCGATCCGTCTCGACGGCGTGCGCCATCAACCCCAGCGCGGGCGCGATGTGCTGCGTCTCGAGGTCCCACGCCCCACCCGTGTGCTCGGTCGCCCGGAACCGACGCTCCCCCAACCTCTCGAAGTAGGCCACGGCTATCGACTCCGCCCCTCGAGCCCGCTCCGGAGTACGTCGACCCCGGGACCCGAGAGGTCGGCGAGCGCGGTGAGCTCGGGGACCGGGCGCCGCGCCACGTCGCCGGCGATCGCCTCGCTGGCCCTGTCGACCGATCCGCGCGCGCGAATGACCTCGCGGATCAGCTGGCCCAGGGTGCCGGTCAGGGGCGACACGAGATGACCGAGCACCTCGCGGACCGTCCAGGCGTCGCACAGACTGCGCGTGTTCAGCTGCTGCTCGTCCATGCCGTCGAAGAAGTCGGCCAGCAGCCGTCGGTTGGCCGCGGTCCGAGCATGCACGTTCACCTGGGCATCATGGACGATCCGCGAGTGGGCTGACCGGTGGGGGTGCGAGCACCCGGCATCCGGTTCCTTGAGATCGTGTGACAACTACTGAGAGGAAGGGGCCAGGTGGGCCCTTCCTCTCAAAGGTCCACGCGACCGCCGTACGACTTCTCCCGCCTGATCGGCGGCGGCGCATGACAAGGCTCCGGCAATTCGGGACGCCGCGCCCGACCGGATCGCAGCAGATCAGTGCGGGTAAAACTGACCCGGGTCATCGTTGCGAAAATGCTTCCTGCTGAGCTCCTGCTGGGTCCTGCTGAGCTCATGCTTTTTCCTGCCGAGATCACGCCGACCCAGTTGCCTTCCCGACTTCATGCGAGACCACATGCTCGTCCGGCTGAACCACCACACGCCGAGCGCCGCACATACGAGAAGAAACACGATTTCGACCATGGCCACCATGTCGAAACTCCCTCCCCCGAAGACACCACGATACGCGGACACGGCTCCGACCTCGAGACCACGACGGAGCCCGGCTGGAGGGCAGAAGAGAGCCATGAGCGTCCGTCGGACAACGGCTGAGAATGCGCCTCTGCCGGAACCGGATGGGTGCTCATCGGCGTCGGAGACATCATCAGAGTCGTGTGGCTCGCGAACGTTTCGAAGTCCCCCATTTCATTTCGCAGTGGCGGCCACAAGGTCTTGTCCTCCTCGAGGTGGTTCCCTCCCGCGGCCAGGAGGCGCATAGTGGGGGCAACACTGTGACGTTCTCCGGGGGATGAACGCATGGACGACCAAAATGTGGCGAACTGGGTCGGCGGGGTCGCGATCGGGCTGATGCTGGCCGCCCTGGCATGGCTGCTCGTAGCTCCGAGCTCCGGTACGAGCGGCGGCAATGACCAGGTGCCTGTGAGCGACCGGCAGGCCTCCGGCACCGGATTCGCGGTCCATCGACCGCTGCACCAGGGGCAGCGCTGCATCGCGGCAGGCTGCGTGGCAGCGCGCTTCGCACCGGCCCCGCCTCCTACGCCGTCCAACCGCGTAGTTCAGCGGTCGACCAGCCCGCGTGCGGTGGCGGTCACGCCTCCGCCTGCCCAAGTCTCCGCGCCCTCGGCACCGGCGAGTGTGCCGCCACCGACCACGCCGCCATCGACCTCGTCGTCGCCCGCCCCGACACGGCAGCGGTTGCCACATCCCGGGCCCGTGCCAGGAGGGAACACCAGCCCGCCGCACACCGGTCCCCGCCCCTAGCTCCTTCGCCCGTGCACGCCGTCGCACCCAGCGACAAGGGATTCGTGGAGCAGCCGGATCAGACGAAAGGAAGGCCGATGACCCCCAGCCACACGCGACCTCGTCACGCCGTCGCACTGGCCGCCGTGCTCCTCGCCGGCGTAGGCCTCGGCACCATCCCGGCCCCCACGCAGGCCGCAGGCCCACAATCACGGCCGGGGCTGGGGTTCCGGATCGGGGGAAGCCCTCACGCCGACGGGACCTGGGTGGGGCGGTATCGGGTCGGCAGCCAGCTTGCCTACCGCACCCAGCCCCGCAAGAGCAATGCCGAGTCCGCCTACCACCCCCCGCACCGGGTCACCCAGGTGCGGGGCGTCAGCCCGGCGGCCACGGCGCGGTCCGCGTGGATCCTCTCGACGTACGGCGGCACCCGTGACCGCACCACGGCCGCTGCGGTCGACGTCGCCCTGCACGCGCTGCTCAGCCGCGGCAAGTGGCGGGTGGGCACGGCGTACACGGCCCGTCGGACCAACCTCACGGGCGACGGCCGCGTCCTGCGCGCCTACGCCAGGACGATTGTGCGGCAGTCGAAGCACCGCCACGGCCCGTACCGCACGACCGTCACGGCTCGCCGGGTGCCGGCCGGCAACCAGACCACCGTCACCGTTCGGGTCCAGAACAAGCGGGGCCTCGGGCCGGTCATCACCGGCCAACAGCGAGGCCTCGCCGCCGACGTCACCTACCCCGGCGCGGGGACCAGGACCGTCTATCTGAACAACCACGGGGTGGGCCGGGTCTACTTCCGTGCCGTTGCCGGGAGGACACGTATCACCGCGGCCGTACACACCGTGCCCGACGTGGCTCTGTTCCTTCGCCGCCCGGACAACAAGGCGGCCTCCCGGATCGCGGTCGCCGGCCATCAGCGGACCCTGAGGCTGCGGGGCTACGGTCTCGGGGTCAGCACCCAGACCCTCACGGTCACCAACACCTCGGCCTCCGTCCTCGTCGGCCACCCGCTACCCGGCACCTACAGCGTGACCGGACTGACCGGACGCGAGACCGTGGACTACGCGGTCTACGGCCCGTTCACCGCGGCCGCCATCGGCTGCACCGGGACCGCGCGGACGACCGCGAAGACCATCATCGGCAGCAACGGCACCCGCTCGCTGCCGCCATGGAGTCCGGCGAGGACCGGCTACTACGCCTGGCGGGTAGCCGCCCGCGGGAACTCCACCACCCGACCGGCGAGCGCATGTGGCACCGCCTATCTGGCCCGGAAGAACACCACGACCAAACAGTCCCGGGTCGGGGTGGCCCGCACCGTCAGGATCGGCCACGCGTTCGGCCCGGACATCCTCGTGTCCGGGTTCGACCGGCCAGAGGTGCACACCGCCTACACCCGGGTCTACGGGCCGTTCCGGCACAAGGAAAGGACCCGCTGCACCCGCAACCACCTCTTCCGTACCCTGCCCACGTCCGTCCGCGCCAACAAGCGGTGGCACGAGACCACGGTCGTGAACTACCGCGGCAACATCGGTTACTTCGTCTTCCGGACGACGCTCGACGCCGGCACCTTCATGCGCGGCTCACAATCGGGATGCGGCAGCACCATCCACGTGACCACGTGATGCTCGGACGGCAGACTCGCCGGCGTACGACGAGACGACGCAGGGCAGGATCGACCACACGATTCGGCGCGGTGACGACAACAGGCACGATCGCTTCGGGGCGGGCAGATCTGACCTGACCACCCCGATCCGACGTGCGACGTGCCTCGCTCGGGCGTCCACCGGTCGAACCTGGAGCTGGCCCGACACTCAGCCGGCTGAACGCCGGCGTCAGGTCATCCCACGACCTGTCGGGCGAGGGCGGCGGCTTCGCCGCGGTTGGTGACGCCGAGCTTGGCCAGCAGGTTCGACACATGCACGCTGGCGGTTTTCTCGGTGACGAACAGGGACTCGGCGATCGCCTTGTTGGTGGCGCCGGTGGCGAGGTGGTCGAGGACCTCGCGCTCCCGTGGCGTCAGCCGGCTCAACGGTCCCTCCCGCGCTGCCGACCGGGGCAGCGGGACGCGGGTGCGGGTGGCGAGCCGGCGGGCGCGGCGCTCGAGGTCGTGGGCACCCATGTCGTGGGCAGCCCTCCAGCACTCGACGAGCAGCTCGCGGCCCTCGTCTCGACCGCCGTGGGCGAGTAGCTCGGTGGCCAGGTTCAGGCGCGGCTCGAGAGCGAAGTAGGCACCGAACGGCTCCGCCAGCCCAGCCGCCGCCCGGAACTGGTCGACGGCCGGCTCCCCGGCGTACCTGGCGGCGTAGGCCTCGGCGAGCGCGAGCTGGACGCCGTGGTAGGCCGGGCGCCACTCGTCGGTGAGGCCGGCCCGCGCGCGACCGAGGTGCCGCGCTGCGCCGTCCCGCAGCTCGTCGGTCATGAGCCGGGGCGTCGTCCGACCTAAGCAGAGGGCCTGGAAGCCGATCCGGGCGGCCCCGGCCGAGAGCAGCGGCGAATCGGTGTCGTCGAGCTGGGCCAGGCACGACCTCGCCGCCTCGAGGGCACTGGGCAGGTCGTCGAGCATGATCGCCAGCGCGAACTCGGTCAGGACCTCGACGTCCCAGGGTTTCCGATTCGCCGCCTGGGTGTCCGCCGCGGTCTCGCGTACCAGGGGGGTCGCCGCGGCCGCGGCACCTCGTGCCAGCAACAGGTCCGCGCGCAGGGAGCGCCAATGCCCGCTGGATGCGGGCAACCCCAGCTCTGTGAGCTCCTCCAGCCTCTGTTCTGCCTCGTCGAGGCGCCCGCGCCACAGGAGTGCTTGCAGCGCCGCTCCACCACACAGGGTCGCTTGTATCGGAAGTCCCAGGGCCATGCCCTCGTCGAAGCCCTCACTGGCGAGGGCCAGGCCACGATCGACCTGTCCGGCCTGCATGTACTCCAGGGCGAGATATTGGTCGAGCGCGTACCCGACCATGCCCGCCGCCCGTGACACGTCATTGGCTTGCTCCATCCCCGCGAGTGCGGCGGCGATGTGGCCGAGGGCTCCCAGGGAGAGGCATCCGGGGTAGAGGGCATACACCTCGGCTTCCACGCACGCCGCCCTCCTGGCGACGTCGATAGCTCGTTGTGCGGCTGCGACGCTGGCAGCGAACTGGGCCTGACTGTTCAGGTACTGCGACTGGGCGCTCAGGGCCCAGGCCAGCTCCTCGGTCGGGGAGTCACCGGCGTACTCGACGGCGAGGCGGATCGCCTCCTGCGCACCGATCGTGTCCACGGTGTGGAAGGAGCTGAGGGCCAACGCGGAGTAGACGCGGCTGGCCAGCAACCGGTCGGGGTCGGGCCCGAGCATGTCCACCGCCGTGCGGACGAGCGTGTGCCAGCGCTCGAGGTCACCCTGGTCGCCCAACGCGTCCCCCAGCAGGACGACGAGCTCGGCCCGCGGGTGCTCGGCAAGAGTCTCGGCGTCGGGGACCCGGTCCCACAGTGACAGTGCGCGTTCGAGCTGGATGACTGCCTCGGCGGCTCTGAGCCGCTTCGCCGCCAGCCCGGCGCGCACCGATGCGGTCAGGGTGCGGGGCAGGTCGTGGGCGGCGTTCCAGTGGAAGGCGAGCCGGCTCAGGATCGCCAGCCGGGGATCGGGCGCGGCGTCGACCTGGGACTGGAGCTTCTCGGCCAGCCTCGCGTGGATCCGGGTGCGTTCGTCGGGCATCAGGTCGTCGTACGCCGCCTCGCGCAGGAGCGGGTGCCGGAACTCCAGGGAGCCGGCGGCGTGACGCAGGACGTTGGCGTCCAGCGCCTCCCTGAGATAGCTCTCCATCCGACCTTGGTCGAGCCCCGCCAGCTCCGCCAGCGTCTCGGTGTCCAGCCGGGTCCCGTTCACCGAGGCGACCCGCAGCAGCGCCCGCGGGCCCTGGTCGAGGGCGTCGATCCGGGCCAGCAGCAGATCGGAGAGGTGACCCGGGGCCCCTTCCTGGTCGACGGCCAGGAGCTCCTCGGCGTACAGCGGGTTGCCCTCGGATCGCGCGAGCACGGTGCTCACCAGTGACGGGTCTGGTGGCCCTTCGGTGCGGGCGGCGACGAGGCCCGCGATGTCGTCGCCGCCCAAGCCGCCGAGGTCGATCCGTCGGGACCCGACGGTCCGGCCGATCTCGACCAACGCCTTCCGGAACGGATGTCGGCGATGGAGCTCGTCGCTGCGGAACGTCAGCACCAGCAGCAACGCGCCGCGGGCGGTCCGGGACAGAGCGGCCGCGAAGTCCTGGGTCGACCGGTCCGCCCAGTGCATGTCCTCGAGCACTACCAGCACCGGACCGGCGGCCGCCGCCTCCAGGGCGGTCTGACGCAGGTCATCCAGCACTCGGAGCGGTTCGACGCTCCGAGGTGCCTCCGGATCGAGCAGGGTCAGCATCCGCCGCGCGGACGGGCGCGCGTGAAAGTCGTCGAGGCCGGCGAGCAGAGCCCGGACCGCCTCGACCACCGGGGCGAACGAGATGCCCGCCTCGAGGTCGAGGCAGTGCCCGGTCGCCACTGTGAACCCGAGGTCCGTAGCGCGTCGCTCGAGGTGAGCCACCAGCGTGGTCTTGCCGATCCCGGCATCGCCCCCGACCAGCACGACCTGCGGGGTCCCCTGCACCGCGAGCCCGAGTGCCTCATCGAGCTCCGCGGTCTCCCGCTCTCGCCCCAACAGAAGAGGAGGTCCCCCGCTGGGTAGGGGCATGTGTTTCACCGCCCTCGGCGTGGAGGGAGCGAAAACCCCCGGACCAGCCATCGTAGGCGTCTCCCACACCGTTGGCGACCGAGATCGGGCTGGGCCGGGCACGCGCTCGGCACCGGAGGTGCCTTGGACCCTGGCGACCCTTAGGTGGTTCCGCCCGACGGGTGCCGAGGACTAGGAGTCCTCCCCATGTCGTGGCTCGCTCTTTGCGCGAGCGTGGTGCTCATGCAGGCCGGACATCCCGCTGTCACGCGATCGAGGGCGTGAGGCGGTACCGACTCACTTCCGAGAGGAACTCACATGTACAAGACCTTGACCAAGCGCGCCCTGATGACGGTCGGCGGGCTGACCGCCGGCCTCCTGGCCGCGGCCATAGCGAGCCCAGTGGCCCCTGCAGCCGGCGCCTCCAGCTCCGGCTGTGCACCCTCGTCCGCCGATGCGGTGGTGGCCTGGAACGACACCGCCTCCGCGGCTCTGGGCACCGATGCCGCACTCCCCGCACCCGTGATGGCCGTCGGAATGGCCTACGTGCAGGCCGCGGTCTACAACGCCGTGGAGGGGATTGAGCGTTCACACCCCCTCTACCGCTGGCACACCCACGCACCTCCCTGCGCGTCGACCGCCGCCGCTGTGGCCGCGGCTGCCCGTGGAGTTCTGCTGCACTACTTCCCGGTCAGCAGCCCACGCGTGGGAGCGGCGTACGCCGACGCGCTCGCGAGCATTCCCGATGGTGCCGCGAAGGACGACGGAGTTGCGTACGGCGAGCGCGCAGCGAACCACCTGCTGACGCAGCGGGCCGGAGACGGCTGGCTCGGGACCACGATCTTCGACCTACCCCCGGCTCCGGGCACCTGGCGGCCCACGCCGCCACTGCTCATGCCCTACCTGGCTCCCTGGCTGGGCACGATGACCCCGTTCGTGCTGCGGAACGCCGGCCAGTTCCGGCCGAGCGGCCCGCCACGGCTGACGTCTGCGACGTACACGCGCGACTTCCGGGAGGTCGCTGACCTCGGTTCGGCGACCAGTACGACGAGGACGGCCGAGCAGACCGAGATCGCGCTCTTCTTCGCCGGCAACCTCACCAGCCAGCTGCAGGGTGCCTACCGCGACCACGTCGTCCGTCACGGTCTGGACGGGGCCGATGCCGCGCAGTACTTCGCGATCGCCAACCTCGCCGCTGCCGATGCGGTGATGGCGGCCTGGGACGCCAAGCTGCACTTCGGATTCTGGCGCCCCGTGACGGCCATCCGGCTGGGCGACACCGATGGCAACCCGGGCACCCAGGCCGACCCGACATGGACGCCGCTGATCGTCACGCCCCCCTTCCCCGACTACCTGAGCGGGCACACGACGGTGATCGGCTCGGTGACCGCCGCACTCACCGGTCTCGAGGGCACACAGTCCATCGATCTCAACCTGTCCTCGACCGTCACCGGCACCACGCGTCACTACGCCACGGCCAACACCCTGCGGCAGGAGGGCATCGGTGCCCGCATCTGGGGTGGGATCCACTTCCGCACCGCCGACGAGACCGGCGACCGCGTCGGGAGGCAGATCGGCGCAGCGATCGTCGACCGGATCTGTGACTGTCGCGGGTGAACCCCTGGCGCCGAGCGGTCCCGGCCGACGCCGGGGCCGCTGCCGACGCGGGCCACCGTTCCTCGGCTGAGAGCGCACGCGGGTAGCGGCGGTTCAGTGCACGACAGATGGCCACCCGCGCCAGTAGTCTCCACAAGAGCGTTCAGCGATGACGAGGGGGCCGCACATGAGGGCACCGCGATTCTTCCTACCAGCGATGTTGGCTGCGGCTCTCGTGCCGCTTGCCGCCGGGCCCGCGAGTGCGGCACCACCCGGGAACGACGAACCCGCAGGGGCAGTCGCGCTGCACCTGGGTGACCGAGTGCAGCAGGACACGACTCAGGCCACGACCAACGCCGGGGACGACGCTCTCAACGCGAACTGCGGGGCTCCCGCGACGAATGCGTCGGTCTGGTACACGTACTCCCCCCACGTGAAGCGCAATGTCGCACTGGACACCACCGCATCGAGCTACAGCGCCGGCTTGATGGTGTTCGACGGCCTCCCGACAGCGGACTCCCTCGTCGCCTGCGGGCCGGGCGAGGTGGGGCTGCGCGCGCGGGCCGGCAGGACTTACTACGTCATGGCCTTCTCCGACACCGACGTCAACGGCGGCAACCTCGTCCTGACTTTGCAGAACGCACCGACGCCGCGCGTGCACGTGTCGCTGGCCAAGCGGGGGGTGGCCTTCCATGGCGGCGCCGCCAAGCTTCACGGCACCTACTCCTGCACGCACGCTGAGAGCTTCGCCGAGGCGGACACCCACCTGTTGCAGCGTGCCGGGCGGTTGAAGATCCAGGCCGACTCCGGCACGCGCATCCGGTGCGACGGCAAGCGTCACCACTGGTCCACCCGGTTGGTCTCGCCGGTCGGGACCTACGCTCAGGGCGATGCCGTGGCCAAGGTCAAGATCATCTCGTGCGGGCTTATCCAGTGCCGCCAGGACAAGGTCAAGCGACACGTCCACCTTGCGTGGGCACGGGCGCCGCAACGTCAGTGGATGGCGCACCCGACCACTGCCCGGACCGAACACCGGCACCCGCTCCTGGCTCGGCAGAGGCATTGGCCGAGCACCTAGTCATCGAATGCCCGGGCACCGCTTTCGATTCGCGGCCGCCGAGCCCCGCGCCGTACGATTTCTCCTGACCGCTGTGGGGCGTGACGAACCCCCTCCGATCCGGGAGACGAGCGGTGGTCCGTGCGTACGACGTACCGACGAGAGGCCGGCCACTCACTGACAAGGCCGGCGAAGGTGTGGTGGCACCGCGACTTTGCCCCCGCCCACACCTCCAGGGCTGTCCGCTACTGGAGGAACGATGAAACGCACACTCACATCCGCACTGCCCGAGACGACGCCCGGCGAGCAGGTCCGGCTGCAGGGCTGGGTGCACCGCCGCCGCGAGCTGGCCAAGGTCACCTTCCTGATCGTCCGTGACCGCACCGGGTTGGCTCAGGTCGTGCTCCCCGCCGGTACCGACGTCCCGCCGGAGGAGACCCCGGTCGAGGTCGTCGGCACCATGACCGCGAACGCCCAGGCACCTCAAGGCGTCGAGGTCAACGACGCCATGGTGACCGCGCTCAGCGAGCCCGCCGACACCCCGGTCGTCGAGCTCTGGCGGCCGACCCTCGACACCGGCCTGCCCACCCTGCTCGACCACGCCGCGACCACCTGGCGCCACCCACTCCAACGAGCGAAGTGGGAGCTCGCGGCCGCGAGCCTGCGCGGCTTCCGCGAGACGCTCGACGCCGAGGGCTTCACCGAGGTCCACTCGCCCAAGCTCGTGGAGCAGGCGACAGAGAGCGGCGCCAACGTCTTCGAGGTCGACTACTTCGGCCGGCCGGCGTACCTCGCCCAGAGCCCGCAGTTCTACAAGCAGCAGCTCGTGGGCGTCTTCGAGCGGGTCTACGAGGTCGGCCCGGTGTTCCGCGCCGAGCCGCACGACACCGTGCGGCACCTCGCGGAGTACGTCTCGCTCGACGTCGAGCTCGGCTTCGTCGACGACCACCGCGAGGTGATGGCGTGCCTGCGCGACGTCGTCGCCGGGATGATCACGGGCGTCAAGCGGTACGCCGCGCCCGCGGTGGAGCGGCTCGGCATCGAGCTGCCGGAGGTGCCGGAGAAGATCCCGACGCTCCACTTCCCCGACGCCCTCGAGATCGCCGGCGCGCCGGCCGGCGAGCCCGACCTGAGCCCCGCCCACGAGCGCGCGTTGGGCGAGTGGGCCATGGCAGAGCACGGCTCCGACTTCCTGCTCGTCGACGGCTACCCGACGGCCCATCGCGCGTTCTACAGCCACCCCGACCCGGAGGACCCGCACTGGAGCCGGTCGTTCGACCTGATCTTCCGCGGCGTCGAGCTCGTCAGCGGGGCCCAGCGGCTGCACCGGTACGACGACTACGTCCGCGCGCTCGAGCAGCGCGGTTACCCCTACGCGCCGTACGCGTCGTACGTCGAGGCCTTCCGGCGCGGCATCCCGCCGCACGGCGGCTTCGCGATCGGCCTGGAGCGTTGGGTCGGGCGGCTGGTCGAGGCGCCGAACATCCGCGAGGTCACGCTCTTCCCGCGCGACCTGCACCGGCTCGCGCCGTGACGTTGCGATCGCGCGTCAGTGATGCCGGTGGTGTCGCGACTTGCACACCACCGCCGGCAGCGGCGCGTAGCTCACGGTGTACGTCGACGTGTGGTCGACCTGCCCGCGGTCCGCGAAGCTCCTGATCACCGTGACGTCGAAACCGTCGCTGCCCTGCTGCGGCGTACAGCCCTTGTCGTACTGCACGTGTCGTCCGGCCGGTACGACATGTGTGCGGCCGCTGTGGCGCGAGGTCACCGTCCACCGCGGCGTCGACCACAGCGTGACCGTCAATGAGCCGGGCTGTGTGGCGGTCGGGCGCGCGGCCGCTGCCGAGACCAGCACGCCGTACCTGGTGTTGTCGGTGAACGCGAGGTCCTGACCGTCGCGCAGCGACGCGTCGCGCCCGACCGGCGCCTTCCCGGTGTACGTCGCGCCCGCGGCGTGGGACGTCACCTGCAGACCGCCGAGCCAGGCCGCGTTGAAGACCGCCGTCGCAACCGCGTTGCCGCTCGTACCGGTCGGGGTAGCTGACCCGAGGAGACCCCGCACCGACAGAGCATGGCCCGGCTTGATGACGACCCCGTCCAGGCGCTGGACGGCCGCGGCGACCTCCGAGCCGTGCGAGCCGCGGGGCAGGTGGACCGTGAACGACGACACCTGTGTACGGATGCCGAGCCGGCGGGCGTCGGCATTGGTGAACGACGCCTTCGCGAGCGTCGGTCGCACCCGTGCCGCGCGGTGGGGTGAGCCGATGGCGTGCATCAGCGCCGACGCGACGGCGCCGGGCCTGAACGTCATGCCTGGTCGTGCCTTCACGACGTGCGGCCGGCCGCTGACCAGCGCGACGGTGGCCGGGGTTGGCCGGTCGATCGGGGCGCCGGCCAGCTGTGAGTATGTCAGTCGCGCGAGGGCGTGTGCCCGCACCTGTGGCCGGAGCTCGTTGCCGACGCGTCGAGCGACCAGCAGCCTGCCGTACGAGCGCGGCGACAGGTGCAGGGTCGCGCCCCCGAAGTGCAGCTCGACCGACGAGGCCATCGCCGGATTGGCGAACCGCCTCACGAAGCGCTGGATCACCGCCGCGTCGATCGCGGGTGCCGTCGGCATCATCCGCAGGCGCACCGACGGGTTGCCTGAGAGATAGGCGTTCCAGAACGCCGTACCCGCGACGCGCGGGTCGAGCGCGAGCCCCGGACGAGGCGGCTGCACCGTGAACGTCTGATGACCGAACACCACGGACCCGTCCGTCGCGGTCCGCCCATCGGTCACGTCCAGGCGCTCGATCAGCGCGGCGAGGCGGTCCTGGTCGAGGGTCACGACGGGGTCGTACGACGCGCCCTCGGTGAAGTACCTCCACAGCCGCGACGGTCGCCAGCTGCGAGCGGCGCCCGCCTTGCGGACCGAGGCGTCGTAGTCGACGCTCAGCCCGACCTGCGACGGGAGGACCTGCTGGGTGCGGCCGTTGAGCACGACCGTGAACGGCGAGTCGGCGCGCGCCGCGAGACCGGCGCGAAGCACCTGGACGGCCGAGCTCTGGTCGTGACCGCCGATGTCGACGCCGGCGACCTGTGTCCCGACGGGCACCTTGTCGCTCGCTGCGGCGTACGCCGCGACGTACGCGCCACTGGCAAGGAGCGCGAGCCCGAGGATGAGCGCAAGGACGACCCGGCCGCCCTCTTTCTCGGGGCCGGGCCAGTCGTCCCGTCGGGTCGAGCGTGCCACGCGAAAATGCTAGGAGACCGGAGCCCTCGGCGTGGCCGAACGCGCCGATCAGAGTCCGGCGAACAGATCCGACTCCAACCCGTCCGGGCCGGGTGCCGGGGTGCCCTTGGCGATCCGGAACGACTCGACGCCGAGCACCTCGTTCCCCTCGCGGTTCGACAACGCGAAGAAGGGCCCGTCCACCTCGATCTGCGTGCGATGCGCGTGCAGCGCCGCGACCTTCCGGTCGGCGTACTCCGGCGCGTCGATCTCGGCGGCGAGGTCCTGGTCGGGTGTCGCCATCGGCAGCGGACCGTCGGGATCCAGGCCCCGGAAGGACGTCGTGTCACCGGCCTCGCGGATCGCGTGCAGGGTGTGCCGCCAGCGGGACTCCGACCTCGAGACCCAGTAGATCTTGGCGATCTCCCACGGCGTACCGAGGTCGAGCCGGTACGTCGGGACCGCGGCCAAGTGGGTGGCGTACGTCGCGACCCGGTGGGCCTGGATGTGGTCCGGATGGCCGTAGTTGCCGAACTGGTCGTAGGTGATCAGCACCTGCGGCCGCACCTCGCGGATCACCTCGACCAGCAGGGTCGCGGCCTCGGTGAGGTCGGCGTTCCAGAAGGCGTTGCCGGGCACGTCGTCACCGATGACCGCATGGCCGTCCTCGTGCCAGACCATGCCCGAGTCGCTGAAGCGACCGAAGCCGCCGAGGAACCGGTGGTCGGTCACACCGAGGGCCGCCATCGCCTCCGCGAGCTCGCCGCGTCGATGCTCGGCGAGCGTGTCCTCCTGGTCGTGAGCCAGGTGGGTCAGGGCAGGCACCAGGATCTCGCCCCGCTCACCGCCGGTACAGGTGACGAGGGTGACGCCCGCGCCCTCCGCGACGTACTTCGCCATCGTCGCGCCGGTGCCGATCGACTCATCGTCGGGGTGGGCGTGCACCAGCAGCAGCCGACGATCGGGGGTCTCGCTCATGGTCACGACCCTAGGAGCACGGGCAGGAGCTGCGGCAGGAAGGGGCGGTCGGGCTCGAGCCAGTCGAGGGCGTCGAGCTCCTTCGGGGCCAGCCAGCGGAGCTCGTCGTGGTCACGGCCGGGGAGCGGACTGCCCACCGCCACGAAGCAGACGGCCACGTGGAGCAGGTGCGTCGTTCCGATCGGCTCCGCACCGTCGAGCCAGCGATCGATGACGACCCGACAGCCGAGCTCCTCGTGGATCTCGCGTAGCAGCGCGGCGGTGGAGGTCTCGCCGGCCTCGACCTTGCCCCCCGGGAACTCCCACCGGCCCGCGGCCTGGGGCGGCGACGTACGGCGGGCCGCCAGCAGGAGCCCGCCCTGGACGATCGCGGCCCCGACGACGAGATTCACCGTCTTGCCCCCCGGCAGTCGAGACCCGACGTCCGGGCCAGGCAGGAATGTACCTTCCGCGGCAGGCGGCCGGACGGCGAGTCGCCGAGCGAGCAGCGACTGGGGCACCATGAGCGGTGTGACGACGCGGCAGCCGCGCTGGGTGTACGGCGCGGGTGAGGACCCCGACCCCCGCTACACGCTCGCCAACGAGCGGACCTTCCTGGCCTGGGTGCGGACCGCGCTGGCGATGCTCGCCGGCGGGGTCGCGCTGCACGCGCTGGCCGTGCCGAGTACCGACTGGGTGCGCGCCCTGCTGGTCGTGCTGCTGATCGGCGTCGGCGGCCTCGTGTGCGTGTTCGCGCTCGTGCGCTGGGCGCGCATCGAGCGGGCGATGCGACGGCGCGAGCCGCTCCCGTCGTTCGGCCTCGGCGTCGTGATGACGGTCGCGCTGGTGCTGGTCTCGGCCCTGCTCGTGATCGTGCTGCTCTGAGGCCTCAGGCCGCGCGCCCCGAGGTCAACCGGCGGACCATGGCGCGGAGACCGGAGTCGGCGGGCTGCGGACGGCGGATGGGGAGCAGGTGCGTCTTGCCCTCGTGGACCGCGATCATCCGGATCGCCTCGTCGTCGTACTCCGCGGCCAGGCGGTCGGCGCGGGCGAGGTCGTTGTCGCCGATCGCGGCGTTGACGGCCTCGACGTAGCCATCGTGCAGCGCGTTCAGGTCGTCGATCAGGCGGGTCATGGTGGTTCCCTTCGCTGGATCTCAGCTCGAGCCACCAGTCTGCCGGATTTTATTGGATCGTTCCAATCGCCGCGTTCCCAGCCATCGGGATAGTACGTATCAATCGGCCGGCGACCACCCGCGGCGAGTTCCGGCCTTTTGATACGTACTATCCCTCGCTGCGGGGGCGGCCTCGGCGGGGCAGCGGGCCGGCCTTCTTGGGCATCCGGCCCACCTCGGTCAGGGCCTGCCGCAGCAGCATCTCGACGTGGGCGTTGAGGCTGCGGTACTCGTCGTCGGCCCAGCGCATCAGCGCGTCGTGGACGGCCGGGTCGACGCGCAGCAGCACCTGCCGTCTGGAGCTCACCGGTCGCTCGCGTTCTAGTACAGCGAGCCGGCGTTCACGATGGGCGAGGCCGGCTGGTCACCGCACAGGACGACCATCAGGTTGCTGACCATGCTCGCCTTCCGCTCCTCGTCCAGATCCACGACCTCGTGCTCGGCCAGCCTGGCCAGGGCGAGCTCGACCATGCCGACCGCACCTTCGACGATCCGGCCGCGAGCGGCCACGACGGCGTTCGCCTGCTGTCGGCGGAGCATCGCCTGGGCGATCTCCTGGGCGTAGGCGAGGTGGGAGATCCGCACCTCGACGATCTCGACACCCGTGATCGACACCCGCTCGGCCACCTCGGCCGCGAGCTCGCCGGCCACGACGTCGGTCGCACCGCGAAGCGACGCCTCGTCGCTCTCGGAGTCGTCGTACGGGTGGCTGTTCGCGACGTGGCGGAGCGCGGCCTCTGCCTGCACGGAGACGAAGCCCTCGTAGTCGTCCACGGCGTACGTCGAGCGCGCGGTGTCGACGACCTGCCAGACGACGATGGCCGCGATCTCGACCGGGTTCCCCGCACTGTCGTTGACCTTGAGTCGGTTGGTCTCGAAGTTCCGGACCCGGATGCTGACCCGGCGGCGGACCGTCAACGGCAGGACCCACCAGAAGCCCGGGCGGCGCACGGTGCCGACGTACGTGCCGAAGAACTGGATGACCGAGGTCTGGCCCGGCGGCACGATGACCAGCGACGTCACGACCAGCACGCCGACCACGATCGGCAGCCAGATCCAGCCGGAGCTGTGGTTCACGGCGGCGACGATGCCTCCGACACAGAGGGCGAGGACGACCACGCCGAACCAGCCGGTGACGGCGAGAGCGGGTCGCTGGGTGATCTCGACGCGCGCGCCCTGGTGGCCGACCGGGGTGGTGGCGGGTGTGGGCGTGGCGGCCGGTTGGATGTCCGACATGGCATGCTCCTGACCTGAGAAAAAGTGCTATCAAAGTGATATCACTTTTTGGAGCATCTGCCAAGACCAGGGTCAGTCACCCCCAGTACGCCTGCGCACAGCAGGCGGGGACCAGGCTGGAGATGCGCTCTGGTGCCGCTTGTCCGGCTCACTCAGCCGATGAGCGATCGCGACCTTCCGCCGTGGAGGGCCCGCCTCAACCTGACAGACTGGCCGGATGGAGGAAGATGCCGCATCGGCGGAGTCGGGGCAGGCGGGCGATCCACACCGCCGTCGGGCTGCGCACCTCTACGGGCTGATCGTCAGCGGCGCGGTGCTCGCCACAGCGGCTGACGAGTTTCGGCTGGTTCGAGTCGCGATCATCCTGCTCTGCACCCTGGCCATCTACTGGGCGGCGGAGACGTACGTGCACTGGATCGCTCTGCGCACCCTGGTCCGGCGCGATCTCACTCGCGACGAGCGGCGGAGGATCGTCTCCGACGGCTGGCCGCTGATGGCGGCCTGTGCGGTGCCTCTGCTCTTCCTCGGCCTCGAAGCCGTCTTCGGAGTCGAGACGCCACTCGCACTCGACCTGACGCTCGGGGTCAACACGGTGCTGCTCTTCGTTGTCGGCTGGCAGATGGGCGAGGCCGGAGGCCTGACGGGAGCCCGACTGGCGCTCTCCGTGGGGGTCAGCGGCCTCCTAGGCGTGGCCCTGATCGTGCTCAAGACCCTGATGCACTGAGAACCCGGAGCGACGTGGGGTGGTGCGCCCGGCGGAAGTCATGGGTTTAGGGCCCTCCCGAGTGGGTACAACTAGCTGCATCTCGGGTGTCCCGGTCGCGTTCCCCCGTACGTGACCAGGAGACGCCCCGCCGTTCTTCACAAGGCGCAAGGCGGCGGGGCGTTGACACCGGGGTGCCGGGATCGTTGTCGAGCCGGCCCCCCAAAACGGACGATGCGGAGCAGCATGCTCTCGACGTAGGTTCGAGCCATCAGCCTCACTCGGGGAGTAGGGCTGACCGTCTGCCAGTGGCCCCATGCTCTTGCAGGCGGTGACGTCTGGTCGAGAGCCGGACTTACGCCCGCCGGATTTGGAGAGCCGGCGGGCGTTGTCTTGCTCGAAACCGGCACGATCATCGGGCGGATTGGGAGCCGGGATCGCCAGGCCGGTGCCTCCGCCAACGCTGCATCGCAGGGCCCGGGGCACGGTCTGGTTTGATCCGTCTCGGCGCAAGTCGTGGGGAGCTAGGGCTGCGGCGGGACTCGGTGACCACGGAGGAAGCAATGGGCAGCGCTACGACGGGCAGACGGGGCACGTTCGTGGTCGGTGGACGCGGCAGATCAGACGTAGATCAGACGTTGAAGCAAACTCCATCGGGCCCTCCCCCATCCACTCTCAGCCGATGAGCGATCGTTCGAATCGTCCGCGTTTCGGCCTTGACAGCGACCGGCCTGGGGCGTACTCCGAGCAGAGGGGGCATCTCTGCCACTCCCATAGCGGGAGGAGCAATCATGCGCGCCAGGTACCTTCTTCTCGTCGCGGTGGTGGTTGCCGGTCTCTTCAGCGCCATGGCATTTCGATCCGCCCAGGGCGAAGCCCGCTCGGCCCAGGGGCAAGCCGGGCGGACGCTGACGTTCAGGGCCGTCCAGATCTCGCCGCGCGACCACCATCACGTGGACGTGCGCCCGCACGGCCTCTCGCTGGGTGACAGGGACGTCGGGGCGGTGAGCCTTCGCAGGAACGGTGAGCTGTTCGGGCGGGCGATGGTGGTCTGCACGATCAACGATTTGAGTTTCAAGGGACTGCAGTGTGCTCTGACGCTCGTACTCCGAAAGGGTACGATCACCGCCCAGGGTGGGGGACTCGACCGCAACCTTCCACATGCACCACCACCCAGTAACGCCGATGTCTTTGCAGTCACCGGCGGAACGGGAATCTATGCCGGAGCAAACGGCACCCTCACCATCAGCCATGGCCGCCACGCCGACTTCTTCACCGTGGCGCTTCGTGAGTAAGCAACAAGCGCCGAAACGAGTGTGCCCGTCCGGGGAGTGGCCTTGAGTTCTGTTCTGGACCACTGCGGCTAAGCGCGTCGCGCACCGCCGTCAACACGTCGTCAGAAATCCAAATCACGGAGCAGAGTGCCAGTTCCATCGACAGATCATGCCGCTGTCCGGGCGCGGTGAGTGCCGTCATGAGACGATTCGGCTCGTGATCTGGAGACTTCCGCATCCCGGCCGTGGGATCGCAACCTTCCTCGTCATCTTCGTGGTCGGGAGGATGCTGGGCGGGTTTGCGATGGGCTTGTTGGAGTTGGCCGTCTTGGCGCTTCTGGCCGCCGGAGCCGGGCTCCTTGTTGCGACCCGCACCTCGGGAGACGGCGGCTCTCAAAACTGACTCAAGACGGGCGCACATGCCGCTGTCCGCGCGTTACTTCTTGCTTGCAGATGTTTGGGAGAACCGAAACTCCACGACGTCACCGTCCTGCATGACGTAGTCCTTGCCCTCCATCCGCACGCGGCCGGCCTCGCGGGCCTTGAGCAGGGAGCCGGCGGCGAGGAGGTCGTCGTACGAGACGATCTCGGCCTTGATGAAGCCACGCTGGAAGTCGGTGTGGATGACGCCGGCGGCCTGGGGGGCGGTGGCGCCCCGGCGGATGGTCCAGGCGCGGGTCTCCTTGGGGCCGGCGGTCAGGTAGGTCTGAAGGCCGAGGGTGTCGAAGCCGACGCGGGCGAGCTGGTCCAGGCCCGACTCCTCGATGCCCAGCTCCGCGAGCATCTCGTGGGCCTCCTCGTCGGAGTCGAGCTCGACGAGCTCCGCCTCGAACTTGGCGTCCAGGAAGATCGCCTCGGAAGGCGAGACCAGGTCCTGCATCCGCTTCTTGAGGTCGTCGTCGGTGAGCTCGTCGGCGTCGCAGTTGAAGACGTAGATGAACGGCTTGGCCGTCAGCAGTGAGAGCTCGCGCAACAGCGAGACGTCCACGGCCCCGGATTGACTGAGTGCGATCACCGGCGTCCCACCCTCGAGCGACGACTGCGCCGCGCGCGCGGCCTCGAGGTTCGCGGTGAGCGACTTGTTGCCCCGGGCCTCCTTCTCCAGACGCGGGATCGCCTTCTCGAGCGTCTGCAGATCGGCCAGGATCAGCTCGGTCTGGATCGTGGTGAGGTCGGACTCGGGGTTCACCTCGCCGTCGACGTGGGTGACGTCGTCGTCGCGGAACACCCGGGTCACCTGGCAGATCGCCGCGGACTCACGGATGTGGGAGAGGAACTTGTTCCCCAGACCCTCGCCCTCGGACGCGCCGCGCACGATGCCGGCGATGTCGACGAACTCGACGGTGGCCGGCATCAGCCGGGCCGACTCCATCAGCTCACCCAGTGGCTTCAGGCGCGCGTCGGGGACGCCGACCACGCCGACGTTCGGCTCGATCGTGGCGAACGGGTAGTTCGCCGCGAGAACGTTGTTCTTCGTCAGTGCGTTGAAGAGAGTGGACTTGCCGGCGTTGGGAAGGCCGACGATGCCGATGGTGAGAGCCACGTTCGGCGAGTCTACGGAGCGGGAGGGGGCGGCTCCGAATCCTCCGGTACGCCGCGGTCGCCGGCGAGCAGCTCGCCGCGACGCGTCCAGGCGTAGCGCAGGACGGTGATCGAGAAGATCCACGTGACGGCGACGATCACGGCCTCGAACGCGCCACCGCCTCCCTTCGTGAAGATGTCGTGCTCGAGGTCGTAGAGCAAATCCATGCTGCCGAGGTACAGCCCGGCCGCTCCGGTCGCGACCAGCCAGAGCAGGGCGGTGGGGCGACGTCGTACCAGCGTGACCAGGGCGAGGACGCAGACCAGGCCGAGCCAGAGGTCGGCGAGGGGGAAGGCGTTCTCGAAGTCGTAGTAGGCCTGCGTGTGCTCGCTGGCGATCCAGTCGCGTTGCGTGAACCAGATCGCCCAGTACGCCGCATCCAGCGCAATCGCGACCACCAGCATGACCATGACGGTGCGACGCATGTCCAGATCCAAGCAGGTGACTCATGACGACGCCCGGCCCCTGGCCAGGGCCGGGCGTCGTTCGTCAGGTGGTTCAGTGGTGACCGGGGCCGTCGTCTCCGCCGCCGTGCCGACCGCCGTGTGAGCCGCCGTGTCCGCCGCCGTGGTGGTCGGCGTCGTCGCCGTGCCGACCGTGGTCGTCACCGGGCTCCGCCTCACCGTGCCGACCGTGGTCATCGCCCGGCTCGGGCTCGCCGCTGTGCCGTGCGCGACCCGCCGGGTCGTCGGCACCGTGCCGGTGGTGGCCAGCGGGGTCGTCGGCGCCGTGATGGCGGTGGTGTCGTCCGTGGTCGTCGCCCGGCTCGGGCTCGCCGTGCCGGTCGGCGACGCGTCCGTGGGACGACGCGGGGCCGTCGTCGGTCGACGCGAACGCCGCCCACGCTCCGAGCGCCGGGGTGGCGACCAGGGCGCCGGCGGCGGCCAGGATGGTGATGCGCTTCATGGGTGCTCCTCGGGGGTTCGTTCTCCGTGGTCTCCACCGTCACCGAACCCCGGTCGGAACCGCCATCGGACGGTGGTCCTAGGACCATCGGCCACGCCCGCTGATGACAGTGCTGCTAGCGGACCAGCCGCCCCACCCGTCCGTGGGATCCGGAGGACCAGCACACCCCGCCGTGCACGCACTGCACCGAGTCGTATCCCTTGCCGAACGTCGTCCAGCTGAGCCCGCCGTTCTCGCTGACGTCACTCCCGCTGGTGCCCACGGCGATCCACATCCGCGACGATCCGCGGACCCAGTCGACTCCCGACCGGTAGCCGCCGAGGTCGCCCCCGTTGAGCCACGAGCGCCCGCCGTTCCCCGTGGACGCCGAGGCGTCGGTGCCGTCCTTCGGGTGGGTGAAGTCGCCGCCGACCGCGAGGCCCTGCGAAGGGGTGCGGAAGGAGAGGCCGAACGTCCCGCCGGCGGCGGAGGCCGGGATCGTCGAGTCGGCGACGTGCCAGGTGCGACCGCGGTTCGTGGTCCGGAAGACCCGGCTCGCCGCCCCGCCCGACGCCATCCAGGCGCGCGCGTGCCCAGCGGTCACCAGGCAGGTTCCGGACGCGGCGAAGCCGAACTCGCCGTTGACCGCCTTCGGCATGCCGCCGCGGGGCACGACCGTCCAGCTTCGCCCGCCGTTCGTCGTCCGGATCACCCGGAACTTGCCGTTCACGGGATCGCTCATCGCCAGTCCCACGCGCCCGCCGGGCCACATCGCCATGCAGTCGTAGAAGGCCTGCTTGTTGTGGTTGACGAACGTCTTCGTCCAGGTACGCCCACCGTCGGTGGTCCGGTAGATGCGGCTCGCCGTCTTCGTGCCGACGGCCAGGACGAGCGCGTGCCGGGCGTCGGTGGCCTCGACGTCGCGGAACAGCAGCTTCGAGGAGTGTGGCGGTGCGACGTCCTTCCAGTGGTGCCCGCGGTCGGTGGTCAGCCACACGCCGCCGGCGTCGCCGCTCACCCAGGCCGTCCGGCCGTTGATGGCGTCGAGGCCCCGCAGCTCCTGGTCCGAGCCGACCCGGGTCTGGTGCCACGTGACGCCGGCGCGAGCCGTGGTCGTCGTGGCGGAGACCTGGCCGGCCAGAGGTACGGCGAGCGCGAGGGCCAGAGCAGGGGCAAGGGCGAGAGATCCGAGAGTTCGTCGCATGCTGTCCACCCTGTACGGCATCCGACGGGGTGTCCAGATGCCCCTAGGCTGGCTCGGGTGCGGATCGCCACCTGGAACGTCAACTCCCTCCGCTCCCGCATCGCCCGAGTCGAGGCCTTCCTCCAGCGCCACGACGTCGACGTGCTCGCCGTACAGGAGACCAAGGCGCGCGATGACCAGCTGCCGCTGATGGGCCTCCAAGCCGGCGGGTACGACGTGGCGTCATCCGGGGTGAACCAGTGGAACGGCGTCGCGGTGATCAGCCGGATCGGACTGGACGACGTGACGACCGGGTTCAACGGCATGCCCGGGTGGGGCGAGCCGCTCGGCACCGAGTCGCGCGCGATCGGCGCGACCTGCCACGGGGTGCGGATCTGGTCGCTCTACGTGCCGAACGGTCGCAAGCCCGACGATCCTCACTACGTCTACAAGCTCGACTGGCTGGCTCGCCTCCGCGACGCCGCCAAGCCGTGGCTCGACGACCAGACCGCGCTGGTCGGCGACTGGAACATCGCCCCGCGCGACGAGGACGTCTTCGACATGGCGGCGTTCGCCAAGGACACGCACGTCACCCCGCCCGAGCGCGCTGCGTTCCAGGCCTTCCTCGATGACGGGTACGCCGACCTCGCACGGCCCTACACCTCCGACCCGGAGACGTATACCTACTGGGACTACTACCGGCAGCGCTTCGAGCGGAACCGCGGCATGCGCATCGACTTCCTACTCGGCTCACCCTCGCTGGCCGCGCGCGTCACCGGTGCCTTCGTCGACCGCGACGAGCGGGCCGGGCAGGGCGCCTCCGACCACGCACCGGTCGTCGTCGACCTCGCCGACTGACCTCAGCAGGACATCGAGAACTTCGTCGTCGCGACCCAGGTGTCGGTGTGGGCGGCGCCGTCGGCGTCGTGGTAGCGGAAAACGAGCCCCTTGGTCGCCGAGTCGCCCGGCGTCGGATCGACCTGGAGTCGGAGGAAGACGTTGTACCAGCCCACGCCAGGGTCGAGCGTCGCGCCGGTTGCGGTCATCCGTTTGCTCCACTGCAGGTTCGGGTCTCCGGTGACGATCTTGCCCGGTGGCCACCCCTTCACGGTGCCCGTCTCCCCGGTCGGCGCACTCGGTGCGACCCACGACCCCGCCAGGACGACGCCCTGGGTGGTGTGCAGGTCGCCGATCGAGTCGAGGGTCACCGGGCTCGAGGCCTTGACCAGGACCGGGTAGTAGAGGAACTCGGCCGGATCGTCGCCCGGGACGAGCCGCTGGCAGTCGTCGAGGTGCTTGCCGCCGGACTTCGGGCTGAACCGGAGCACCGACGAAGACGGTGCCGTCGTCGGTGGCTGGGACGTGCCGATGGTCGACGTCGGGTCGGTCGGAACCGTGGGCCCCGTGGGCCCCGTGGGCCCCGTGGGCTCCGTGGTCCGGGAGTGGTGACCGGTGCCGTGAGCCGCGGTCGACTCCTGGGAGCCCGAGCCGAAGCAGCCGGACAGCAGGGTGAGCGCTGCCACGGACCCGACCACGGCCGCCCAGGTGTGCCTTCTGTGACTCATGGGGTTCACGCTATCCACTGTTGTCGGTGGTCCCTGGCACCCTCGCCCGTATGGACATGATGTCGGCACTCCTGATGCTCCTGGTCGGGCTCGCGCTGGGGGCCGCGGTGGGCGTGCTCTGGGCGCGCTCGCGACCGGCGTACGTCGACGGTCTGGGGCAGGGTCTGGTCGACCAGGCCGAGGTGATGCAGGGCCTCGACCGGCTCAGCGACCAGCTCCACGACCTCGACCACGCGCGGGCGTCCTGGCAGGGCCAGCTCCACCAGCAGGTGCTCGACATGCGGCTGACCACCGACGACCTGCGTCGCGAGACCCAGACCCTGTCGACCGCGCTGCGCCGGCCCCAGGTGCGCGGACGATGGGGCGAGCTCCATCTGCGCCGTGCCGTCGAGGTGGCGGGTCTCGTCGACCGCTGCGACTTCCTCGAGCAGGTCCACCTGCACGACGGCGCCGACCGCACCCTGAGGCCCGACGTCGTCGTCCGCCTCGCCGGCGAGCGGTCGGTCGTGGTCGACGCCAAGGTGCCGCTCGACGCGTTCCTGGACGCCATCGCCGCCGATGACCCCGACCAGCGCGACGCCCACCTGGCGAGGCATGCTCGGCAGCTCCGCGCCCACGTCGAGCTGCTCGGCTCGAAGCGCTACTGGCGCTCTCTGCCCGAGACGCCGGAGTTCGTGGTCCTGTTCCTGCCCGCGGAGTCGTTCCTGTCCGCGGCGCTCGAGGCCGACGCCTCGCTCATCGAGTACGCCGCAGACCGCGGCGTCGTCCTCGCCAGCCCGACCACCCTGATCGCACTGCTCCGCACGGTCGCCCACGGCTGGCGCCACGAGGCCCTGGCCGACCGGGCCCGCGAGATCCATCGCGTCGGTCGCGACCTGCACGAGCGGATCGGGACCATGAGCGGTCACCTGGGCAAGCTCGGCCGCTCCCTCGACGGCGCCGTCGCGGCGTACAACCAGGCGGTCGGGTCGTGGGAGTCGCGGGTGCTCGTGGGGGCTCGCCGCTTCGAGGAGCTCGATGCCACCGACGACCGGCTGGAGGGGGTCCGAGCGGTCGAGTCGACCGCGCGACCGGTCGGCTCGGTCCATCCGCTGCCTCGGCGCGCCGCGAGCAACGACGACTCGCGCGAGCATACGGTGGGGCCGTGACCACGCGTGCGGCGCGAGCTCACCCGGAGGCACGGTGAGTGACGTGAGGGCGCGCCCGGGACACCCCCGCCTCTCGCCCCGCCGCGAGCCGCTGCGCCCCGTCTGGGACGGCGTCAGTCGCGGGAGCGAAGTCGTCGCCCTGGCCAGTGCGCTCACGCTCACCGCGGCCACCGTCGAGATCGCCGTCGGTGGCCATCTGGGGCTGTTCTTCGACGTCTGCTTCGTGGCGATCTGCCTGGCCTCGGCGCTCATGGTCCGGCCCCGCGACTACTTCACGGTCGGCGTCCTGCCGCCACTGCTGATGTTCGGGACCATGGTCCTGGTCGCGCTCAACGGCACCCGGGTGATCGCCCACCGGCACGACAGCGTGGTCCAGGCGGTGATCACCGGGCTCGCGCACCACGCCGTGGCGCTGTTCATCGGGTACGCCGTATGCCTGGTGACGCTCGTCCTGCGTCAGCGTGCGGGCCGCTGAGGGCTCACTCCTCGAACCGGTCCGGATCTCCCGCGCCGCGGCGGATCACCTCGGGATAGCCCTCCGACCAGTCCACGACGGTGGTCGGCTGCGCGAGCGTCTCGCCGGCCTCGACCACGAGGTCGACGGCATGGTCGAGCTCCTCCTTGATCTCCCAGCCCAGCGCCCTCGGCTCGGTCTCGCCCGGCAGGATCAGGGTGCTGGTGAGCATCGGCTCGCCGAGCTCGGACAGCAGCGCCTGACAGAGCGCATGGTCGGGGATGCGCACCCCCACGGTGCGCTTCCTCGGATGCAGCAGCCGGCGCGGGACCTCGGCCGTCGCCGGCAGGATGAACGTATAGGGGCCCGGGGTCGCGTGGCGGATGGCCCGGAACGCGCTGTTGGAGATCTGCACGAACTGCCCGAGCTGGGCGAAGTCGGAGCACATCAGCGTGAAGTGGTGCTTGTCGTCGAGCTCGCGGATCGTCAGGATCCGGTCGCGTCCGTCACGGTTCCCCAGGCGGGCACCGAGCGCGTAGCCGGAGTCGGTCGGGTAGGCGATCAGCTCGTCGGCACGCACCGCGCCGGCGATCTGCGCGATCAGCCGCGGTTGGGGGTTGTCGGGATGGACGTCGACGAACGTCGCCACGGGGCGAGTCTAGGAGTGTCTGGCGTCCCGCGGGTCCGTCGCATGGTCGACAGGTTCGCAGCACACCCACAGGTCGCACGCAGCGGACGCGCAGGCTCACGACGTACACCTCGGGCATGACCCGACGTCAAGTTTGGCCGTTCCGCCGACGCTCCCGGACCACCCGTGTCACCCTCGGTGACATGGCCGAGAGCGGTGGTGCGCGGCGAGCGCTGCCCGTCACCGTCGTGCGCTTCGCCGCCGTCGGTGTCGTGAACACCGCTATCGACGTCGGGCTGTTCTGGGTGTTGAACGCGCCCCTCGGCATCCTTGTCGCGAACTTCGTGTCGACGTCGGCCGGCATGGCGTTCAGCTTCGTGGTCAACGGGCGTCACACGTTCGGCGCGGACCGGGTCACCTGGCGCCAGGCGGGACTGTTCCTGGCCACCAACGGTTTCACGATGTGGTTGCTCCAGCCCCTGCTGATCCACGCGGCGTACGACGTGGCGGCGACACCGTTGATGGTCGCCAAGGTCGTGGCGCTCGGCGGCAGCGTCGTGGCGAACTTCCTGCTCTATCGATACGTGGTCTGGGGCGACCGCGCCGCCGCACCCGCCGGAGGCGGGGGCGGCGACAGCGCGGGAGCGTTGAGCAAGCGCACGGCCGAGCCTGCGAGGCCGTGACCGCGCGGCGAAACCGCCGCCGGAGGCGGCGTCAACCGACCGCCGGAGGCGCCGTCAGCCCTTGGCAGCGGCCCGCAGATCTCGTCGCAGCTCCGGAGGCAGCGCGAAGATGAGCGACTCCTCGGCGCTGTGCACCGCCTCGGCGTCCGGGTACCCCTTCTCTGCCAGGTAGGACAGCACCCCCTCGACGAGCGCCTCGGGCACGCTGGCGCCCGAGGTGACACTGACC
Source organism: Nocardioides sp. (assembly GCF_036493135.1). Classification (GTDB taxonomy): domain Bacteria; phylum Actinomycetota; class Actinomycetes; order Propionibacteriales; family Nocardioidaceae; genus Nocardioides. The sequence continues at coordinate 32,281 of NZ_DASXQG010000027.1, read as the reverse complement.
TTGTCGACCCCCACCAGCCACGACTCGTCGATCTCGGCGGCGTCGTCGACGCGATGGGCGGTCTTGGCGCCGGCCTCGAGCGCGACCTCGGCCAACCGGACGGAGTTCGAGGAGTTCGCCGAGCCGACGACGATCACGAGGTCGGCGTCGTGCGCGATCTCTTTGACCGCGAGCTGGCGGTTCTGCGTGGCGTAGCAGATGTCGTCACTGGGCGGATCGAGCAGCTCGGGGAAGCGCTGCCGGATCGCATCCACGGTCTCGAGGGTCTCGTCGACCGACAGGGTGGTCTGGGAGAGCCAGGCGACCTTCGACGGGTCACGGACCACGATGCTCGCGACGTCGCGGGGCCCCTGCACCAGCTGGATGTGCTCGGGTGCCTCGCCCGAGGTGCCCTCGACCTCCTCGTGACCGGCGTGGCCGATCAGGAGGATGTCGTAGTCGTCGTTCGCGAACCGCTTCGCCTCGTGATGGACCTTGGTCACCAGCGGGCAGGTCGCGTCGATGGTCTTGAGGTTCCGCGCGGCGGCCTCCGTGTGGACCGTCGGCGAGACTCCGTGGGCGGAGAACACGACCGTCGCGCCCTCCGGCACCTCGTCGAGCTCCTCGACGAACACCGCGCCGCGGGACTCGAGGTCGGAGACGACGTGCTTGTTGTGCACGATCTGCTTGCGCACGTAGACGGGCGCGCCGTACAGGTCGAGGGCCTTCTCGACGGTGATCACCGCGCGGTCGACGCCGGCGCAGTAGCCGCGCGGGGCGGCCAGGCGGACGCCTTTCGTGGGCATACCCAGGTCGACACTCATGTCGTCGAGGCTACCGGCGGCGGGGCGAACCCCCGAGTCGGCGGGCTGCCCTAGGGTCGCCGCATGGCTCTGGAGACCTCCCCGTCGGCGCCCGCGCCGGTGCGGCAGATCGCCCTGGCCATCTCGCAGTGGGTGGGTCGGCTGGGGGCGGTGTGGGTAGAGGGACAGATGACCCAGGTCAGCCGCCGGCCGGGTGTCGGCACCGTGTTCATGACGATGCGCGACTCGGCCGCAGACATCTCCGTGCCGGTCACCTGCGCCCGCACCCTCTTCGACAGCCTGAACCCGCCGCTGGTCGAGGGCGCCAGTGTGGTGATCCATGCCAAGCCCGACTACTACGCCAACCGCGGCTCGCTCTCCCTGGTCGCCCGCGAGATCCGGATGGTCGGGCTCGGCGAGCTGCTCGCCCGGCTCGAGCGCCGGCGTCAGCTGCTCGCCGCCGAGGGGCTGTTCGCCGCCGAGCTGAAGAAGCCGCTGCCGTTCCTGCCTCGATGCGTCGGCCTGATCACGGCCCCGGGCTCCGCGGCCGAGCGCGACGTCGTGGAGAACGCCCGTCGCCGCTGGCCCGGCGTCGCCTTCGAGACGGCGTACGCCGCGATGCAGGGCACGCGCGCCGCCAACGAGGTGATCGACGCCCTCGAGCGTCTCGACCGGGCCGAGCACGTCGACGTGATCGTGGTCGCGCGTGGCGGAGGCTCGGTCGAGGACCTCCTGCCGTTCAGCGACGAGGCTCTCGTGCGCGCCGTGGCCGGCATCCGCACGCCCGTCGTGTCGGCCATCGGCCACGAACCGGACACCCCGCTGCTCGACCTCGTCGCGGATCTGCGCGCCTCCACGCCCACCGACGCGGCCAAGCACCTGGTGCCCGACATGGTCGAGGAGCTCAAGGGCGTGAGCTGGGCCCGCGACCGGTTGCGGTCCATGATCCGTCAGCTGGTGGAGCGGGAGTCACAGGCGCTCGCCGAGCTCCGGGCCCGGCCCGCCCTGGCCGACCCGCGCAACCTGCTCGACGCCCGGTCCGTCGAGCTCATCGACCTGCGCGACCGCGGCCGCCGTGCGTTCGACCACGTGCTCGCCCGTGCCCACGACGACGTCACGCACCAGCGCGCCCGAGCCCAGGCGCTGTCCCCGCTGGCCACGCTCGAGCGGGGATACGCCGTGGTGCAGCACGCCGGGGGCGAGGTCGTGACCTCGGTCGGCGGGGTGACCGACGGGACACCGCTGAGCATCCGGGTGGCAGACGGCAGGATTGCCGCGACCACCACCGGTGTGGAGGCCGATTCGATCGAGGAGAGCCATGGCTGAGACGACCCCGAGCAACGGCGAGGACCGTCCGGGCTACGAGGAGGCGCGCGCCGAGCTGATCGAGGTGGTCCGCGCCCTCGAGGCCGGCGGCACCACCCTCGAGGAGAGCCTGGCGCTCTGGGAACGAGGCGAAAGACTCGCCACGATCTGCCAGGAGTGGCTGGACGGGGCCCGGCGTCGCCTCGATGCGGCGATCGAGGCCGACGAGGACTGACCTGCGCCCCGGATGATGGTGTCCGGCGTGCTGTCATAACTGCGCGATCGCGCCGTTGTGACAGGCGCGCAGGCGTTTTCGGTGTCATAACCGCGCGATCGCGCGGTTACGACAGCCCCCCGTCAGCCCTCGCCCGGTATCGCAGCGGTGGTCAGCGAGGCCGCCAGTTGCTCGAGCTCGGCCCGTGGCACGGAGCCGAACACCAGCAGCGACCCCGCCGACGAGCCGTGCCCACGCCGGGCGACGAGCGCGGTGTCACCGCCGCTGTCGGTCCACGTGTCCCACCGCCTCGCCACCGACCCGTCGACGATCGCCGGGGCACCCGCCTGCGGATGCGGGTCGACGTACGTCGTCACCAGCTCGGGTGCCGACTCGGGCGACTCGACGATCCCGACGTACTCCCCCTCGCCGGTGAGCATGGACAGCTCCATCTCGACGGGCTTCCCGGGCGACACCGTGATCTGGGTGGCGTACCAACCGGAGGGGAGGCGGGAGGGGTAGACCACGTGGGAGCCGGCCTGCTGCGCGTACCTCACCTGAGCGAGGTAGTCGACGTGCTCCGGCTTCACGTCGAGGTCGGACCGGTTCAAGGCCCGGAAGCCGACGAAGGCCAGGATCACCAGCAGCGTGACGAGCAGCGCGCCGATCATGCCGGACGTCGAGCGCTGGTACCGACCCGGCTGCTCGCTCACCTCACATCCCCTGCACCCATGAGGCCCCAATCCTCACAGGTGCACCCCCAGGGCCGCGGAAGGGGGACGGCCTAGGCTCGCCGTCGTGCCGCCCACTGCCGACGTCGTCGTCGTGCTGGCACTCGGCGGCATGCTCGCCGTGGCGTTCGGGCATCCGCGCGGCCGGGTGGAGGCGGCGGCCGGTGTGGTGTGCGCCGGCGCGACCCTGGCGACCGGCCTGCTGACCCTCGACCAGGCCCGCGACGCGGTCGACGACCTGGCGCCCGTGGTCGCCTTCCTGGTCACGATCCTGGTCGTCGCGGATGTCTGTGCCCGCGCCGGCCTGTTCGAGGTCGCAGCACAGTGGGTCGGGCGGTGGAGCGGCGACTCGGCCGTCCGACTGTTCACCGGCGTCTTCGTGCTGGCCGCGGTCGTCACCGCCACGCTCAGCCTGGATGCCACGGTGGTGCTGTTGACCCCGGTCGTCCTCGCCGCCGGCATCGCGCGGTCGGTCCCCGACGAGCCGGGCACCTATGCCTGCCTCCGGATGGCGAACTCCGCCTCGCTCCTGCTCCCGGTCTCCAACCTCACCAACCTGCTCGCCCTCCCCCACACGGATCTCACGTTCACCGGCTTCGCGGTCCGGATGGCCCCGGTGCTCGGCGTCGTGCTGGTCGTGGAGTACGTCGGGCTGCGGCTGGTCTTCCGCGACCGCCTCGCCGTGACACCGGCCGGTGGCGACGCCCACCCGGGCCCGGTCCCGGTGTTCCCCCTGGTGGTCGTGGTGCTGATGCTCGCCGGCTTCGCGGTGGTCTCGCCCTTCGGCGGCGAGCCGTGGTGGGTCTCGCTCGTCGCCGCCGTCGTCCTTGCCCTGTGGGCGCACCGCCGCGGCCTGGTCCGGCCGATCCACGTGGTCCACGCCATGCATCCGGGCTTCGCGATCTGGGTGCTCGCTCTCGGCGTGGTGGTGGCGGGGCTGGCACAGGGCTTCCTCGGTGACGCCGTGCAGAACGTCGTGCCGGGGAGTACCGGCCTCGGTGCACTTCTTGGCATCGCCCTCCTCGCGACGCTGCTCGCCAACGCGCTCACCAACCTGTCGGCGACGCTGCTCCTCGTGCCGATCGTCGCGCCGCTCGGCAGTACCGCCGTGCTCGCCGCACTGCTCGGTCTCAACATCGGCTCCGGCCTCACCTGGTCCGGTTCCCTGGCGAACCTGCTCTGGCGTCGCACGCTGCGCCGCCACGACGTACGGCCGGGCAATGCGGCGTTCCACCGGGTCTCGTTGACCCTGACCCCGATCTCGCTGCTCGGGGCGGTCCTCGTGCTCTGGGCCGTCGGCTGAACCTGTGGGGAACAATGCGGGCGTGACATCGGTGACCCGGCTCAGGCAGGCGCGCCTCGGCCGGCCGCCAGTGGCGCTGATCGTTCCGGCCGCGATCGCGGCGCTGCTGCTCGTCGTCCCGATGGTCACCCTGATCGCGGACACACCGTGGAGTGACTTCGCCGACCAGGTGACGTCCCGCGCCGTGGGCGAGGCCCTGTGGCTGACCGTCCTCGCCTCGGCGTTCACCGTCGTGCTCTGCCTGCTGCTCGGCACACCGCTCGCGTGGGTGCTCGCCCGGGTCGCCTTCCCCGGCCGCTCGCTGCTGCGCGCCGCCGTACTCGTCCCGCTCGTGCTGCCACCGGTCGTCGCCGGCGTCGCGCTGGTCACCGCCCTCGGCCGCACCGGCTTCATCGGCAGGCCGTTGTACGACGGCTTCGGCATCACCATCCCCTACACGACGACGGCCGTGGTGATCGCGCACACCTTCGTCTCGTTGCCGTTCTACGTGCTCGCGGTCGAGGGCGCCCTCCGCTCCGCGGGTGAGGAGTACGACGCGGTCGCGGCCACCCTCGGCGCCGACCGGTGGACGACGTTCCGCCGGGTCACGCTCCCGCTGGCGATGCCCGGCGTGCTCGCCGGCGCTGCGCTGGCCTGGGCGCGGTCGCTCGGCGAGTTCGGCGCGACGATCACCTTCGCCGGCAACTACCCGGGCACGACCCAGACGATGCCGTTGCTGATCTACACCCAGCTCCAGTCCGACCCGCTCGTCGCGCGCACGGTCAGCATGGTCCTGCTGATCGTCTCGATCGGCGTGTTGGCCCTGCTCCGCAACCGGTGGTTGACCCGCCCATGAGCACCCTCGAGCTTGACCTCACGGTGCCGGGTCGCGTGCAAGCGACCGCGATCGCCGAGCGCGGCCAGGTCGTGGCGGTGATCGGACCCAACGGCGCCGGGAAGTCGTCCCTCCTCCGAGCCGTCGCCGGTCTGGTGCCCGCTGCGGGAGAGCTCCGGGTCGACGGCCGCTCGTGGATCTCTCTGCCCGTGCGCGAGCGGGCGGTGGGGATGGCGTTCCAGGACCAGCTGCTGTTCCCACACCTGACCGCCTTGGAGAACGTCGCCTTCGGGCCGCGCACCGCCGGCGCCGTCCGCGACACCGCGCGACGTACCGCCCAGGAGTGGCTCGACCGGTTCGGGGTCGGCGACCTGGCCGGGCGCAAGCCCCGCCAGCTGTCCGGCGGCCAGGCGCAGCGCGTCTCGATCGCCCGGGCCCTGGCCACCGACCCGCGGCTCCTGCTCCTCGACGAGCCGTTCTCCGGGCTCGACATCGGGGTCGCCGCGAGCCTCCGGGTCGAGCTCGCCCGACACCTCGCGTCGTACGACGGCGTCACGCTGCTGGTCACCCACGACGCGATCGACGCCCTCACCCTGGCCGACCTCGTCTGGGTGCTCGACGACGGCAGGCTCGTGCAGGTCGGGCCACCGCGTGAGGTGGCCGCCGCACCCTTGACCCGACACGTCGCCCGCCTGGTCGGGCTCAACGTGCTCACCGACGGCGATCGCTTCCTCTCCTTCAGCCCCAGCTCGGTCACGGTCTCGCCGGCCGAGCCGGCCGGGTCGGCCCGGCACCGGTGGCCCGGGACGGTGACCAGCCTCGCGCCGCATGGCGACGCCGTGCGGCTGCTGGTCTCCGGGGAGCACGATCTGCTCGCCGACGTGACCCCAGCGGCGGTCGCCGAGCTGGAGCTGGCGCCCGGGCGCGAGGTCTGGCTGTCGGTGAAGGAGACGGCGGTGCGCAGCTACGCCGCGGAGCCCGAGACCACCCCGCCCTGACCGCTAGGCTCCGGCCCATGACGGAGAGCCTGGAGCCCGCCCCCGACTCACCGGACCGCAACCTGGCGCTCGAGCTCGTCCGGGTCACCGAGGCGGCGGCCCTCGCCGCCGCCCGCTGGGTCGGGCGTGGCGACAAGGAAGGCGCCGACGGGGTCGCCGTCGACGCGATGCGCAAGATGATCGCCACTGTCCAGATGAAGGGCGTCGTCGTGATCGGCGAGGGCGAGAAGGACAACGCCCCCATGCTGTTCAACGGCGAGGAGGTCGGCGACGGGACCGGCCCCGAGTGCGACGTCGCGGTCGACCCGATCGATGGCACGACCCTGACCGCCAAGGGCATGAACAACGCCGTGTCGGTGATGGCCGTCGCACCGCGCGGCTCGATGTACGACCCGTCGGCGGTGTTCTACATGGAGAAGCTGATCACCGGTCCGGAGGCGGCGGCCGTGGTCGACATCCGCGCGTCGGCAGCGGAGAACATCCATGCCGTCGCCAAGGCCAAGGGCTCGCACGCCGAGGATGTCACCGTCGTCATGCTCGACCGGCCGCGGCACGAGAAGCTCGCCGACGAGGTGCGCTCGACCGGCGCCCGGATCAAGTTCATCGTGGACGGCGACGTCGCGGGCGCGATCATGGCCGCACGCCCGAACACCGGCGTCGACCTGCTCCTCGGCATCGGGGGTACGCCGGAAGGCATCATCGCCGCTTGCGCGATGAAGTGCGTCGGCGGCGTGATCCAGGGCCGGCTCTGGCCCAAGGACGACGAGGAGCGTCGGCGCGCCATCGACGCCGGCCACGACCTCGACCCCGACCATGTCCTCTCCACCGATGACCTGGTCACCGCCGACGACTGCTTCTTCGTGGCCAGCGGGATCACCGACGGCGAGCTGATGCAGGGCGTCCACTTCCGCGCCCACGGCGCCACCTCGCAGTCGCTGGTGATGCGCTCGCGTAGCGGGACGGTGCGTCTCATCTCCAGCGAGCACCAGTTCGAGAAGCTGCGCGGCCTCTGACGGCCCTCGGCCGTCAGGGCTCCGAGCGCAGCGACGGGCCGGCGGCGACCGCGCCGCAGACCGCCCGGATGGCGGCGGGGTCGACCACCATCCCGAGGTGCGAGGAGCGCACCTCGACCGCCGTCGCCAGCGGGTCGACGCAGGCACGCCAGTCGACGATGCCGTCACGCCGGGAGTAGACGGCGGTGAACGAGACCTCCGGCGGGATCGGCAGCCGACTCTCGTCGAAGCTCGTGCGCGCACAGTCGCCGGCAACGCATTCCAGAGCCATCAGGCCGGGGACGCCGGCCCGGCTCAGCCGGACCAGCGCGTCGAGGCTCCGGGTCAGCGCCACGTGGTGGGCGCCCGGGGCGAGCATGGGGCTGCCCAGGGTGACGATGCCCGAGATCAGGTCGGGGCGGCGTACGGCGAGCCCGCGGGCGAGGAGACCGCCGAGACTGTGCCCGACGATGGTGACCCGGCGGCCGCGCCGGGCGGCCACCGACTCCAGGCGCGACTCCAGCTTCTCGGAAGCGCGCACGGTGCACCCGACGTTGGCGTGGATGCGGGACCGATAGGTGCGGTGACCCTGCTCGCGCAGCGCGTGCGTCAGCGCGGACAGGCTGGCGTCACCGGCCATGAACCCGGGGACCAGCACGACCGGATCCACGTCTCGCAGCACCGTCTGTCCGGGGTACGGCGGTCGACGGCCGCCCACCCGTCGCTCGAACCGCGACCAGGCCAGCCGACCGGCCTCGGTGACGACCCGGACCTCGCGCAGCACCGCCCCGCGTCCCGGGGCGTCGAAGCCCTCAGGGAGCAGGAAGTCGGCGACAGGAAACGTGGCCACGATCATCGACGGTACGACGTCGCGGGGACGACGTACGCGGATCCACCCGACCGTGGCCGTGTCGCAACCATGCGGTTGACTGGATGGCATGGTCGGTCCCGCCTCCGCCACGCCCGAGACCCCGCCACCGGCAGGCGACGGCCACGCGTCGGTGGCGGTCTCGCCGGAGCTCTTCGCCCCGGTCTCGACCGGCGTTGAGCTGTGCTACCGCACGTACGGCGACCCTGCGGACGACCCGCTGCTCCTCCTGATGGGCCTCGCTAGCCCGCTGAACTGGTGGGATCCCGAGCTCTGCTCGATGCTGGCCCGGCGCGGCTACTTCGTGATCACCCTCGACAACCGTGACGTCGGCCGCTCCACCAAGGTCGCCGGACGGGTGACGCGCGGAATGCTGGTCCGGGCCTCCGCCGGCGGCCACGTGCGCGCGCCGTACTCCATGACCGACATGGCGCGTGACGCGTTCGGGCTGCTCGACCATCTCGGGATCGAGCGTGCCCACGTGGTGGGCGTGTCGATGGGCGGGATGATCGCGCAGACGATGGCGATCGAGGAGCCCGCGCGGGTGCGCTCCCTGACGAGCATCATGTCGACGACCGGCAAGCGGACCGTCGGCTGGCAGCACCCGAAGCTGTTCCCGGCGCTCCTGAAGCCGGCCCGGCCCGGCCGGGAGGCGTACGCCGACGACAGCGTGGCGATGTGGCGGCTGATCGGCTCACCGCGCTACCCACGCCTGGAAGAGGACACCCGGCAGGTCGCCGACGAGACCTTCGACCGCGGCCTCTCACGCAGCGGCACGCTGCGCCAGATGCTGGCGGTGCTGACCCAGCCCAACCGTTCCGACCGCCTGCACGGCGTCCGGGTGCCGACGCTGGTGATCCACGGGCTCGCCGACCCGATGGTCCACGTCTCCGGCGGTCGAGCCACCGCGGCGGCCGTCCCGGGCGCCGAGCTGGTCCTGGTCGACGGCATGGGGCACGACCTGCCCGTCGACCTGTTCCCGATGTTCGTCGACGCCATCGACCGCACGGCCCGGCGGGCCGACTGAGTCTCGGCCCGGATCAGCTCGGATCGGCCCGGATCAGCCTCGATCAGCCCGAGAGGCGCTCGCCGGTGACGGTGTCGAACACATGCACCTGGGCAGGGTCGGCGATCACGTGGATCACGTCGTCCCTGCCCGCCGCGGTGCGCGCGGCGACGCGTACCACCATGTTGGCCGGCGTCCCCGCCACGTCGCACGTGCCGTAGACGTAGCCGTCGGCTCCGAGCTCCTCGACCACCGAGACGCGCACCGGCAGCCCACCCTCACCCGGGCTGACCAGCCGCCAGGCCTCCGGCCGCACGCCGATCGTCACGTCGCCGGACAGCGGCCTCCCCACCGACGCCCCCAGCGGTACGTCGTACGTGCCGACGCGGGCCACGCCGTCGGCGGCAGTGGCACTGAGGAGGTTCATCTGCGGAGAGCCGATGAAGCCCGCCACGAACAGGTTGGCCGGCTTGTCGTAGAGCTTCAACGGGGTGTCGACCTGCTGGATGATCCCCTCGTCCATCACCGCGACCCGGTCGCCCATCGTCATCGCCTCGATCTGGTCGTGGGTGACGTAGACCGTGGTGACCCCGAGGTCGGCCTGCAGCCTTGCGATGTCGGTACGGGTCTGGACCCGCATCTTGGCGTCGAGGTTGGACAGCGGCTCGTCCATGCAGAAGACCTGTGGATTCCGCACGATCGCGCGTCCCATCGCAACGCGCTGGCGTTGCCCGCCGGAGAGCTGCTTCGGCTTGCGCTGGAGGTAGTCGGTGAGACCGAGCAGCCGAGCCGCCTCGTCGACCCGCTTCTGCCGCTCGGCGCCGGAGACCTTCGCCATCTTGAGCGCGAAGCCCATGTTCTCCGCGACAGTCATGTGCGGGTAGAGCGCGTAGTTCTGGAACACCATCGCGATGTCGCGGTCCTTGGGCGGGACGTGGGTGATGTCCCGGTCGTCGATGAGGATCCTGCCCTCGTCGACCGTCTCGAGCCCCGCGAGCATGCGGAGAGTCGTGGACTTCCCGCATCCCGACGGCCCGACGAGGACCATGAACTCGCCGTCGCCGATCTCGAGATCCATGCTGGGTACGGCGGGCGCATCGGCCCCCGGATACCAGCGCCGTGCCTGTTCGAAGCTCACTCTGGCCATGACGTACTGCTCCCTCCACCGGCAGGTACGTGCCGGACGATCCGAAGTGAAGTGGTGGCGTCACCCTAGTGCTTGTCGACGTACGGAGGGACAGGCCCGGAGACCCGGAATCGTGCCCCGATCCACCAGGTGAGACGGACCGCCGCGCGCGGGAGCGCGGAAGCGTGACGCACATAGGACGGATTCCGTCAAGGCTTGCGGTGACCTGCGAATACGACTAGACGTGACGTAGTTCACCTTCGTGGAGGGAGCGCATCATGCACGTCCCCAAGCGATCTCGGGGGGCTTCGATACCTCCCGGTCGATCGGGTACACGCCGGCGCGTCGTCGGCTCGCTCGCCGCACTGGCTACCGCGGCAGGGGTTCTCACGGCCTGCGGCGGTGGCAACGGCACGACCACCCTGGTCTGGTACATCAACCCCGACAGCGGCGGCCAGGCAGCCATCGCGAAGACCTGTAGCACCGACCAGTACACGATCACCACCCAGACGCTCCCGCAGGACGCCAACCAGCAGCGCGTGCAGCTCGCGCGCCGGCTCGAGGCACACGACTCGGGGATCGACCTGATGAGCATCGACCCGCCGTACACCGCCGAGCTCGCCAACGGCGGCCTGTTGGCGCCGATCCCGCAGGCCGAGCAGGACACGCTCAAGCAGCAGTCGTTCAAGGGAGCCACCGACGCTGCGACCTGGAACGGCAAGCTGGTCGTCTACCCGTTCTGGTCGAACACCCAGGTGCTGTGGTACCGCAAGTCGTTCGTCCAGAAGGCCGGCCTCGACATGAGCCAGCCGGTCACGTGGAACCAGATCATCCAGGCAGCTGCCGACAACGGTGGCACCGTCGCCGTGCAAGCCAACAAGTACGAGGGCTACGTCGTCTGGATCAACGCCCTGGTCTCCGGAGCGGGCGGCACCCTGGTCACCGACGCCTCCAAGGGCATCGATGCCAACATCACGATCAACAGCCCGGCCGGCCAGGACGCGGCGAAGGTGGTCGAGGATCTCGCCCACTCGAAGGCCGCCCCACCGGACCTGTCGATCGCCCAGGAGGGTCAGGCCGGCGCGACGTTCGGCACGCCCCAGGGGGCGTTCATGGTGAACTGGACCTACATCTGGCACAACTACGACTCCACCCAGCCCGACGTGGCCAAGGACATCGGCTACGCGAAGTACCCCGAGACGGTGCAGGGAGACCCCTCCCGGCCTCCCTACGGCGGCATCGGTATCGGGGTCAGCACCTACTCCAAGCACATCGACGAGGCCAACCAGGCCGCCGCGTGCCTGGTGGAGCCGAAGCAGCAAGCCACCAACGGGGCGATGACCGGCAACATGCCGGCCAGCCCGGCCGGCTACCAGGACCCGCAGATCCAAAAGCTGTTCCCGGCAGCGCTGATCACGCTGTTCGAGGACAGCGTGAACAGCGCCGCCCCGCGCACCGTTACGCCGTACTGGAGTGACATCTCCGGCGCCATCCAGAGCACCTGGCACCCACCCGCCAGCGTCAACTCCTCGACGCCGGAGAAGTCCGCGACGTTCATCCAGGACGTCCTGACCGGAAAGAAACTGCTGTGACCGCCACGACGATTCCCAGAGAGGCCACCAAGGCCGCCCCGCCGGGACACAGCGACCGATCGGTCGCGGAGAACCGGCTCGGCCAGAAGCTCGTCGCACCTGCCCTGATCCTGATGGTGCTGGTGACGGCGTACCCCATGCTGCAGGCCCTGTACCTGTCGCTGTTCCGATACCGCCTGACGACGCCCGACGACAAGGGCTTCGTCGGCCTCGGCAACTACGTCACGATCCTGTCCGACTCACTGTTCTGGAAGGACACCCTCAACACCGTGATCATCATGGTGGTCACGGTGGCCGTGGAGCTGGTCATCGGCTTCGCCTTCGCGATGGTGATGCACCGGATCATCTTCGCCCGCGGCGCGATGCGCACCGCGATCCTGATCCCCTACGGCATCATCACGGTGGTCTCCGCCTTCGCCTGGCAGTTCACCTTCTCCATCAACAACGGCTGGGTGAACGCCTGGTTCGACTGGCTGCCGGGCATCTCGGCGACGACCAACTGGTACGGCGACCACTGGCACGCCATGTTCGCGATCATGGTCAGCGAGATCTGGAAGACCACGCCGTTCATGTCGCTGCTGCTGCTCGCCGGCCTCTCGCAGATCTCCGAGGACATGCTCGAGGCGGCCAAGGTGGACGGCGCCACGGCGAGCCAGCGGCTGTTCAAGGTGATCCTGCCGAACATGCGGGCCGCGATCATGGTGGCGGTGCTGTTCCGGGCGCTCGACGCGTTCCGGATCTTCGACAACATCTTCATCATGACCAAGGGGGCGCAGAACACCGAGTCCTCGTCGTTCCTCACCTACCGACAAGCGATCGAGCAGTTCCAGCTCGGGATGGGGTCGGCGCTCTCGGTGCTGCTGTTCCTGACCGTACTGATACTCGCGTATCTGATTGTGAAGTTCTTCCGGGTCGACCTGGCCCAGGCAAGGGGTGAGGGCTGATGAAGCGCAGGACCAGTGTCGGCACCTGGCTCGGGTTCATCGTGATCCTGGTCTGGTGCCTCCTGCCGATCGCGTGGATCATCTCGTTGTCGTTCAAGTCGCTGGCAGAGACCACGACGGGGAGTCCACAGTTCCTCCCGAAGGACGCCACGTGGGAGAACTACAAGATCCTGCTCGGCATGACCGCCGACAAGACCGCGTCGCACGACTTCCTGGCGGCGCTGCGCAACTCGTTCGGCATCTCGATCGTTGCCACGATCCTTGCCGTGATGATCGCGACCCTGGCGGCGTACGCCATCGCTCGCCTGGAGTTCCGGGGCAAGCGACTGGTGCTCTCGCTGGCCCTCGCGATCGCGATGTTCCCCGTCGTGTCGCTGGTCGGGCCGCTGTTCGACATGTGGCGCACGTTCCACCTGTTCAACACCTGGCCGGGCCTGATCATCCCCTACATGACGTTCACCTTGCCGCTGGCGATCTGGGTGCTCTCGGCGTTCTTCCGCGAGATCCCGTGGGAGATGGAGCAGGCGGCGCAGGTCGACGGTGCCACCTCGTGGCAGGCGTTCCGCAAGGTGATCGTCCCGCTGGCGGCACCCGGCGTGTTCACCGCGGCGATCCTGACGTTCTTCTTCGCCTGGAACGAGTTCGTGCTCGCCATCTCGTTGACGTCGACCACGAAGTCGCGGACGGTGCCGGCGCAGATGGCGTACTTCGTGGGGCCGGACCCGTTCAACCCGCCGTACGTCCAGCTCGCCACCGCCTCGGTGATCGTCACGATCCCGGTGATCATCATTGTCCTGTTGTTCCAGCGCAGAATCGTCGCCGGCCTGACGTCCGGCGCAGTGAAGGGTTGATCCAATGGCTGCCATCGAGATGAAGAACATCGTCAAGCAGTACGGCGACGGCTTCCCGGCCGTGAACGACATCTCCATAGACGTGGAGGACGGGGAGTTCATGATCCTCGTCGGTCCGTCGGGATGCGGGAAGTCGACGCTGCTACGGATGATCGTCGGGCTGGAGGACATCACGTCCGGCGACATGGTGATCGGCGGGAAGCGGGTCAACGACCTGGCTCCTCGCGACCGCAACCTGGCCATGGTGTTCCAGAACTACGCGCTCTACCCCCACCTCACCGTCTACGAGAACATCGCGTTCCCGCTGCGGCTGGCCGGTGCGAGCAACGAGGAGGTCGACAAGAAGGTCCGGGATGCCTCCAAGACCCTCGAGCTCGACGAGCACCTCGAGCGCAAGCCCGGCAACCTCTCCGGGGGCCAGCGGCAGCGCGTCGCGATGGGGCGGGCGATCGTGCGGGACGCCCAGGCGTTCCTGTTCGACGAGCCGCTGTCCAACCTCGACGCCAAGCTGCGCGGCCAGATGCGCACCGAGATCGCGCGCCTGCAGCGCCGGCTCGGAATCACCACGGTCTACGTCACTCACGACCAGACCGAGGCGATGACCCTGGGTGACCGGGTGGCGGTGCTCAAGCGGGGAATCCTGCAACAGCTGGCCACCCCACGGGAGCTCTACACCAACCCGGTCAATCTGTTCGTGGCGGGCTTCATCGGCAGCCCGCCGATGAACTTCCTGCCGGCGACGGTGGAGGGCAGCTCGGTGAAGATGCCGTTCGGCACGGTGAAGATCCCCGAGGACAGGGCGAAGCGGGCGCAGGGAAAGGGGCTGTTGATCGCGGGCATCCGTCCCGAGCACTTCGAGGACAGCGCGGTGATGGAGCCCGGCAAGGCGACTCCCGGGTCGACGTTCAAGACGAAGGTCGACGTCGTGGAGTGGCTGGGCAACCAGGCCTTCGCCTACAGCCCGTTCGAGGCGCCGGCGGAGGTGCAGCAGCAGCTGCTCGAGCTCGAGCGCGATCTGGACGGCGAGGCTCTGCACACCCAGCTGGTGATCTCCCTGGACAGCTCGAGCCGGGTCAAGGAGGGAGACGAGGCCGAGATCTGGGTCGACAGCTCCAAGATCCACCTGTTCGACCCGGTCACGGGCGACAACCTCACCGTCGACGAGTCGGCGGCCGGCACGATCCCGTCGGACACGTCGACCGCCGAGGTTGCCGACCAGCAGAACGCGATCGCCACTCCGGGCGAGCAGGAAGCTGCTACCGAGACCTGAGCCGACGCTCTGACGAGCCCCCACCAGGGGCGGGGCGGCGTGACACGTCCACGCCGCCCATCAGGGCGAACCCGCGGACGCGGACGATCGGGCTGTTCTGGTCCAGCTCGGGTGCGGTCTTGTCGGACGGGCCGCTGAACGCGCCCATGATCCCGGTGCCCTCCATGATCACGTGGGTGTGCGGGTTGACCTTGATGTCGGCACCGCCCATCACCGCGTTGACCGTGAGCACGACCTCGCGCGCGGCGAACTGCGCCCGCCGCAGGTCGAGGTCGGCGCCGCCCATGAAGCAGGTCACCGTCAGGTGCGCCGGGACGGTCCACACGCCCTTGCGCTCGAGGCCGCTCAGGATCGCCAGGTGCCTCTCCTCGGTGGGACCACCCGGGACGACCGGCGACGGGATCGCCGCAGGCTGCACCGGCAGGTTTTCCGCCTTCTCGATCGGGAGGTCGAGCGTGATCGGGACCAGGTCACCGTAGGTGCGCGCGGCGTACGTCGCCTCGAGCCGCTGGTCCAGCTCCTCGAGGTCGATGCGCCCGTCGCCGGCAGCCTCACGGAGCACCTCGGCCACCTTGTGCCGGTCGGAGTCCGAGATTCTCAGGCGTGAGGGGTCCTGCGCTTCCATGGAGTCACCCTAAACCGCCTTCACAGCGACGACGAGGTCACGGAGGATCGCCTGGTCGACCCGGTGCTCGAAGCCGCCGTACGCCGCGGTGTCGCGGGGCTCCAGACCGGTGTCGCGGAGCAGCGCGAACGCCTCGTCTCGCGGGCAGGTGCGGACGTTGATCGCGATGCCCACCGCTCCCCCGGGTCGCAGCAGCCGGGACCAGCCGGGCAGGGCCTCACCGAGGAGTTCCAGGGGCCGCCGCCGGAGGCCGCCGGCCGACCGACTGCCGTGCTGCACGCCGTACGGCGCGTCGGTGACGAGCGCGTCGAAGCTCGCGGCCTTGAACACCTCCGCCGCCTCACGGGTGTCCGCCAGCGCCGTCGACAAGGTGATCGTGTCGCCGTCCGCCCAGGCCCGCTTGCTGGTCGCGAGCTCGACGTCGAGCCGCCGACCCAGGGTCCGGCCGTCGCGCCGGAGCTTGGCGGTCGTCGCGGTGTGCTTGAGCCGCTTCTCCTTCAACCACCGCGGCAGGAAGGCGGCGTACGTGTCGAAGTCGGCGCTGTCGATGTCGACGCCGGCCGCGTGCCAGCCGTACGTCAGCACCTGGTTCAGCGTCGTGCCGCGGCCGCAGAGCGGGTCGAGCACGCGCAGCCGGTCGGTCAGCATGCGGGGGGCGCTGCCGGAGGCCAGCACGGTGACATTGAGCAGGAGCTTGGTGAACAGCTCGTTGGTCTTTCCGGGGTACTTCAGGATCGAGAGCAGGTCGTCGTCGAGGCAGTCGAGCCGCTCGAGCGACACCGGCCGGAAGGCGTCGTCGGCGGTCCTCTCGAACAGCGCGAACGCGGTGGAGACGTTGGCGACGCGTGCCAGCCCCTCGGTGTCGAGGTCGCCGTCGAACGTCACATACTCGACGCCGGCCACCACCTCCGGAGCCGCCTCGCCGAGCCGTCCCTCGAGCACGGTCTCCGCCAGAACACCGAGCTCGGCGACGGTGAGCGCGGCAGCGGCGCGGGCGTAGACCCGGTTCGCGGACGGCGACACGAGCAACGCGTACGAGCTCATGGTGGTCGAGACTACGGTCGGTTTGCGAAGATCATGCCTCCGGCCCTGCCCGTCCCGTTCCGTTCTCAGCCAAGGAGCGCCTCATGCCTGAGGTCGATCGTCGTCGGTTCCTCCAGCTCGCCGGCGGAAGCGCGGCGATGACCGTGCTCTCGTCCTCCATCGCCCAGGCCGCGTCGATCCCGGCGTACCGCCGCACCGGCTCGCTCCGCGACGTCGAGCACATCGTCGTGCTGATGCAGGAGAACCGTTCCTTCGACCACTACTTCGGGACGATGCGCGGCGTCCGGGGGTACGGCGACCCGCACCCCGCGATGCTGCGCAACGGCAGGTCGGTCTGGCGACAACCCTCGGGGAAGCACCTGAACAACGAGGTGCTGCCCTTCCGGCCCGACCTCGACAATCTCGGCCTGGCCTTCCTGCAGGACCTCGATCACGGCTGGGAGACACAGCACGACGCCTTCGCACACGGGAACCACGACCGCTGGGTGCCGGCCAAGGGAACCCCCGTGACGATGGCTCACCTGCGTCGCAAGGACATCCCCTTCCACTACGCCTTGGCCGACGCCTTCACGGTGTGCGACGCCTATCACTGCAGCATGCTCGGCCCGACCGACCCCAACCGCTACTACATGTGGACCGGCTGGGCCGGCAACGACGGCAAGGGGCGCGGCCCGGTGATCAGCAACGCCGAGGCGGGCTACGACTGGAAGACCTACCCGCAGCGGCTCCAGGAGGCCGGGGTCGACTGGAAGATCTACCAGGACACCGGCAACGGTCTCGACCGCGCACACAACTGGGGACTCGACTTCTTCCATCCCGACATCGGCAACTACGGCGACAACTCCCTGCTGTACTTCCACGACTACCAGCGCGCCAAGCCCACCAGCGCGTTGTACCGGAAGGCCCGCACCGGCACCGACGTGCAGACGTCGGGCACATACTTCGACCAGCTGACAGACGACGTCCAGAGCGGGCACTTACCGCAGATCTCCTGGATCGTGGCGCCCGAGGCGTTCAGCGAGCACCCGAACTGGCCCACCGAGTACGGCGCCTGGTACATCTCCCAGGTCCTGCAGGCGTTGACCAGCGACCCGGACGTCTGGTCGAAGACCGTGCTGTTCCTGACGTACGACGAGAACGACGGCTTCTTCGACCACAAGATCCCGCCGTACCCCAACGTGGGCAGGTTGAACGGCGCCTCGACGGTGTCACTCGCGAATGAGCTGTACACCGGCAACGAAGGCAGCCACGGACCGTACGGCCTCGGCATCCGGGTCCCGATGACGGTGATCTCCCCCTGGAGCACCGGCGGCTGGGTCTGCTCGGAGACCTTCGACCACACCTCGATCATCCGGTTCATGGAGCGGCGCTTCGGAGTGCGCGAGCCGAACATCACCCCATGGCGCCGGACCGTGTGCGGCGACCTCACCTCGGCGTTCGACTTCTCCCGCTCGGGCAGCCCGGCGCCGACCCTGCCAACCGCGCCGTCCGAGCCGGCCGACACCGGACGCCGCCCGAGCGAGCCCGGGGTCCACCCGCCGGCGAAGCAGCGAGTGCCCCGCCAGGAGCCCGGCACCAGGCCGGCGCGCCCGCTCGACTACCACCTCAAGGTCGACCTGCGGAGCACCCGGCAGGGTCTCGCCTTCACGCTCGCCAACGACGGGAGGCGGGGAGCTCACCTGCAGGCCCGTTCGCGGGACGTGAAGGGAGCGCCGTTCAGCTACACCCTCGGACGGGGGAAGACGCTGAAGCCCGTGCTGGAGGCCCACGGCCGCTTCGACGTCAGCTTCCACGGCCCCAACGGGTTCTTCCGGCGGTTCGCCGGGTCCACGGAGCAGCCGCTGCTCCAGGTCCGGGGCCGCCGTGAGGGCCACCACCTCGTGCTGACGTTCCACGGTCGGTCCGACCACCCGCTCCACGTGCACGTCGCGGACGCCTACGGCCCGGACCGGACCGTGCGCGTGGGCGCACGCGGCAGGAAGAAGGTGCGGATCGCGATCAACGACACCCACGGGTGGTACGACGTGCTCGTGACGCTGCGTGGCCATCCGCACTTCAAACGTGGACTGGCCGGGCACTTCGAGAACGGCCGGGCCAGCGCGAGCGATCCTCAGCTCGGTCGCTGACCGGCACCCGCTGCTACCTCACAGCGCGTTGCGCTCGATCACGCCGGCGTACCAGCGAGCCGAGTCCTTGAGCGTCCGGCGCTGGTCGGTGAAGTCCACGTGCACCAGTCCGAAGCGCTTGTCGTAGCCCCACGCCCACTCGAAGTTGTCCAACAGCGTCCAGACGTAGTAGCCACGCACGTCGGCGCCGCCCCGGCGTGCCTCCAGGACCGCCGCGAGGTGGTCGCGCAGGTAGGCGATGCGGTCGTCGTCGTGCACCGCTCCTTCCTCAACGACGTCGCGGCCCCCGAGCCCGTTCTCGGTGACGCTGACGGGCAGCCCCACGTCGCGCTGCACACGTAGCAGGAGGTCGGTCAGGGCCGACGGCACGATCGGCCAGTCCATCACGCTCCGCGGGCCCGGGATGTCGACGTAGAAGGCCCGGTCGCTGCCGGGGAACGGCCGGCTCTGCTCGCGCGCTCCACCGCGGACCCGGCTCGGGTTGTAGAAGTTCACCCCCAGCGAGTCCAGCCCGACGCCGATCTCGGCCTCGTCCCCTGGCCGGACGAAGCCCCAGTCCGTGAGCCCCTCCGTCGTGGCCCGCAGCTCGTCGGAGTACCCGCCGCGGAACATCGGGTCCAGGAAGATCCGGTTCGCGATCAGGTCCGCGTGCGTGGCCGCCGCCAGGTCCTCCGGTCGGTCCGAGGCCGGCTCCACCTGGTGCAGGTTGAGCGAGACGGAGACGTCCGCGCCCTGAGGCAGGACTCCGCGCAGAGCCGTGACGGCGCGTCCGTGCGCGAGGTTGAGGTGGTGTGCGGCGCGGTAGGCGAGGGCGTTCTCCGTCCGCCCGGGCGCGTGCTCGCCGGTGGCGTAGCCCAGGTACGCCGAGCACCAGGGTTCGTTGACGGTGGTGATCGCCGGCACCCGGTCCCCCAGCTCCTTGCCCACGAGCACGGCGTAGTCGACGAAGCGGTCCGGGACCTCGCGGGAGAGCCAGCCGCCGGAGCTCCCGACGTCGAGGCTCGCGGGCAGGTCCCAGTGGTAGAGCGTCATCAGCGGCCGGATGCCGCGCGCGAGCAGCCCGTCGACGAGCCGGCGGTAGAAGTCGAGCCCCTCCTGGTTCACCGTGCGACCGTCCGGCATCACGCGGGACCAGGCCATCGAGAACCGGTAGGAGGTCACGCCGATCTCCGCCATCAGCGCGAGGTCGTCCGGCCACCGGTGGTAGTGGTCGCACGCCACGTCTCCGGTGTCGCCGTTGTCCACCGCGCCGGGCGTGTGGCTGAACGTGTCCCAGATGCTCGGGCCGCGTCCACCTTCGTCCACCGCCCCTTCGATCTGGTACGACGAGGAGGCCACGCCCCACACGAAATCGTCAGGGAACGGATACTCCGAGACCGGGGTTCGACTCATCCCTTCACCGCTCCTTGCATGATGCCGCCGACGATCTGCCTGCCCAGGAGGGCGAAGACGACCAGGACCGGGACCGTCCCGTAGAGGGTGCCGGCCATGATGATGGACTGCTGTGGCGCGTAGCCCGTCGCGAGGCTCTGGAAGGAGACCTGCACCGTGGGGTTCTGGGTGCTGAGGGCGATGATCGGCCAGAAGAAGTCGTTCCACGCCGTCAGGAAGGTGAGCATCCCGAGCACCGCCATGGCGGGTCGCGTGGCCGGCACCACGACGGACCAGAACACCCGCAGCGGGCCGGCGCCGTCCATGTAGGCCGCCTCGATCAGCTCGTCCGGGACCGCGCTGGAGATGTACTGCCGCATGAAGAACACCCCGAACGCGGTGCAGAGGCTGGGCAGGATCACCGCCGGGAGGTGTCCGGCCAGGCCGAGACGCGCCATCAGCATGTACAGCGGGATCACCCCCATCTGCAGCGGCACCATCATGGTCGCCACGCAGATCGCGAGCAGCAGGTTGGAGCCGCGGAACCGCAGCTTGGCGAACGCGAACCCGGCCAGCGTGCACAGGGCGACGGTGCCCGCGGTGATGGCGCCGGAGACGATCAACGAGTTGATCAGGCCCTGGTTGAGCGGCGCGAGCTCCAGCGCCTTCTTCATGTTGTCGAAGATCGACATGGTGGGGAGGACCGGCGGCGTCGACGCAGCCATCTCGGCATTGGTGTGGGACGCCATCACGATCGTGTAGTAGAGCGGGAAGACCGACACCAGCGTGATCAACGTGACCAGCGTGTAGGTCACCCAGCTGCCCTTGAGCACGCCGTTCACCGGGCCGTCACCTCCGGCACGCCGGCCAGCAACGGCGTACGTCGTGAGCGCCCGACGTCGCGCCGCTCGCGGCGTCGCGCCAGGAGCAGGTTGACGCCGACCGCGAGCACGATGATCAGGAACATCGTCCAGGCCGTGGCCGACGCGAGCCCGAGCCGGTCGTTGGCCCAGCCCTGCTGGTACATCAGCAGGCCGAGCGTCTGGTACTGATTCTGCGTGCCGCCGTCCGGCAGCCCGTTGTGGTAGAGCAGCGGCTCCCCGAACAGCTGAGCGGCACCGATGGTGGACACCACGATCGTGAACAGGATCGTGGGCCGCAGCCCGGGCAGCGTGACGTGGCGGAACTGCCCCCATCGGCTGGCGCCGTCCATCGCGGCCGCCTCGTAGAGCTCGGACCCGATCGCCTGCATGCCGGCGAGGTAGATCAGCGCGTTGTAACCGGTCCAGCGCCAGATGACGATCGAGGACACCGCGATCTGCGACGGCCACTTCGAGCCCTGCCAGTCGACGGTCGGCAGATGGAGCGCGTGCAGGCTCCAGTTGACCAGACCGAGGTTGGGGTCGAAGAGCTCGGCGAAGATCACGGTCGCGGCGGCGAGGCTGGTCGCGTAGGGCATCAGGAGCGCGATCCGGAAGAACGTCCGCCCGCGGAGCCGGTAGTTCAGCAGGTGGGCGATGCCCAACGCCATGCACAGCTGGGGGACCGTCGAGATGATCCCGATGGTGATGGTGTTGCGGAAGGCGTTCCAGAAGAACTTGTTGGTGAAGAGGTTGCGGTAGTTCTCGAGGCCGATCCAGCTTGACTGGTGGTACGTCGAGAGCCTCGTGTCGTGCAGCGACACCCACGCCGTCGCCACCCACGGGTAGACGCTGAACGCCGCGAAGACGAGGAAGAACGGCAACACGTAGACGTAGGCGATCCGGCGTCCGGGCAGGTGGCCCCGGCTGCGCACGGTCGGCCGGGTCGGCCGGGTCGCCTGAGGAGCGACCCGGGTCTGCGGCAAGGCGGTCATGACACCTTTCCTACGGCAGATCGGCGGTCATCTGTGGGAACGAGGCCCGGCCGCCGACCCGGCGCAGGTGGGGGTCGGCGGCCGGTGTCGGTCAGCCGGTGACCTGCGCGATGGCGTCGAGAGCCGCCTGGAAGGCGTCGTCGGGCGACGTGCCCTTGGTCTCGACGTTGGTCAGCTGTGTGGTCAACGCCTGCTGGATCTGCGTGTCGTACAGCCCGATCGGCGGGATCTTCATCTGGCTCGAGATGTCACCGAAGATCTGGCCCACCGGTGCGTTGCTGAAGTACGCGCTCTTGGCGGTGCTCACCGCCGGAGCCGCGGCCGCGTCGGAGTTCGACGGGAAGTGGCCGCCGTCCTTCCACATCGTCACCTGCTGGTCCTTGGCAGACAGCCACTCGACCAGCGCGATCGCCGCGTCCTTGTTCGCCGCGTGGGTCGGGACACCGAGCCACGAGCCGCCCCAGTTGGTCGCGCCTCCGGGCAGCACCGGCGCGATGTCCCACTTGCCGGCGTAGGCGTCGCCCGCCTGGCCCTGGATGTAGCCCATCATCCACGTCGGGCAGGCCAGTGCCGCGAACGCGCCGCTCGAGAAGGCCTTGTTCCAGGCCGGCGTGAACTGCTGCAGCCCGGCGGTGATGCCGTCCTGCGCGGCCTGGCTGGCGTAGCTCCAGGCGTTCTTCACCCCGTCACTGTTCTCGACATCGGGCTGTCCGTCGGCGTTGGCGTACGCCTCGTCGCCCTGGTAGACCGCCGTGGAGAAGATGCTCGCGGCGCTGTCGACGAAGTGCGAACCGGAGGGCTTGGTCGACGACGCCTCGTACTGCTTGCCGAAGGCGATGAAGTCGTCCCACGTGCTCCACTTCTGGGCGAGGGTACTGGGGTCGGACGGGAGGCCGGCCTGCTTCAGCAGGTCACGTCGGTAGCAGATGGCCTCCGGGCCGATGTCCGTGCCCAGTCCGACGGTCGAGCTGCCGTCGCTGGTCGAGGCCAGCTGCCACTTCCAGGGGTAGAACTCCGCCTTGTCCGCGGCGGCGTTGGGCACGCTGTTCCAGTTGACGAACTGGTCCGCGTGGTTCTGCACGACGTCGGCGACGAAGCCGATCTCGATCGCCTGGACGTCGTCGAGACCGCTGCTCGACGCGAGGCGCGTCTTGAGGCGCGTCCAGTAGTCGGCCGACTGCTCGACGACGTCCTCCTTGATCGTGATGTTGGGGCAGAGCTTGTGGTAGGCGTCCCACAGACCCGCCTCCTTGAAGCCGAAGGTGCCGAACAGACCGACGGTGAGCGTCGTGTCTGCGGTGGTCCCGCAGGGACCGGCGTCCGCCGGGTCGGCCGACGTGGCCGACGAGTCGGAGCTGCCGCAACCGGCGAGGACGAATGCCCCGAGCGCGGCGACCGCGAGCAGTGCCGCGCCTCGGCGGCGGGTGGTGCTTCGGAGCATGGGGGATCCTCCTCGATGACCTCGTCCAGATCCGCCTGCCGGATCTGTGAGAGCGCTCTCACAAGCGATGTGGCTCAGGATGATGGGGCGGCGTCCTGCTGTCAAGGACCAGTTTCGGCAACCGCTCCACGCAACCGGTTGCTCACGCCGTCTGGCGCAGGACGAGCTGGACAGGCAGCACCGTCCGGCGCGGCAGGTCGTCACGTCCCTCGATGCGGTCGAGCAGCAGCCGGGTCATCGTCGTGCCCAGGGCCGGGATCGGCTGGCGCACCGTGGTGAGGGCCGGCGACTGTTCGGCGGCCTCGGGGATGTCGTCGAAGCCGATCACGGTCACGTCGTCTCCGACGCGGCGGCCGGTCTCGCGCAGGGCACGAACCACCCCGAACGCCGCGAGGTCGGAAGCCGCGAAGATCGCGTCGACGTCGGGGCGACGCTCCAGCAGGGCCAGTGTGGCCGCGTGCCCGCCTGCCTGCGTGAAGTCCCCGATCGACACCAGGCTCTCGTCGAGGTCGCGGCCCGCCGCCTCGACGGCTGATCGGTACCCGGCCAGCCGATCCTGCCCGGCGCACATGTCGAGCGGGCCGGTCACGGTCGCGACGTGCCTGCGACCGGACTCGAGGAGATGGTTCGTCGCGAGCCGGCCACCCGCGACGTTGTCCGCGTCGACGTACCAGAGACGACGACGCCCGCTGAGGGGCCGCCCGCTGAGCACGGTGGGCACGCCCAGGGCCTCGAGCCGTTGCGGGAGCCGGTCCCGACCGTGCAGCGAGAGCAGCAACACCCCGTCGACGTGCCCGCCGGCGGCGTAGGCCAGGAAGCGCTGCCGGTCCTCGGCCCTGTTCACCACGGTGAACACCAGCTGCAGTCCCGCGACAGCGACGGCTTCCTGGGCACTGCGCAGCATGCCGAGGAAGAACGGGTCGGCGAACATCCGCTCCTCGGTCTCCTCGACGAGGAAGGCGATCGAGTCGCTTCGCCCGGTGACCAGGGTGCGGGCGGCCAGGTTGGGCACGTACGAGATCGCCTGGGCGGCCGCGTGCACGGCGTCCCGGGCGTGGTCGCTGACCTTCGCGTCGCCACGCAGCACGCGGCTGGCCGTGGCACGCGAGACGCCCGCGCGAGCCGCCACCTCCTCCAACGTCGGAGCCGGACGGACGCGTGTCCCCTTGCGTGGAGCCGTCGTCACGGACGCAGTGTGGCACGGACGTCGGTCGACGATCTCGAGCCGCCGAAGGACGACTATCGTGCAGCCGTGAGTGCTGCTCCCTCCTCTCCCGAGTCCAGGGGTCCCGAGTTCTCCTACTCCGACCTGCTCCCGATCGGCCCGGACGACACGCCGTACCGGCTGGTGACGACCGACGGGGTGTCCACGTTCGAGGCCGGCGGCCGGACGTTCCTCCGGGTCTCCCCCGAGGCCATCCGGCGGCTCACCGCCGAGGCGATGCACGACATCGCGCACTACCTGCGCCCTGCCCACCTGACCCAGCTGCGGAGGATCATCGATGACCCCGAGTCCAGCGGGAACGACCGGTTCGTGGCGCTCGACCTGCTGAAGAACGTCAACATCTCCGCGGGCGGTGTGCTGCCGATGTGCCAGGACACCGGAACGGCGATCGTGATGGGCAAGAAGTCCGAGGGCGTGCTGACCGGGGTCGACGACGGCGAGGCGATCAGCCAGGGCGTGTACGACGCGTACACCGAGCTCAACCTGCGCTACTCCCAGCTCGCGCCGCTGACGATGTGGGAGGAGACGAACACCGGCACCAACCTGCCGGCGCAGATCGAGCTCTACTCGGCGCCCGATCACGACGGGCTGCCGGAGTACAGGTTCCTGTTCATGGCCAAGGGTGGCGGTTCGGCGAACAAGTCCTTCCTCTACCAGGAGACGAAGGCGGTCCTGAACCCGACGCGGATGCTCACGTTCCTCGACGAGAAGATCCGGTCGCTCGGGACGGCCGCATGCCCGCCGTACCACCTCGCGGTGGTGATCGGCGGCACGTCGGCGGAGTTCGCGCTGAAGACGGCGAAGTACGCTTCGGCCCACTACCTCGACCACCTGCCGACCTCGGGATCCCAGTCTGCACACGGGTTTCGCGACCTCGACCTGGAGGAAGAGGTCTTCAAGCTCACTCAAGGTTTCGGTATCGGCGCGCAGTTCGGCGGCAAGTATTTCTGTCACGACGTCCGCGTCGTCCGACTCCCCCGGCACGGTGCCTCGTGTCCGGTGGCGATCGCGGTCTCGTGCTCGGCCGACCGGCAGGCGCTCGGCAAGATCACCCCCGAGGGAGTGTTCCTCGAGCAGCTGGAGACGGACCCGGCGAAGTACCTGCCCGCCACCTCGTCCACGCAGCCCTCGGACGACGCCGACGTCGTACGCATCGACCTGAACCGGCCGATGGTCGAGGTCCTCGCCGAGCTCTCCCAGCACCCCGTGAGGACGCGGCTGTCACTGAGCGGGCCGCTGGTGGTCGCCCGCGACATCGCACACGCCAAGATCAAGGAACGGCTCGACGCGGGCGAGGAGATGCCGGCGTACTTCCGCGACCACGCGGTCTACTACGCCGGCCCTGCCAAGACGCCAGAGGGCTATGCCTCCGGCTCCTTCGGTCCGACGACGGCCGGCCGGATGGACTCGTATGTCGAGCAGTTCCAGGCCGCGGGTGGGTCGATGGTGATGCTCGCGAAGGGCAATCGCTCCAAGGCGGTGACCGAGGCCTGTGCCACCCATGGCGGCTTCTACCTCGGCTCGATCGGCGGGCCGGCCGCCCGGCTCGCCCAGGACTGCATCAAGTCGGTGGAGGTGCTGGAGTACCCCGAGCTCGGCATGGAGGCCGTCTGGAGGATCGAGGTCGAGGACTTCCCGGCGTTCATCGTCGTCGATGACAAGGGCAACGACTTCTTCACCGACCCCTCCGGCGCCGTCACGGTGCCGTTATCGGGGATCCGGGTCCGCTCCGCCGAGTAGCCGCCTACAACGTCATACGTTCTGGTCGCTAGAACGACCAGAACGTATGACGTTGTGGGGGATCAGGCGGGACGGCCGAGCATCGGGCAGCCGCGCGAGATCAGCGCCTCCTCGATCTGAGCGAAGAACGAGTCGCGAGCGACCCGGAAGCCCAGCAGGGGTAGCCGGAGCACCAGCATGTCCTGGAGGGCGACGTCGTTCTGCCGCAGCGCGTCGCCGACCACATGGACGGCCCAGGAGTGGTGGATGCCGTCGATCTCCACGGCGACGCCCCACGCCTCCCAGGCCACGTCGAGGTAGTACCGACCGTCTCGTCCGCGTCGGACCACCTGCCTCGTGGGTTCGGGCAGACCGCGTCGCCGACACTCGCGAGCGAAGTCCAGCTCACCCAGGGAGCGCACGCCACCAGCCAGGTCCAGGATCACCTCGGGCAGAAGGCGACGGCGGCGGTCGCGCTTGATGCGCAACGCCGCCAGCCCGAGGTCCTGGGGAGTGGTCAGGCCCTGCTGGACGCTCATGGTGAGCAGGAGCGCCGCCTGTCGGTCGGTCCTGGCCCAGAGGGCACCTCGCACGGCGGCTACCGGGCTCACCGTCCGAGGAACTCCCGTGGTCACCAGGTCGCCGGCGTCCCAACGTCGCGTCTGCCGGATGTCGAGGCCGCGAGCCCGACGTACGCGAGCACCGCGAGGTACCGATACCCGCACGCGGTCCGTCCGGTACCCCACGAGACCGGCGGCGATCAAGGCCGAGGCACCGTCCAGCTGTGCTCGCGGACCCGCCTCGAACACCGCCGCCCACTGCTTCGCCGCGATCGAGACCGGTCCCGTCCTGAGCCCGATCGACTGGCTCCCGACCCGCCGCCAGCGTCGAGCACGGACGTTCGCCCGGATCTGCGAACGGGTCACCCCCAACCCATATGCCTGGAGCCGGGACACGACGCCCGCTTGCTGCTCGGCCAGCTGGTCAAGGCGAGTGACGGCGAGCGTCGATCGTGAGACGGGCATGCGCCGAGTGTCGACCGCCTCGACGGCCTCGGCCACCGGGATCGAGAGAGCTGTGGACAACCACCTCAGGACGTCATACGAACTGGTCGTTCTAGCGACCAGAACGTATGACGTTGCGGGAACCGACGGAATCGCGGCGCCGCTGGTCGAGTGGTGACGAACGTCGGTCGAGACGGCCGTCGAGCAGGGCCAGGGCTCGTTCGGCCTGGCCGTCGCTGACCAGGCAGTACAGCAACGTCTCCTCGACGATCTCCCGCTGCGCGGCCGATCCGCCCACGCGGGGCAGGCCGGGCAGCACGTCGGCCAGCACCCGGGCGGCCTCGCCCCACCGATGTTCGCCGGCCGCCAGGAGCGCCTCGCACACCGACGCGACGGTGGTGCGGACCGCCGGCTCCGAGCTGCCCTGGCAGTGTGTGCGGAGGGCGGCCAGGCGCGGCAGGTCGCCCGCGGCCGCCAGCGCCAGGGCCGCGTGCAGGGCGACGAACGGCGTCTCCGGGTGGTCGACCAGCGCGGGTCCGACCGCGTCGAGCACGCACTCGACCGGCGGCGGTGCGGCCTCGCCGGTGAAGGCCGCGGTGCCTGCGGCGGCGTCCCATCCGGACGTCGTCACCACCCAGCGCCAGAGCAGCGACGCGGAGTCGATCAGTGCGCGCACGCCCGTCACGGTCGGGGGCGCGAGCTGGGTGTAGTAGCGCTGGCGCACGGCCTCGGTGTCGCCGATGGCCAGCTCGTGGAGCGCCGCGTGCCACGAGAAGTGCGCGCGGTGGCTCGCGGCACGGCCGCTCTCCGCGACCCAGTGGTCGAGCCAGGCGCGGCCGGCGTCGTGGCGGCCGGTCTCGTACATCACGTGCGTCTGCGCGTGTACGGCGTGCCCGGACGTCGGCTCGCACTCCAGCGCCGTCTCGGCGAGCAGTCCGGCGTCATCGAAGCGCGACTGGTCCTGCCGGGTGAAGGCGAGCAGCGAGATGTACCACCAGTGGTCGCCGTACGCCGGCGCCAGGCCCTCGACCAGCTCCCACGCCTCCTGCTGGATGTCGGTGACGCCCGAGAACGCGATCGTGGGCACCGCGGCCGAGACCGCGAGCACGTCGCGTGGGTGCTGAGCGATGTGGTTCATCAGCGCGGTCGCGCCGGAGTTGCGGACGTCCTCGACGCGACGGCCGACCACGTCGACCAGGCTGCGCTCGCGGTCGTCGGCGCGGCTGCGGGCCGACTGCCGCGCCGACTCCAACGACGCACGTACGTCGACCGACGACCCGCCCTCGTGACCGAGCATCGCCAGCGCGGCATGCGCCACGGAGAAGTCGGGGTCCAGCGCCACCGCCTCGAGCAGCTTCTCGTCGGCCCCCGACTGCAGCCGCATCAGGCGCTCGAGCCCGGCGTTGTACGCCGCGGCAGCCTCGGCCGTGGTCGACAGCGGCAGCCCGAGCGGGTCGCGCGGCCTGGCGACGGGGTGATGACCGCCGACGAGTCTGCCGTCGGCGAGGCGCCGGGGCTCCGGGGCGATCTCCTCGATCACCGCGGTCGCGATCTGCGCCGCCTGGGTGCGGATCTCCGGGATGGCGGTCGACTCGTACAGCTCTCCGCGCCGCACCGACCCGAGCGTCCAGATCGGCGCTCCGGTGGAGCCGACCGAGTCGACGAGCCGCCCGCCCTCCGTCTGGAGCCCGAGCCCGGCAGTGCTCAGGCGACCGAGCGAGACGCCGGCCCGCGGGGTCAGCAGGTCGTCCGCCAGCGGGTCACCGCCCGGGCGCACGACGATGCTGGTGCCGGTGCAGTTCACCACCCACCCGACGTCGTGGACGCTGCCGTCGGTGAGCGTCACCCGCAGGCCGCCGCCGGTGAGCGGCTCGGCGGCGGCAACCTCGCCGGAACTACGGGTCAGGGTCCCCGAGGCCTCGAGCGCGGTGATCACGTCGGCCGAGCCGGGAGGCATCCGATGGCGCAGACGTCCCCAGGTGCTGGCGTCGTCGCGCAGGAACGCCGTGCGATCTGACTCATCGAGCCGCTGCCACAGCGCCTGCACCACGGTCCGCAACCCGTCGACCGCCGGACGCCAGTCGCCGGTCGCGCGCTGGACCCCGGCGATGTGCTCGGCCGCGCGGGTGCGGTAGTCCTCCAGGCTGACGCCCCAGTCGTCGATCTCAGGGATGGCGGCGAGCTGGAGCTCGTCCGAGTGCCGCTTCGGCAGCTCGCCGTGCCGCGAGACCGCGTGGAGATGCCGGTCCGGTCGCTGCGACGGCCCCGTCAGCGAGAGCACGACGTCGACCATCGTCAGGCCGGTGCCGATCAGCAGCACGTCGGGCGGTCCCGCCGCGTCACGACGTACGACGTCGACGGCGCCGGGCGCCCACGGGTCGGGGACGAAGAACGCCGAGCGCTGCAGCGCCTCGGGGGCCCAGGCGAAGCCCGGCGGCTTCTCGCCGGTGGCGAGGACCACCGCGTCGCCGACGACCACGTGGCCGTCGTCGGTGGTGACGACGACCCCGGAGTCGTCGCGACGGATCCCGGTGGCACGCACGCGCAGGTGGCGCAGCCCCACCGGGTCCCGACCCGCGAACGCCTGGGCCACGGTCTCGTCGAGGTAGCGGCCCCAGTCGACCCGTGGCGCGAACACGCCCGGCTCGGTCATCAGCTCGGGGTGTTGGCGCGCACGCCAGGCGACGAAGTGCCCGGGGTCCTCGGGCAGAGCGCTCATACCGCCGGCCGCGACGTTCAGGAGATGCTGCGGGTCGGTCGTCCCGAACGCCGTGCCGCGGGCGCGGTGGGCGGCGGGGTCGACCAGGACCACGTCGAGACTCGTGCCGCGGCGACGCGCGGCTCGGGCGAGGTGGAGCGCCGTGAGACTGCCGGAGGCCCCGGCGCCGATCACGACCACACGGGGCGTCGGTCGGTCGTCCTGCATGCGGGCCTCCCCCTTGTCTCACGTCTCCGGCACCACCCGGCGCCTGCTTTGTCGACCTTATTGCTCCACTTTAGATGGGTGCGCCAACTCCCCGCGCCGAGCCGGTCGTCAGGTGCCTACGGTAGAGCCGTGGAGTACGTCGAGGTAGCCCGCTGTGTCTCCGAACGCGGTGAGCTCGTGCTGCGCGAGCGACGACCCGACGGCGGAGGGCCGACGGTACTCGAGCTGCGGGCCAACGGCACGTTCGTGATGGACACCGCCGAGCATGCCTCCGAGCGCGCCCTCGCCGATGCCGCGCTCGACGCCGTCGCCGATCCGCGCCGAGTGCTGGTGGGCGGCCTCGGCCTGGGCTTTACCCTCGACCGGGTTCTCGGCGACAGCCGGGTCGAGCACGTCGACGTCGTCGAGATCGAGCCGGTGCTGGTCGACTGGATGCGCGACGGCACGATCCCCCACGGGCGCCGTCTGCTCGCCGACAGCCGGGCGCGGGTCGTGGTCGCCGACATCGCCCGTGCGGTCACCGAGGCCGGCGACGCGACGTACGACGTGGTGCTGCTCGACGTCGACAACGGCCCCGACCAGCTCGTCCACGACGCCAACCGCGCGATCTACGAGGAGCCGTTCCTGCGCACCGTCCACGCCCGGCTCGGCCCGGGTGGCGCACTGGTCGTGTGGTCGGCCGCTCGCGCGCCACGCCTGCTCGAGACGCTGCGCTCGGTGTTCAGCGACGTCGAGGAACGCGACCACGCCGTACGCCTCCAGGAGCGTGACGATCACTATTGGCTCTACGCCGCGCGTCGGACCTGACCACGACCCGGCCGACTCGCGCCGCGTAGCCTCGAGCGCATGAGCGGCGACTTCCGCACCGAGCACGACTCCATGGGCGACGTCGAGGTGCCCGTCGACGCGCTGTGGCGGGCACAGACCCAGCGGGCGGTGCAGAACTTCCCGATCAGCGGCCGCCCGCTCCCACCGGCGCTGATCCACGCACTCGCGCGGATCAAGGCCGCCGCGGCCCGCACGAACGCCGACCTCGACGTGATCACCGCCGAGCAGCGAGACGCGATCGTCGCCGCGGCCGCCGAGATCGTCGACGGCCGCCACGACGAGCACTTCCCGATCGACGTCTTCCAGACCGGGTCCGGCACGAGCACCAACATGAACGTCAACGAGGTGATCTCCTCACTCACCACGATCGCTGGCGTCGACTGCCACCCGAACGACGTCGTCAATGCCAGCCAGTCGTCCAACGACACGTTCCCCAGCGCGATCCACGTGGCAGCCGTGCTGGCCGCCGGGCCGCTCGACGGGGCGATGGCCGCCCTGGCTGACTCGCTCACCCGCAAGGCGGAGGAGTACGCCGACGCGGTGAAGTCCGGCCGCACCCATCTCATGGACGCCACCCCGGTCACCCTCGGGCAGGAGCTCGGCGGGTACGCCGCCACCGCGGCGTACGCCCGCGAGCGGCTGGCCGCGGCCCTCCCTCGAGCCCGCGAGCTGCCCCTCGGCGGCACCGCCGTCGGCACCGGCATCAACACCCCACCGGCGTTCGCCGAGCAGACCATCGGCCATCTCGACGACGACACCGGCGAGTCGTTCACCGAGGCCCGCAACCACTTCGAGGCACAGGGCACCCAGGACTCCCTGGTCGAGCTCAGCGGTGCGCTCAAGACCTACGCGGTGGGCCTGGTGAAGATCTGCAACGACCTGCGCTGGATGGGCAGCGGCCCGACCGCGGGCCTGGCCGAGATCCACCTGAAGGACCTCCAGCCGGGGTCGAGCATCATGCCCGGCAAGGTCAACCCGGTGATCCCCGAGGCGACCCTCCAGGTGTGCGCCCAGGTCATCGGCAACGACGCCGCCATCACCTTCGCGGGGGCCTCCGGCAGCTTCGAGCTGAACGTGATGCTGCCGGTGATCGCCCGCAACCTGCTGGAGTCGATGGGGCTGCTCACCAACGCCTCGCGCCTGCTCGCCGACTGCGTCGACGAGATCACCGCCGACCGGGGGCGGCTCCGTGCCTACGCCGAGTCCTCGCCGAGCATCGTCACCCCACTCAACAAGTACGTCGGCTACGAGGCGGCCGCCAAGATCGCCAAGCAGGCACTGGCCGACGGTGCGACCATCCGGCAGACGGTGATCGACCTGG
>NZ_DASXQG010000026.1:0-9195 GCF_036493135.1 Nocardioides sp. | reverse complement strand
CAAGTCATGAGGGAGTCTGCCAAGGCAGTCGTCGAGCAATGGTTTGCAGCATTCAACACCGGTCAGGTCGGGGCGTACGACGAGATCCACGCGAGGACTGTCGCAACCACGCGCCGGCGCCGTTCGACACCTCCCAGTGGCCGATCGAAGGGAGGCTCTTCGGTCCGGACGAGATCGCCGTCACCGTGACCTGGCTGCGCGCCAACCTGCCGGACCTGCACGTCACGATCGAGCACCTCCTCGCCGATGGAGACCAGGCGGTCGCCTGGATTCGCTCAACCGGCACTCCCACCGGCCGTGGCCCGCTACCTCCCACCGGCCGGACCGTCGACTTCGCCCAGGCACACCGCTTCCGGCTCAGGGACGGCAAAGTGGTCGAGCACTGGGCGGTGCGTGACGATCTGCGATCCATGCTCCAGGCCGGTGCCCTCACACCGCCGGGAAGTGGGGAGGAATGAGTTCCCGCTGGCGTCACTGGCCCGCCGCCGTCGCCGCGACGTACTGCATCCTGGTGATCGGTGGGCTCGTCATCGCGCCGGCGCCACCAGCCATCGACTCCACACCCATGGGCGTCAGCAACTACTACCGCGGCGAGTCCGACTCCATCCGAACCGTGGTGTGGCTCATCGCAGTCTCGCTCCTTCCCCTCGCGGTCCTGATGTCCACCGTGCGGGAGCGGCTGGCCGGCATCGGGCGCGACGTGTTCCTGCTGGGAGTCGCTAGCTTCATGGCGGCGACTACGATCGAGCTGTGGTTCGACGCCGGCCTCTCCGCCCATGCCGGGACCACGCCGCCGGACACGCTCACAGTCCTGGCCGGCATCGCCGCCTACTTCACACCCACCCTCACCGTCGCCGACCTGCTGATGGCCGTCCCCGTGGCGATGGCCGCGCTCAGGATCCGCATCTTCCCGCGTTGGTACGGCTACCTGAGCATCGCCTTCGCGATCGAGCAGGCGGTCGAGACCCTGACCATCACCGGAAGGCACGGCTTCGCGGCCGCCGGAGGAACCATGAACTACACCCTGGGAGCGGGTCTCTTCCTCATCTGGGTCGCGGCCACCGGCTTCGCGTGCACGTCCGCGCCGCCGCTCTCTGCCCGGGTCTCGTCGCCCGGCAGCCGCATCGAAGCAGGACCGCTCTCCTGACCGAGGAGTAGTCCACGACGGGGTCCCGTTCCGTCGTACGTCGCGCCCACCGCCGCCTTCTCACAGGGTCCCAACGCCGCGTCTGAGCCAGACCCTCGGGCTCGGCCCGCCCGTTCGCACGCTCACCGTGAGCGGCGGACGCGCTCTTCCCCACGAACACCGTGCCGAGGGGGGCTCAGTGGACATGGCTGTTGCCGACCGCGTAGGCAGCAGTTGCCGCGGAGGAGGAGCCGATCGCAGACGCCAGACATCCGCGAACGATGCGATTGCATGGCTCTACGCTCGCCGGATGGGACTCTTGACCTTCAGCATCAACGTCACCCTGGACGGCTGCGTCGACCACCAAGAGGGAATCGCTGACGACGAGACACACGCCTTCTTCACCCGCCTCATGGACGAGGGCGGCGCGATGCTGTGGGGCCGCGTCACCTACGAGATGATGGAGAGCTACTGGCCGGCAGTCGCCCGCGGCGACGAGGAGGCGCCGCCGGCGATACGAGAGTGGGCGGTCAAGCTGGAGGCCAAGCCGAAGTACGTCGTGTCGTCGACGCGAACGGACTTCTCGTGGACCAACAGCCATCACATCACCGGCGACTTGCACACGGGCGTGAAAGAGCTCAAGGACGTGACCCCGGCCGGCGTTCTCCTCGGTAGCGGCAAGCTCGCGACCGAGCTGGATCGGCTGGATCTGATCGACGAGTACCAGTTCCTCGTCCACCCCAGGATCGCCGGCCACGGCCCGACCCTCTACCAGAGCGGGCTGCCCAGCACGCGACGGCTCGATCTGCTCTCGGCGAAACCGCTCCACAACGGCGCGGTCGCGATGCACTACCGACGCGCGCGCTGACTCAGAGCAGCCCATCGGCCTCGGAATCTCGCCATCCGTCGCGCAGTCGAACCGAATGCCGCAAGGTGCCCTCGAAGGCGAACCCACAACCCGCCGCAGCACAGACCCCGAAGCAACGTTGCGCGGGTCGCAGGTCCCCTGCACCCGTTCCACAGCAGAGTCAGCAAAAGAGAGACCTGTGAGCCAACAAGCGATCTGCGTCCCCAACCCACGGCCCCAATAGTCAACGTGAACCGAGTAGCCGATCTGCGCACACGTCGTCGAAGGGCGCTTGATACCTCCCATGCCGACAACGCCCACACTGGGCGCCTCGGCCACCCACACCGGTGCCTCACCAACCTCTCACGAGTCGTTCCCGTCAGTGTGACCGAAACGGATCAGTGCGGTGAGGACGCACCGTGCACGTGGAGACCGGGTGATCGGCGCGAAGCTCGCGGAGTGGGTGACCGGGCAGTCCGGGACCCGCTACTTGCTGTCGGGGTCGTACAACCCGGTCATGCGTCCGTTCGGATCGAGTCGCTCCAGCAGTGCATCTCCGATGCCGCGCAGCTGCTCCAGCTGTCGGGGCGTGAGCGCGTCCAGGACGTTGCGGCGCACGGTGTTGACGTGTCCGGGAGCGGCGGCGACAACGGCGTCCCAGCCCGCCTGGGTGAGCCTGGCGTTGGTGGCGCGACCGTCCTCGGGGCATGGGTGACGCTCCACCAGCCCCCGATCCTCGAGGCGTCGTACGACGTGCGAGAGCCGTGGCAGCGTGGCGTTGGAGCGCTGGGCCAGGGACGTCATCCGCAGCGTGCGCTCCGGCGCCTCCGACAACATCGCGAGGACGAAGTACTCGAAGTGCGTCAGCGCCGACTCTGAACGCAACTGGGCGTCGAGCACGCCGGGGAGCAGCTCGACGACCGCCACCAGTCGCAGCCACGCCGCCCGCTCGTCCGAGCTCAGCCATTCAGGTTCCATGCACACAGCCTAGCCTTTAGTTGACGGAACAACTAAAACGTGTAGAGTGTTAGTTGAAACGACAACCAAATCACTCATCTAGGAGCACCCCATGACGAACCTCTCCATCCTCGGCACCGGCAACATGGGCCAGGCCATCGCCTCCATCGCAGCCAAGGGCGGGCACAGCGTTCAGCAGCTCGGTGAGAACGACGTCGACACCGCGGTGACCGGCGACATCGTCGTCCTCGCCGTCCCCTACCCGGCGGTCAGCAACGTCATCGCCCAGCGTGGTGAGCAGCTCGCCGGCAAGATCGTCGTCGACATCACCAACCCGCTGAACTTCGAGACTTTCGACTCCCTCGTCGTGCCCGCCGACAGCTCGTCGGCGGCCGAGATCGCCGCCGCGCTGCCCAGCTCACGCGTGCTGAAGGCGTTCAACACCACCTTCGCGGGCACCCTGGCCGCCGGCACCGTCGGCCCGATGAGCACTACGGTGCTGATCGCCGGCGACGACACGGACGCCAAGTCCACCCTGGCGGGCATCGTGACCTCCGGCGGGCTCAACGCGATCGACGCCGGCTCCCTGAAGCGGGCCCGCGAGCTCGAGGCCGTCGGCTTCCTGCAGCTCACCCTGGCCGCCAACGAGAAGGTCTCCTGGACCGGCGGCTTCGGCGTCGTCGCCTGACCCTCTCCACATCACATCCCAAGAAAGGAAGCGCACCATGACCGTCAACGCCGTCCGTCTCAACCACGCCGTGCTCTTCGTGGCCGACCTGGAGCGGAGCGTCTCGTTCTACTCCGAGGCGTTCGGCATGACGGTCATGGCGCGGGAGCCTCGCGCGAACGCCGCGTTCCTGCGGCTGCCCCGATCGGGCAACCACCACGACCTCGGCCTCTTCGGAGTCGGCGCGCAGTCACCGCGTCCGCGCGGCGCCCTGGGCCTCTACCACCTCGCTTGGCAGGTGGACACGATCGAGGAGCTCGAGCAGGCGCGGCTCACGCTGGCCGACCTCGACGCCTTCACCGGCGAGTCCAGCCACGGTGCGACCAAGAGCGTCTACGGCAAGGACCCGGACGGAAACGAGTTCGAGGTGATGTGGATGCTGCCCAAGGCCTACTGGGGCGACTACGAGAACGCCGCCCCCGTCGACCGGCTCGACCTCCCCGAAGAGGTACGCCGGTGGGCCGGGGTCGGCACCGCTGCCGAGCTCGTTCCGGTGCACGTCTCATGACCACGGACACGTTCCCGCCGCCCGTCGTCGCGACTCGGAGGCGCCGCTCGTCGTGCTGCTGCACGGCCGCGGATCGACGGAGCGCGAGATCCTCGACGTGGCCGCGCACCTGCCGGCCGGACCGGAGTACGCCGCGGTCCGGGCCCCGATCGCGGAGGGTGGTGGCTACGCCTGGTTCGCCAACCGCGGCATCGGACGCCCGGTCGCCGGCTCCCTGCGCGCCACCATGGACTGGTTCCGCACCTGGCTGGACGAGGCCGCCCCGGCGGAACGGCCGGTCATCCTCGTCGGGTTCAGCGGCGGCGCCGCCTTTGCGGGTGGTCTGGTGCTCGACGACCCCACGCGGTACGCCGGCGCGGCCATCCTCTACGGCACCCTCCCCTTCGACGCCGGCCTCGCCACGGGCCCCGGACGGCTGGCCAACCTGCCCGTGTTCGTGGCCCAGGGCGAGGACGACAACGTCATCCCCCGCGAGCTGCTCGACCGGACCTGGGACTACCTGCTGTCCGAGTCCGGCGCCACCACCCTCGCGCAACGTCAGCCCGGCGGCCACCAGCTCACCGCCCCCGTCGTCCGTCACCTCGGCGACTGGATCGCCACCGGCTCGCCTAGGTAGCGGAGCACGGCGCCGCCCCGGCCGGCCCGCCGGGACAGCCGGCATGGCGTCGACCAGCTCGGCATCGGTCTGACCGACAAGGCCGCCGGCGGGTACGACTCGGCCACCCTCGCCAGGGACCTCGCCGCCCTGATGACCCAGCTCGGCCACGAGCGTTTCGGGGTTGTTGGGCACGACACCGGGATGGTGATCTCCTACGCGCTGGCCGCCGACCATCGTGACCGGGTCACCAGCCTCGCCGTGGCCGAGGTTCCGGGCCCGCCCGGAGTGCAGCCGGACCCCACACAGCCGCCACCCCCGCCGATGTTCGTCCCCGAGTTCTTGAACAACAAGCTCTGGCGCCTCCCGTTCAACCGGGTCAACGACGAGCTGATCGTCGACATGGTCAAGAGCAACGCGGACGCCTACTTCCGCTACGAGTACTCCATCCAAGGCGGTGGCGCGACACTGCCGGAGTACGCCATCAACTATTACGTCCGCCTGTACACCCGCGACCGGGACACCCTGAGAGCCAGCTTCGGGCTCTACCGCGCCTGGGACACCCACCTGGGCCAGAACGTGGAACGCCAGAAGAGCAAGCTGACCATCCCGGTGCTCGGGATCGGCGGAGTGAACAGCTGGGCCGAGCACGTCGCCGACGGGATGCGTCCCGCCGCCCCAGGCGTGCAGACCGCGGTCATCCCGGGCGCCGGCCACTGGGTCGCCGAGCAGGCGCCAGGCGCAATGCTCGACACCTTGACCGCGTTCTTGGCGTCGTCTCGGATCACCTCCTGATCCGACCGGCAAGGGCGGATGGCCGCACCCGCCATCCACGACGGCGCCGTCCGGCGCGCCCGGTCGGGATGGCCCGGCGAGCTCGTGCTGTGCGTGCCGGAACGCGAGGCCGATCGAGACCAGCCGCTGCTGGGCGCCGTGGTGCAGGTCGCGTTCCAGGCGCTTCCGCTCCTCGTCGGCGACGAGCCCGAATTCGTTTGCCGGGGCGCGGGCGCGCTGAGACGCTCGCGCCATGACGAGCGCCGTTGACCCACCGTTCGACCAGCTCCTGGCGACGGCCGAGGCAGTGGCCCGGGAACGGCCCGAGGTGGACCTGGAGCTGGCGCGTGAGGTGTTCCTCGAGGCGGCGACCCTGCTCCACAACGGCCTCGCCCTGGACGGTCTTGACGATCACGACGCGAGTGCCGTGGTCGCCGGTCTGTGCATCGACCTCTGTGCGGGCGATCCCGGCGCAGCGGTGCGGTCACGCTCCCGGGCGGTGTTGGAGAGCCCCGGGGATCTACACGACCCGGAGACGGTGTCCGGCGCCTACCTCGTCGCCGCCGCGATCCTGCAGCTGTGAGCTCGGGCGTCAGCCCAGCACGCTGCTCGGTGAGTCGCCCGAAGCGGTACGCAAGCGCGAGAACGTGCCCAGGTCGATCGTGTGTCCCGTGCGTGGGAGGCGCAGCTGCACGGGGTCACGGTCGTGGTCGTGCCCGTCGCGCACCGCGGCGATGAGGGTGGCCATCAGCCGGCCCACGAGGGGCGCGTTCTTGAACTGGTTACCACTCGTGCCGATCGCGACGAAGTAGCCGGGTGCGCCGGTGCGGTCGTAGATGGGCGTCCAGTCGTCGGCGACGTCGTACACGCCGACGACGCCGCTGGGCCGGCTCGGCACCCGCAGGTCGGGCATCCGGCGTGCGGCACGCGTGACCTGGGTCCGGAAGCCGGCCGCCGTCGGACGGGGGTCGACCGCGTCCGGGTCGTCGACCCACTCCAGCGGGTCGCACTCGGGCTCGATCCCGCCCACGAGCAGATGGCCGTCGCCGGCCGGACGGAGGTAGGTCCCGAGATCGACGTCGGCGAGCGCGACGGCCGCGTCACCGGCGTACTCCCTGGGTGCCGCGACCTGGTGCACCTCCTGCCGCATCGGCCGTGTCGAGACGCGGAAGTCGACCTCGACCCCGGCGAGGGCGTTGATGCGGCCCGACCACGGCCCCGCGGCGTTCACGACCACCTCGGCCACGAGATCACCATCGGGGGTCCCCACGCGCCAACCGGGCTCCTCGCGGCTCAGCGCGGTGACCGTCCGCCGAAGGAGGTAGCGGGCACCGTGCGCCTCGGCCGCAGTAGCGAGGTTCGCGGCAGCGAGCTGCGGGTCGTCGACGTACCCGGCCTCCGGTGTCCAGAGCCCGTCGACCTCGCCGTGCGCCGGTGCGAGGAACTCGTCCGAGTCGACCGGTCGGGGTGGGCCGAAGGCGCCGGGATCGAGTGCCGGGGCGCGGCGGGAGATGTCGTCGGCGGTCCAGCGCTCCCAGGACACCCCCGCGCGATCGAAGAGCCCGGTGGTCTGTGCGAAGCGCGCCGAGTCGGCGGGCACGACCAGCATCCCCGTACGCCGGAAGGTCGCCGGCACGGCTCCTCCTCGCCCACCGAGGTGACCCTGCCAGTCGCGCCAGGCATGCAGGGACTCCCAGGCAAGCGCCACGCCGGCCCACGTGGAGTAGTTGAAGCGGACGATCGCGCTGGAGGCACTGGTCGAGCCGTGCCCGACGCCGCCGGCCTTGTCGACGACCACGACCCGATGTCCGTCGCGGGACAGCTCGAAGGCGATCGAGGAGCCGATGACCCCGGCTCCGATCACGACGACGTCGGCTGGGCGATCGGTCACGGAAGACATCCAACCCCACGGCGGTGCCTCCGGGGTTCGTCGGCGCACTCGTCGAGTGAACCGGTTGTCCACGAACTGCTCGCCCCCGAGTGAGGACGTGTCGATGCGGGAGCAGCCCGGGACGGCACGGCCGCACGGAGCGCCGCCGCCGCCCGATAGGCGTCCTCGGGCCTTCATCGTCAGTTCATGTTCCGTGGTTAGCCTCCGCCGACAAGCCGGCGCACGGACCTCTCGGTCCGTACTTCGAGGGGGCGGAGTGGCAGCATCGACCAGACCGGTCACTGTCTTGTCCGTGGTGGGCGCTGGGCGCAGTGGCACCACGGTGCTCGCCAGCATCCTCGGCGAGGTGCCGGGGTGTGCCAGCGCGGGCGAGATCCGTTGGCTTTGGGAGCGTGGGGTTCTCGACGGGCGACCGTGCGGATGCGGCGAGAAGCCGGCCACGTGCCCGGTGTGGTCGAAGGTGATCGAGGCCTGCCTCTCGACGCCCGGCCCGGACGGCGTACTGCCGACCGTGCAGTCGATCGTCGCCGCACAGCAGCGGCTCGACGAGACGCGGCACCGCCTGCGAGTGCTGCGCGGCGCTGGGGGAGGCGATGAAGACCCGGCCCTGCGCCTGGTCCGCCACGTGACCGGCCTGGTCGTGCGCAGCTTCGCGGAGGCGAGTGGCGCCGGCGTCGTCATCGACACCTCCAAGCGACCACTGGATGCGGCCGTGATGGCGCAGGTCCCGGGCATCGACCACTACGTGCTGCACATGCTCCGCGATCCTCGGGCCGTGGCCCACTCGTGGCGGCGCGCCAAGTCCTTCTCGGTCGGCGAGGAGACCCGCACGATGGGTACTCGCAAGCTGCCCGCGACGGTACGACGCTGGGTCGCCAACGCCCTCGGCACCGAGGCGGTGCATCGTCACGTGTCGCCCGACCACTGGAAGCGGCTGCGGTACGAGGACTTCTGCGCCCAGCCGGTCGAGTCGATGGACGAGTTGCTCTCGATGATGGGCGTGCCCGGTCGGCCGCCCTTCGAGGACGCCGGCACCGTGCGACTGCGGCCCAACCACATCGTCGCCGGCAACCCGAGCCGGTTCACGGTCGGCTCGGTGCGCATCCGGGTCGACGAGGAGTGGAAGACGGCCATGAGCCGTCGCGACCGAATGCTGGTGACGACCAGTACGTGGCCGCTCCTCCACCGCTACGGCTACCCTTGGCGGGCCTGACACGGCGGGTGGGTTCTCGGCCCGAGGGCGTCCCGGCGGGCCCGGCTACGATCACAGCCTCCGCGCTGAGCCTCCAGCAACCAGAGGACGGCCCCAGTCGGCACGGAAAGGTGCTCCGATGCGAGTCCTTGTCGCCGAGGACGACGCCCGGCTCGCCGAAGTCCTCGAGCAGTCCCTGACCGAAGCAGGGTGGACCGTCGTACTCCACCACGACGGCGGTGACGCGTTCCATGCGGCCACCGACGCCGATGCGCTCAACGCGCAGCCGGTCGACGTCCTCCTTCTGGACTGGATGCTGCCGACGATGGACGGCCTGACGGTGTGCCGTCGGATGCGGTCCCTCGGCATCAACACGCCGGTGCTGATGCTCACCGCCCGCAGCACGACCCAGGACCTCGTCGCCGGACTGGAAGGCGGTGCCGACGACTACCTCAAGAAGCCCTATGAGCTCGAGGAGCTGTTGTCGCGCCTGCGGGCTCTCTATCGCCGGAGCCGCACCGATCCCGACCAGCCGTCGGTGATCGTCGGCGACCTCACCCTTGACCCGGTCGCGCACC
>NZ_DASXQG010000025.1:0-34479 GCF_036493135.1 Nocardioides sp. | reverse complement strand
G
This sequence comes from Nocardioides sp., assembly GCF_036493135.1. Lineage (GTDB taxonomy): Bacteria > Actinomycetota > Actinomycetes > Propionibacteriales > Nocardioidaceae > Nocardioides. Next base: position 34,478 of record NZ_DASXQG010000025.1, on the reverse strand, counting down.
GATGCCGCGCTGGCGCAGCTTCTTCGACAGGTGCTCGGACTTCTCGACCGACACGGTGCCCACCAGCACGGGCTGGCCCTTGCCGAACCGGTCGGCGATGTCGTCCACCACCGCGTCGTACTTCGCCTCCTCGGTGCGGTAGACGAGGTCGGGCTGGTCGGCACGCACCATGGGGAGGTTGGTCGGGATCGGGACGACCCCGAGCTTGTAGATCTTGTCGAACTCGCTGGCCTCGGTCATCGCCGTGCCGGTCATCCCGGAGAGCTTCTCATAGAGGCGGAAGTAGTTCTGCAGCGTCACCGTGGCGAGGGTCTGGTACTCCTCACGGACCTCGACCCCCTCCTTGGCTTCGATCGCCTGGTGCAAGCCGTCGTTGTAGCGGCGGCCGGCCAGCATCCGGCCGGTGTGCTCGTCGACGATCAGGACCTCGCCGTCCATGACGACGTACTCCTTGTCGTTGCGGAACAGCTCCTTGGCCTTGATCGAGTTGTTCAGGAAGGAGATCAGCGGGGTGTTCGCCGACTCGTAGAGGTTCTCGATCCCGAGGTGGTCCTCGACCTTGGTGATGCCGGGCTCGAGCACCGAGATCGTGCGCTTCTTCTCGTCGACCTCGTAGTCGACGTCCTTGACCAGGCCGCGGGAGACCTTGGCGAACTCGTCGTACCAGCGCACCTCGTCCTGGGTCGGACCGCTGATGATCAGCGGCGTGCGCGCCTCGTCGATCAGGATCGAGTCGACCTCGTCAACGATCGCGAATGCGTGGCCGCGCTGCACGCACTCCTCCAGCGAGCTGGCCATGTTGTCGCGCAGATAGTCGAAGCCGAGCTCGTTGTTGGTGCCGTAGGTGACGTCGCAGTTGTAGGCCTCGCGGCGCTCGTCGGGCTTCATCGACGGCAGGATCACGCCGGTCGAGAGGCCGAGGAAGTGGTGGATGCGGCCCATCCACTCCGCGTGGTACTTCGCGAGGTAGTCGTTGACGGTGACGATGTGCACGCCGTTGCCGGCCAGCGCGTTGAGGTACGACGGCAGGGTCGCGACCAGGGTCTTGCCCTCACCGGTCTTCATCTCCGCGATGTTGCCGAGGTGGAGCGCCGCGCCGCCCATGATCTGCACGTCGTAGTGCCGCTGACCGATCACCCGCTTGGCCGCCTCGCGCACGGTCGCGAACGCCTCGGGCATCAGGTCGTCGAGGGTCTCGCCCGCCGCGAGCCGCTCCTTGAACTCGGCGGTCTGCGCCTGCAGGTCGGCGTCGCTCATCGCGACGAAGTCGTCCTCGATGGCGTTGACCGCTCGAGAGACCGCGTCCAGCTGGCGCAGGATCTTGCCCTCGCCGATGCGGAGCAGCTTGTCGATGATGGCAGGCACGGGTGACTCCCCGATTCGTGTGCGTCGGATGAACGCGTCAACTCTACCCAGCGGGCCGAACCCGGCCGATTCCTCGCCGGGGCGTCAGGCGACCAGCGAGGAGAGCGCCGGAGCCAGGTCGCCCCGCGGCTCGACGACCACCGTGTGCAGGCCCAGCCAGTCGGCGAGCCGCTCGAGCTCGACCGCCAGCTCCTCCGCGGTCTCGGCGGGCGCGCCGGGCTCGGCGTACGCGCCCTTGACCAGCAGGAGCCCGGTCTTCCGATCGGCCTTGAGGTCGACCCGGCCGACGATCTGGTCGCCGAGCAGGAACGGCAGGACGTAGTAGCCGTGGATGCGTTTCTCGACCGGGGTGTAGATCTCGATCCGGTAGAAGAAGTCGAACAGCGCCTCGGTGCGCTCGCGCTCCCACACCACGGGGTCGAACGGGCTCAGCAGGGTGCGGGCCCCGACGCGACGGGGAACGCGGGCGTCGCGGTGGAGGTACGCCTGGCGCCTGACGCCCTCGACCGTGACCGGCAGCAGCTCGCCCTCCTCGACGAGCTCGTTGATCGCGTCCTGGGCCGCGTGCAGGCCGGCCTTGGGCTGGAGCCGCATCCGGTAGTAGTCGGCCAGGTCGCGCGCGGTGGCGACGCCGTGTGAGCGGGCGGCCCGGCGAATCAGCTCCTTGTTCGCCTCGGCCTCGGTGGGCGCCGGCCTCTCGAGGTGCTCGCGGGGGATGACCCGCTCGGGGAGGTCGTAGCGGATCTCGAACTGGCTGTTGCGACCCGCGATCGCGACGTCGCCCACCATGAACATGTAGTCGAGGGCGCGTCGGCTGGTCGACCAGTTCCACCCCCAGTCCACCTTCTTCCGCGGCAGGCCGTCGTCGAGGTCGCGGGCGGTCGATGCTCCGCGATCGGCGATCTCCGCGAGCAGGCTGTCGGTGAGCTCCTCGGTGATGACGCTGCCCCACCACTTGTGGCGGCCGTCGCGGTAGCGCGCCATCCGGTGCCGCATCACCGGCCACAGGTCGACCGGCATGAACGCCTGGACGTGGGCCCAGTACTCCACCATCCGGCGTGGCCGGCCCTCAGACGCGCGGCGTACGAGGTCGACGTCGTAGGGACCCATGCGTGCGTAGAGCGGCATGTAGTGGGCCCGCTGCAGCACGTTCACGGAGTCGACCTGGAGCACACCGGTGCGGTCCAGGGTGCGCGCGAGCGTTCGCATCGTCGGCGGGGTGTGTCGAGGGTCGAGAAAGCCCTGGGCCGCCAGCGCGACGCGACGCGCCTGGGCCCGCGAGAGCGACGCGCGGGTGGCCGAGTGCAGGGTCGGGGAACGCACGGACGCGAACCTAGCGGGAGCCGGGGACAGACCTCGTACGCCGGACGGACGAGGTGTCGTCCGCAAGGATGATTTTCGGCCGCCAGGGCCAAATCGGCTGGCCCACCGGTCCGGCTCCCCACAGAATTCCAGGATGCACAGGGGGGACGTGTGGGGGAGTCGTCTGATCGGTCGGGTCACGGCGACCACGGCGGCGCTGGCACTGGCCGGCACCGCGGTCGTGCTGATGGGCCAGGGCCGCTCCGGTGCCGCCCTCGAGGCAGCGGCCGACAGCGCGACCGCGAAGACGACCGCGCCGAGCGCGGCGACCATCCACATCGTCGGCATCAGGCAGGGGTTCAGCCCGAAGATCACCACCGTTGCCAAGGGCGGAACCCTGATCATCGTCAACGATGACGCGACGTTCACCCACAGCATCACCTCGAACGCGATCGGCCCCAACGGCAAGCCGCTGTTCGATGTGGTGGTCAAGCCCGGCGCCACCAAGAGCGTGCCGATCTCGACGCTCGGCGGCGGCACCTACACCTACGTCTGCAAGTTCCACGGCCAGATGAAGGGGACGCTGGTCATCGACGGCCCGCCGGACGGCCAGATCACCAACGTCCCGAAGTTCCAGCAGCCGCTCGTCCAGCCTCCGCGGCTGCACGGCAAGCACATCACGATCGTGATGCGGAAGGCCAAGGTGCGGGTCCTCCCCCACGGACCCCGGACCCCGATGCTGACGTTCGGCGGCTCCTTCCCCGGGCCGACGATCGTGCGTCGCACCGGCCAGGACACGCAGGTCACCTTCGTCAACAAGCTCCCGCGCAAGGACGGCGCGGTCACCATCCACGAGCACGCCGGACATCAGAGGTCGAAGTACGACGGCCAGCCCGCGGCGTACCTGATCCGGCACGGCAAGAAGCGCACCTACGACTACCCGCTCCGCGACGCCGGTACGCCGCTGCCGGCGGCGCTGCGCTTCTACCACGACCACCGGATGGACAAGACGGCGCGGAACAACTGGTTCGGGCTGCAGGGGATGTTCCTGACCACCGACCCGCGCGAGGACCGGCTGGGGCTGCCGAAGGGGAGGTACGACATCCCGCTGGCGATCACCGACCGCAGCTTCCGCAAGCACAACCGGCTCCGCAACCCGTTCCGGCGGATGGCTCGGCAGATGGCCAACGACCCGTCGATGTCGGGGATGGCGAGGGCGGCCGCACCCGGCATGGAGACCGTCGGGCAGCAGGTGCTGGTCAACGGGCGGTTCGCGCCGTACAAGAAGGTGCGGCCCGGGCTGTACCGGCTGCAGATCCTGAACTCGTCGCTGTTCTCCAGCTACGACTTCGCACTCTCCGACGGCAGGCCGTTCACCCAGATCGGCACCGGGTCCGGGTTGCTGCCCCACCCGGTGCTGAGGCCGGACATCCTGCTCGGTCCCGCGCAGCGGGCCGACGTCGTCGTCGACTTCCGCGGGCTGGCCAGCACGAAGGTGCTGCTGTCCTCGATCCCGCGCACCGACGGCTCGACGAAGGGCACCGGCAGCCGTGAAGCCGCGCTCATGCAGTTCCGGGTGCACGGGAAGGCCGCCCCGAAGGCCAGGGTCCCGTTCGAGCTGGCCACCATCCAGCACTTCAAGGTCCCGAGGAAGACCGCCAAGGTCTGGAGGTTCGGGCTCAGCAAGGACCGCCACGGCTCCTACTGGTCGATCAACGGCAAGCGCTTCGACCCGAAGCGGGTCGACCACAAGGTGGTGCTCGGGTCGACCGAGCGTTGGAAGCTGGTCAACACCAGCCCCTTCACCCACTACGTGCACCTGCACGAGGAGCTCTGGCGGACGCTGGAGCGCGACGGCCACGCACCGCCCCCGTGGGAGCGGGGCTACGAGGACACCTGGCGCCTGGATCCCGGCGAGACCGTCGTGGTCGCCGCGAGGTTCACCGACTACACCGGGAAGTTCATGATCCACTGCCACATGCTCGACCACGAGGACGACGGCATGATGGCGACGTTCGAGGTCGTGAAGCGGAAGTAGGAGCGCCTACGGGAGCTCGACGATCTTCTCCCGCACGGCGTACAGCACGGCCTCCATGCGGGAGTGGAGCTGCAGCTTCTCCAGCAGGTTGCGCACGTGGTTCTTCACGGTGTTCTCGCTGATGAAGAGCTTCTTGGCGATGTCCTTGTTGTTCAGCCCCTGCGCCACCAGGCGGAGCACCTCGAGCTCGCGCTCGGTGAGCCGGAACGTCGAGACCGGGCCGCGGTCGGGCTGGGACATCTGCTTGAACTCGTCGATCAGCTTGACCGCCATCGACGGGCTGATCAGCGACTGGCCGTCGGCCACGACGCGGACCGCCTGCGCGACCTCCTCGATCGAGGAGTCCTTGAGCAGGTAGCCGTTGGCTCCGCTCTTGACGGCCTCGTACAGGTCGGACTCCTCGTCGGAGACCGTGAGCATCAGGATCTTGGCGGCCGGCACGGCCTCCTTGATCGCCACACAGGCCTCGATGCCGGAGATCTTCGGCATCCGTACGTCGAGCAGCACGACATCCGGGGCGACACGGCTCGCGAGCTCGATCCCGGTCTGTCCGTCACCCGCCTCCCCCACCACGTCGAGGCCGGGCTCGGCGTCCATGAGCATCGTCAGCCCGCGCCGGAACAGCTCCTGGTCGTCGACGATGATGACCCGGATCGGCTCCGTACCAGCGCCTGGGGGGAGAGACACGCGCCTAGCATGTCACGACCACGCAGGGGGATGGGCAGAAATGGTCATGGTCGGCCCCGATCTCGTGGCCCGTTCGGGTCATCTGCTCATGATCAGCCGGTGCCGTTCAGGTCGAGCGCGATGACCCCGTAGTCATAGCCCCTCCGGCGGTAGACCACGGCCGGCCGTTGGGTGTCCTGGTCGACGAACAGGTAGAAGTCGTGACCGACCAGCTCCATCTCGTACAACGCCTGGTCGAGGGTCATCGGGCGTGCGGCGTGCACCTTCTCGCGCACCACCGGGGGGCCGTCGCCGGTCACGGTCATCGAGGCGACCTTGCGCTGCGGGACGGCGTCGTCCTCGGCCGCCTCGGCCTCGGTCACCGTCGGCAGCTCGCCGGTCGACAAGCGGTTCCGGTAGGCGCGGACCTTGCGGTCGTTGGCCCGGCGCATCTGGGCGGCCATCTTGTTGACCGCGAGGTCCAGCGCGCCCATCTTGTCGACGGCGGCGGCCTCGGCCCGGATCACCGGCCCCTTGGAGTACGCCGTCAGCTCGATGCGGACGGCCCGGTCGGCCTGGCGCGGGTTGCGTTCCTTCTCGACCTCGACCTGCACCCGCATGATCCGGTGGTCGTGCTTCTCGAGTCGGCCGAGCTTGTCGGCCACATGGTCTCGGAAGCGTTCCGACAGCTCACAGTGCCGTCCGGTGACCACCACGTCCATGAATCCTCCTGATCTGGGCTTGCGGGTTACGAGGCCGTTTCCTCCCTCGCCGAGGAGGAGCCCGTCCGGCCGACCTGGTCTTCGTCCCCACACCCGCCTGCTGAGGGGGTCGCGGCTTGCGTGCCACTACTGCCCTTCTCCCGCAGGACCTCGTGTACGACGAGGGCTGCGAGGCAGGACTTACGACTAAGCCGCACCGTGATCGGCGCACCCCCGCGGACGACCCCGGTGAGAGGGCCGCAGCGGGTGAGCGCCTTACGTGGGCCGTTTCGCCTGCGACTGGCATCGGCTAGCCGACCCGACGCCCCGGGAACCCGGGGCGCCTGGACGACGCAACCACGGACCCGGACGGACTCCATGATCAGACGCTAGTCCGTGCCCGGTGATCGCGGAACCGGAATCCGGCAGGAGGACACCCCGATCCTGGCCGCACCTCACTCCACGGGAGTACGTCGCCGCGTGGCCGCCACCGCCACCGCCGCCAGCGGCGGGAGCCCGACCGACCGCAACGCCCGCTGCGCCTCCGCGGCCGTCGCGCCCGTGGTGAGCACGTCGTCGCACACCAGGGCGTGGAAGGCATGCCCGCCCTGCGCGAGACGCCGGACCGCCGGAGCGTGGACGCGGAAGGCGCCGGCCAGGTTGACCGCGCGAGCGCCCGCGCCCAGCCCGGACTGGTCGGCGAGACCGGGGCGGGTCCGCAACAGCGGCGCCCAACGCGCCGGGTGTCCGAGCGCGGTGAGGCGGGCGGCAGCGACCCGCACCAGACTGGTCGTCGGCTCGTGCCCGCGCTGCCGGATGGTGCTCGGCCGCGACGGCACCGGGACGAGGAGCAGCGGCACTCGGTCGTCTGCCACGGGCAGCAGGTCGGCGAGTGCGGCGTCTGCCGCGGTCGCGAGCAGCTCGCCCAGCGGCCCGGCCAGGCCGAGCAGCCGGCGCTCCTTGTGGCCCAGGATCATGGCCCGGACGGTCCCGTCGTACGCGGTGGCGGCCCAGGGGTCGGTCAGCCCGGGTGGGCGCGGCGTCGGCCACGCGGGGGCCGGGTGGGGGTCCAACGCGTCGGCGCACGTCGTACACAGGAGGCGGCCGGGGCGGGCACACCCGACACAGGTGCTGCCGAGCACCAGGTCGCGGAAGGAGTCGAGCACGCGCCGAGCCGACCACTGCCGCCGATCACGGGCAAGCGGTACGGCGCGCCCTGTGGATCAGGTCATCCGGCGTACGTGAGGTGGTGCAGGTCCTCGGTCGGGATCTGACGGTTCGGCACGATCTGGGACTCGCCCTGCGAGAGGGCCTGGAGTCCGGTCGGCAGCACGGCGAACGGCGGCTGGTCCGGCGAGCCGACCAGCGCGCGGACCCGTCCGCTGATCAGGGTGGGCGAGGCCTGGTCGGCCCTGGTCGACCCGTCCACGTTGAGGATGCGCACCTCCGCCTGGGAGACCGACAGCTGGTCGAGCACCGCGATGGTGGTCGGGGAGGTCCAGCCGATGTCACGGATGCGGGTCGTCCCCGATGACACCCACTGGATGGGCTTGGCGCGACTGGCGCCGATGGCGCGACCGCTGGCGTCGTACCGGATGCGGCTCGCCACGATGTTGTCACGCTCGGCCCCGCGCAGGACGGCGATGATCCGCGAGCCGTCGCGGGAGACGATGAACCGACGGACGTTCTCGCCGGTGATCCCGCGTACTCGGAGCGTGTGCTGGTGGCCCTTCGCGACGTACAGGACGGCGGCGCCATCCTCCGGGTCGTTGCGGATCTCCCACAACCGGTGGGCGAAGTCCCACGACGGTCGCAGCAGACCGGGACCGTCGAGGACCGTCTCGGGCTCGCTCGAGCCCAGCACGATGCCACCCACGAGCAGCGACGTCGGCGTCACCCCCGCGAGCTGCGTGCTGTCCAGGCTGACCGCGAACGGCCCGATCCCGGTCCGCTTCGTCCCGAACGGCCCGTTCACACTGGTCAGCTTCGTGACCGGCCCGGAGACGAGGCGCCCCCGCCGGAGGGCGTAGACCTGGGAGCTGGCGCGCGCCGCGGCCGGGTCGTAGTCGTTGAACGCGCTGCCGTTGACGGAGAACTTCGACGCGCCGGTGCTGTCGGTGATCGTGCGCCCGGCGATGGTCAGGGTGAACGTCGAGACGGACGGGTCCTGACGCAGGGTCCACGCGAGCTGGCTCAGCATCAGCCGTGTCGTGGTGGCACTGAGCAGTCCGGGATCCGGGCCGCTCAGGATCACCGCGGCGGTGCCGTTCCTGACCACGAGCGGGTCCACGTCCAGGCCGGGCGGCACGAAGGTCCGCACCACGCCGGTGAGCGAGGGTCGCGGACCGAGCAGCAGTCCGTGGACCAACGCGGTGATGAGCTGCTGCCCCTGCGGCATGTGCACCACCTCGGGAACGAGGATCCTGCCGGTCGGGTCGAAGAAGTAGAGAGAGGCGTCCTGGAACGACTGCTCGTAGAACGTGCGCGGCACGAGCAGCGCGTTCGGAGCCGAGGCGATGCGCCACTCACCGTTCTCCTTGCGCATCGGGAAGGTCAGCCGTGAGGCGGCGCGGCTGACGGGTCCCAGCCACTGACCTGCCGGGCCGATCCGGTCGGCACCGCGCAGCCGGGTACGTACGGTGGTCGTCCCGTGCGGCGGCCTGAGTCCGCTGTAGGCGACGACGCCCTGCTCGGGCTCCCAGACGGACTGGCCGGCGTTGGTCAGGTACTTCCTGGCGACCCGGGTCTGCAGCGGGGTCGCGGTCATCGCATCGAGGAAGCCGGTGACGATGCGGGACGCGCTCGCGCCGGGCGTGGGCGGCGGCGGGTTGTTATAGGGGTTGTCGATCGGAGCGGTCTGGACCGGCTCCCTGGCCTGGACGACCGGCCCCGCGTCGGGGACCTGGACGCAGGCCGTCAGGCACGCACCGGCGGCCACGACGACCGCTCCGGTCGTCCACGACGTGAGCCGGAACCCGGGTCGGCTCATGCCACCACCTCCGCGGCGTCCTCGGGCACGAGCGCGAGCGGACTGTGGCGGAGCGGGTGCCTGGCATGGCGGGGCAGGGTGAGGCGGAACTGGGCACCCTCGTTCGGCTTGCCCCATGCCTGCAGCCAGCCGCCGTGCAGGTGGGTGTCCTCCATGGCGATGGCCAGGCCGAGGCCGGTGCCGCCGCTGGTGCGCGCTCGCGCCGGGTCGGCGCGCCAGAAACGGTTGAACACCATGGCGGACTCCCCCACCGCCAGCCCGACGCCATGGTCTCGCACCGCGATCGCGGCCGCCTGTTCGTCGGCCGCCACGGTGATCACGATCTGCTTGCTCTCGGCGTGGTCGATGGCGTTGGTGACGAGATTGCGCACGATCCGTTCGAGACGGCGTACGTCGGCCTGCGCGACGCAGGGCGACTCGGGCGCCCGCACCACCACCTCGGTACTGCGCTGCTCGGCCAGAGCCCGGGTGCTGTCGACGACCCGGCGCACGACGTCGGTGAGGTTCACGTCGTCGAGGTCGAGCGCGGCCGCCCCGGCGTCGAAGCGACTGATCTCGAGCAGGTCGACCAGCAGCGTCTCGAACCTGTCCAGCTCGGTCTGGAGCAGCTCGGCGGCCCGTCGGGTCGGCGGGTCGAAGCCGACGCGCGCCTCGTGGAGCACTGAACCGGCCAGCCGGACGGTGGTCAGCGGCGTACGCAGCTCGTGCGAGACGTCGGAGACGAAGCGTCGCTGGACCCGGCTCAGCTCCTCGAGCTGACGGATCTGGCGCTGGAGGTTGGTCGCCATCTGGTTGAAGGAGATGGCCAGGCGCGCCAGGTCGTCCTCGCCGACCACCCGGAGCCGCTCCTGGAGCTGACCCGCGGCCAGTCGCTCGGCGACCCGGCGGGCCAGCCGGATCGGGGTGACGATCTGCCGGGTGAGCAGCCAGGTCAAGGCAGCGATCAGCAGGAGCAGCAGGGCACCTGCGGTCAGCAGTGCGCGTTCGACCAGTGCGAGCGTCTGCTGGACGTCGTCCAGTGGGAACAGGTAGTAGACGGTGCGACTCGACCCGTCCGCCGGGATGGTGACGGTCGAGCCCACGACGATGCCCGGGGTCGAGCTGGTCACCTCGCCGCGGCTGGAGAACCGGATGGTGGTGTAGGTCCAAGCGATCGTGGGTGAGCCGGACTCGTCGAAGTGGTCGACCAGCGACTGCGGCACGCTGGCGAGGTCGAGCTGGGGGGTCAGCTTGGTGCCGCGCTCGGCCAGGGAGGTGTGCGGAGCGCCCGGCCCGGCCATGACCACGCTGAAGCCACGTGCCTCGCCGCTGGTGAAGATCGAGTTGACCACGGTGTTGGCCTGGGCGTTGGCGTCGGTATCGGTGCCGGGGACCGCCGCGAGTCGCTCCTGGGCCGCCTGGTTCTCGGTGCCGGCCTCGCGCACGACGGTGTCGACCCGGTGGTCGAGCAGGCCCTGCTGGACCTGCCGGAGGAGGAACCAACCGACGGCGAGGACGACCACGGTGGAGAGGAGCACGGTGCTGACCACGACGCGCGCCTGGATCGAGCGTCGCCAGAAGGTCAGGCCGCGGCGGAGCGTCTCGGGAACGCTGCGTCCGGCCCGCTCAGCCACCGGTCATCCCCCCATCACGACGGGGTCATCTCACTGCTGCCCGCTGGTGCCGGCCTTGTAGCCGACGCCGCGCACGGTGAGCACGATCTCGGGGTTCTCCGGGTCGGTCTCGACCTTCGAGCGCAGCCGCTGGACGTGGACGTTGACCAGCCGGGTATCCGCGGCGTGGCGGTAGCCCCAGACCTGCTCGAGCAACACCTCGCGGGTGAACACCTGCCAGGGCTTGCGGGCCAGGCAGACCAGCAGGTCGAACTCCAGCGGGGTGAGGCTGACCGGCTGCCCGTCGCGGGTCACCGAGTGGCCGGCGACGTCGATGCTCAGGGGACCGACGGTGAGCGTGTCCGCGCCGGGCGAGTCGTTGCGGCGTACCCGGGCGCGGATGCGGGCGACCAGCTCCTTGGGCTTGAACGGCTTCACGACGTAGTCATCCGCGCCGGACTCCAGCCCGACGACGACGTCGATGGTGTCGCCCTTGGCGGTGAGCATCACGATCGGCACGCCGGACTCGGCCCGGATCTCCTTGCACACGTCGATGCCCCCCTTGCCGGGCAGCATCAGGTCGAGCAGGACGACGTCGGGCTTGTAGGCGCGGAACGCATCCAGCGCCTCGTCGCCGCGCTCCACGAGGTGGGCGTCGAAGCCTTCCTGGCGCAGCACGATCGACAGCATCTCGGACAAAGATGCGTCGTCGTCGACGACGAGCACACGCGCACGGAAGTCCTCGCCCTGGGTCACGGCTGCAATCTTGCCAGTCGAGACCGGGAAATCCCTGAGGAACGGCAGTGACGCGGCCGAGATCAGTACCGGTACTGCTCCGCCTTGTAGGGCCCGGAGACCGAGACCCCGAGGTACGACGCCTGCTCGTCGGTCAGCACGGTGAGCCTCACGCCGAGGGCGGCCAGGTGCAGGCGGGCGACCTCCTCGTCGAGGTGCTTGGGCAGCACGTAGACCCCGACCGGGTAGGCCTCCGGCTTGGTGAACAGCTCGACCTGTGCCAGCACCTGGTTGGTGAAGGAGTTCGACATCACGAAGCTCGGGTGGCCGGTGGCGTTGCCGAGGTTCATCAGCCGACCCTCGGAGAGCACGATGATGGAGTTGCCGGTGGGGAACGTCCACACGTCGACCTGCGGCTTGACGTTCTTCCGCTCGACGCCGGCGTAGGCCTCGAGGCCGGCCATGTCGATCTCGTTGTCGAAGTGGCCGATGTTGCCCAGGATCGCCTGGTGCTTCATCCGCGACATCTGCTCGGCGGTGACGACGTCCTTGTTGCCGGTCGCGGTGATCACGATGTCGGCGGTGCCCAGGACGTCCTCGAGGGTGGCGACCTGGTAGCCGTCCATGGCCGCCTGGAGCGCACAGATCGGGTCGATCTCCGTGATCACCACGCGAGCGCCCTGGCCGCGGAGGCTCTCGGCGCAGCCCTTGCCGACATCGCCGTACCCGCACACGACGGCGACCTTGCCGCCGATCAGGACGTCGGTGGCGCGGTTGATGCCGTCGATCAGGCTGTGCCGGCAGCCGTACTTGTTGTCGAACTTCGACTTGGTGACCGAGTCGTTGACGTTGATGGCCGGGAAGAGCAGCGAGCCTTCCTTCATCATCTCGTAGAGCCGGTGGACACCGGTCGTGGTCTCCTCGGTGACGCCGCGGATCTCAGCGGCGATCGGGGTCCAGCGGTCGACGTCCTCCTGGAGCGATGCGACCAGGACGTCGAAGACGACCTTCTGCTCGTGGCTGGCGGCGGTCGCCGGGTCGGGCGCCTCGCCCTTCTTCTCGGCCTCGACGCCGAGGTGGACCAGCATGGTGGCGTCGCCGCCGTCGTCCAGGATCATGTTGGCCTTCTGGCTCTGCCCGTCCTTGGCGGGCCAGATCAGGATCTGCTGGGTGCACCACCAGTACTCCTCCAGGGTCTCGCCCTTCCAGGCGAAGACCGGGACGCCCTGCGGGTCGTCGACGGTGCCGTTCGGCCCGACGACGACGGCGGCTGCCGCGTGGTCCTGGGTGGAGAAGATGTTGCACGAGGCCCAGCGCACCTCGGCGCCGAGCGCGACCAGGGTCTCGATCAGGACCGCGGTCTGGATGGTCATGTGCAGGGAGCCGGCGATCTTCGCGCCGGCGAGCGGCTTGCTCTCGCCGTAGCGCTCACGCATCGCCATCAGGCCGGGCATCTCGTGCTCGGCGAGGGTGATCTCGGTGCGGCCGAAGTCGGCCAGGCCCAGGTCGGCGACCTTGAAGTCCATCTGCTGCCTCCCGCTCTCCCGGTCGCTGGTCTGCGACCGCGTTCCGAAGAGGTTAGAACTCGGGTACGCCGACCGAAGAATCCTCGACGCCCCTCGGCGTCCGGTCCGGGAGCCAGCGGACCACGGCGATCGCGACGAGCACGGCCGGGATGCCCAGGAGTGCCACCAGGGTCGGGAAACCGAGCACGTGCGAGCCCAGCGAGAACGCGACGTACACGGCGAGCGCGACGACTTCCTCGATCAGCCCGAGCACGCTGGTGACGGTCGCCCGGGCCGGACCGGTGATGGTGTCCTGGAGCCGGGTCTCACCGACGAGCATGGCGTTGTTGAGCATCCCGTAGCCGACCGCGATCGCGACGAAGCCGAGGTACGGCGTGGCGAGCGCACCGATCGACACCAGGACGGCGCCCACTCCGAGCACGCCGCCCACCACCGGCCCGCCGAACCGGGCGGTCCGGCCGACCATGGCCGTGCCGATCACCTGGCCGAGCACCGTGACGGCGATCAGCAGCGGGACGGTGCTCGTGGCGACCCCGTGGTCGCGGGCCACCAGCGGGAAGTACTCGTCGTACGCCGTGAGGCCCACCATCGTCGCGGCGAGCAGCAGCACCCGGCGGACGTCGGGATGGTGGCGCGACTCCGACAGCCCGGCGCGGAGCATCGCCACGTACGTCGACGCCGCGCGCTCGGTGCCGGCGAGCGCGCCGTCGTCCCCGTCGTGCGGGGCTCGGCGCGCCCGCGCCGAGACCGGCAGCGTCGCGGCCAGGGCACCCTGGCCGACGGCGATCACGACGGAGGTCCAGCCGACCAGGGCGTAGCCGCCGAGGTCGAACAGGATCGCAGCGGACGCGGTGGCCACGAGGTTGGCGACCATGGCGGTCGAGTGTGCCCAGCCGATCAGGCGCGGGTAGCTCTCTTGCGCGCCACGCTCGACCAGCTCGTCGTACACCAAGGACTCGAAGGTGCCCGACATCAGCGCACTCGAGAACCCCCAGCAGACGAAGCCGACGGCGAAGCCGGCGAAGCTCTGCCAGACGGTCCACGAGCCGAAGCCGACGGCGTAGATCGCGGCCGAGAGGACGAGCAGTCGCCGTCGGTCGAAGGTGTCCGCCCAGGCGCCGGACGGCACCTCGCAGACGAACGACGTCAGCGACCAGATGATGAAGAGCAGGGAAATCTGCGCACTGCTCACACCGTGGTCGGCGAACAGCAGTGCGTACACGCTGTAGAGCGGGACGAGGTCCCGCGAGGCGTGGTAGGTCAGCACGCGCGGCACGAAGCCGTCGCGGCGACCCTCGGCCACGAATCAAATGTGTCCGGAGAAGTGCTGCATGAAGGCAGGGTAGACCGCCCGAGCTCACTGAGTCAGCGCACGAAGCAGGCTGCCCGAGCCGCGGTCCGGCTTCAGGCCCGGAGCTCAGCCCGGATCAGTCGTCGACGAGCCCGAGGCGGAGGTACTCCGCGCCGTACCTCCCGCTGAGCACCAGCGACGCGTAGCGGGCGACCTCGGTGGCCGCCTCCGTGGTCACCTGCTCCACCCGTACGCCGTGCGACGCGGCCGCCGCCTGGAGCCGGCCGCGGTCCTCGCTGACGACCGGGTCGTCGGTGCCGTCGTCGAACAGCAGCAGCACGGGCCTGGCGTCCGGCGTGCCCTCGGCGAAGGGGTCGTCGAACACGTCCCGGGGGCGCGCGGCCTCGATCAGCGGCAGCAGGTGCTCGGCGTCGCCCGCGATCGCAGACCGTCCGGACGCCCGCCGGATCGTCTCGGCCACGCGCCGGGCGGCCCGGGCGGCGAGGCTGGAACCGCCCCAGACGATCGGGTTGGTGTCGGCCAGCGCGATCGCGAGCATCTTGCCGGGGTTGATCGCGAGGTCGCGGTGGGGCGAGGAGGCGAGGGCCACGTCGTCGAGCGCCTTCGCGACATCCTCGTGGTCCGCCCGCGGACCGAGACCGACCTGGTCGAGGTACTCCAGCACGACGACGGCGGTGGCCAGCTGGTCGCGGGTGACCGTCGGCACGATCGTCGACCACCGGCCCTCGGCGTGCCGGGACACCAGCGAGCCCTCGGGCGAGGCGACCACGACCTGGCAACCACGCCGCAGGGCCTCGGCGACGGCGCCCGCGGTGGCCCGGTCCGAGCCGTCGGGAGCAAGGACGACGACCAGGTCGAGCCCACCCGCCCAGCCAGGCAGGGCCGAACCCGGCCAGGCAACGAACGGCACCGGGCACCACGGCTCGAGCACGGCACGCAGGAGGCGCGAGTCGGGTCCGGCCGCGATGATCGCGCGAGGTCGAGCGGCGTCGCGCGCGGTGGCGACGGCGGCAGCCACCCCGGCCTCGGACTCCGCGGCCTCACGGCGGACCCGGGCGCCCGACTCCGCGAGCTCGCGCAGGCGGACGTCGGCCGTCGCCAGGGCTGCCTCGTCGTCCAGCCGGGACTCGTCGAACCAGGTGGCCATGGGGGACTCCCGGATCAGGCCGGCTTGCGGGCCTCGTCGACCAGCAGCACCGGGATGTCGTCGCGCACCGGGTAGGCGAGGCCGCACGTCTGGCACACGAGCTCCTCACCGACGGGCTCGAGCGTGCCGTGGTCGTCGGGGCAGCGGATGATCTCCATCAGCTTCGGGTCGAGGTTCATCGGACCTACCTTCTGATCAGGGCAAGCACGTCGTCGCGGACGCGGGCCATGGTCGTGTCGTCGGCGCCTTCGACATTGAGGCGCAGGAGCGGCTCGGTGTTGGACGGACGCACGTTGAACCACCAGTCGTCGGTGGTGACGGTGAGACCGTCGAGGTGGTCGATCTCGGCGCCGGGCGTCGCGTCGTACGCCGCCTCGACGGCCGCGAGCGTCGCCGGCGGGTCGTCGACCTCGGAGTTGATCTCCCCGCTGAGCACGTAGCGCTGGTAGTCGTCGAGCAGTTCCGAGAGCGGGCGGTCGGTGGCGGCGAGGGCGCCGAGCGTGTGCAGCGCGGCGAGCATTCCCGAGTCGGCACGCCAGAAGTCGCGGAAGTAGAAGTGCCCGCTGTGCTCGCCGCCGAAGACGGCGTCGGTCTCGGCCATCGTCGCCTTGATGAAGGAGTGTCCGACCCGCGTACGCACCGGCGTGCCACCCAGCTCGGTGACCAGCTCCGGCACGAAGCGGCTCGTGATCAGGTTGTGGATCACCGACGCGCCCGGCTCCTTGACCAGCTCGCGTGCGGCGATCAGAGCGGTCAGCGTCGACGGTGAGACGGCGCGGCCGACGTCGTCGACCACGAAGCACCGGTCCGCGTCGCCGTCGAAGGCGAGGCCGAGGTCGGCGTTCTCGGCGACGACCCGCTTCTGGAGGTCGACGAGGTTCTCGGGGTCGATCGGGTTGGCCTCGTGGTTCGGGAACGTCCCGTCGAGCTCGAAGTACAACGGCACCAGCTCCACGCCGTCCCCGACGCGCTCGAACACCACCGGCGCGGTCAGGCCCGCCATCCCGTTGCCGGCATCGACGACGACCTTGAGCCGCCGGCCGGTGACCGGAGCGAGTGCGAGGAGATGTGCGGCGTACGCCTCGAGCACGTCGCGCTGCGAGATCGTGCCCGGAGTGCTCGCCGCCGCCGGCTCCGGTCGCGAGACGGCGTCGCGGATCTCGTGCAGACCCGTCTCGGCGCCGACCGGCTGGGCGCCGGCCCGGCACAGCTTGATCCCGTTGTACGACGCGGGGTTGTGGCTCGCGGTGAACATCGCCCCGGGCTGACCGAGGTCGCCGGAGGCGAAGTACAGCTGGTCGGTGGAGGCGAGCCCGATCATCAGCACGTCGGCACCGGAGTCTGCCGCGCCGGCCGCGAAAGCCGCGGCGAGCGCCGGGGAGCTGGGCCGCATGTCGTACCCGACCACGATCGTGGATGCGCCGGTGAGGCGCACGAACGCCTCTCCGGTGCGCCGGCACAGCTCCTCGTCGAGCTGGTCGGGAACCGTGCCACGCACGTCGTACGCCTTGAAGACGGCGTGCGTGTTGGCCCGGTCGGTGGTGGGCCGCTCGGTGGTCGGCACGGGAGGGAGCCTAACGACCCGCCCGCCGGCCGTGCGGGTCAGTCCGGCGTCACTCCGAGGTCAGCATCCGGAGGTGGCCGCGGCGTCCGGTCTCGCGACCGGCGCCCGTCGGCACCGCCTCGTGCGGGGCCCGGGTCGCCTCGACCATCGGCCGTCCCGCTTCGCGTACGGCGTCGGCGAGCGCGAGCAGGTCGTCCGGCGAGGGCGAGCTGGTGCTCGGGTCGGGCGCGAGGCGCAGCACCTCCCACCCACGCGGGGCCGAGAGTCGCTGGCCGTGCGCATCGCAGAGGTCGTACGAGTGCGGCTCGGCGTACGTCGCGAGCGGGCCCACGACGGCCGTCTGGTCGGCGTACACGTAGGTGAGGGTGGTGACCGCGGGACGGTCGCACGCGGTGCGCGAACAACGCCGGCCGTGACTCACGGCGCCGACGGTACCGCCGGGGCGGCGGAACGACGTTGAGGCACGCGGGGCGACTACCCTCGAGCGTGTGAGCACCCCGGGGGCGACCTCCCATCGACTCCGCACCCGCGACCGCCGCGGACGCGGCATGCGCGGCCCGGCCATCGCTCCGGCTCTGCCCGGGCGTCCCGAGCTGCCGACGCGCGGCGAACGGTTCGACGAGCTGGTCCTCGAGACCGTCCGCGACATCGACACCCGCTGGCAGGACCGGCTCGGCCTCGTCGAGTACGCCGTGGAGGACACGCCGCAGCTGCCGGACGACTGGAGCGGCGAGACCGTCCCGCTGGCGTCCCTGGTCCGCGGCCACGGCACGACGCCGACCCGCCTGGTGGTCTTCCGCCGGCCGATCGAGCATCGGTGCGAGACCCGGGCCGAGCTCGAGGCGATGGTGCTGACGGTGCTCGTCGAGCAGGTCGCCGAGCTGCTCGGCATCGACGCCGAGGACGTCGACCCCCGCTACTCGCGCGACGACTGATCTCAGCTGAGCCCGGGCCGGATCTGCGGCACCAGGCCCTGGGTGAGCAGCTCGTGGAGCGGGACGACGGACGCGCCGTCGCCGGTGAGGACGACCGCGCCGCGGATCTGCGTGCCGCGCGGGACGACGCGGAGGAAGGCCGTGCCCTTCGGCAGCGTGACGGCCACGGTGTGGCCCTGCTGCTGACCGACCCGCTTGTCGAGCAGCTTCTGCCCGGACGCGTCGTACGCCGTGACGGAGGCGGCGCCGGCCGAGTCGGCCGAGACGTACAGGGTGGCGGTGACCGGGACGGCGCCGTTGGGTTGCTTGCCGCCCGGGGTCACCGGCAGCAGCGTCGCGGCCTCCTGGCGGATGACCGGATCGGGGACCGTGAACGCCTGGTCGGTGCCGAGGGTGCTGAGCACCGACGCCGTGACCGCTGCGTCCGCCGTCACCTGCACACCCACGGCACCCTCGGCGAGTGGGCCGCCGAGCACCTTCGTCAGCGACACCGAGGTGGTGGAGCCGGCCGGGATGGTCACCGTGTCGAGACCGGCGGGGGTGAAGCTCGTGTCGCCGGTGACGATCTTGACCCGTGCGCGCACGACGTCCTCGCCGGGGTTCGCGATCTGCAGCGATCGGCCGTCCTGGCCGGTCGGCAGCCCGAGCAGCTGGTTGTCGAGCGCGGGAGCGTCCTGGCGAGGAAGCCACTCGCGGCGCACCTTGTGGGTCACCAGATCGGTCCGGCGGTCGAGGACGTGCACCGCGAGCCGGCCGCGGGACACCTGCACCTGCGCGGTGAGCGCCACGCGGCGGGGCACGATGGCGCCCAGATCGAGCGAGACCGTCCGGTGCGCCGGGATCGTGATCCCGTGCAGCTTGCGCACGGTGAAGGACCGCGTGCCGTACAGCGTGATGTCGGCGTCGGCCGGACCGGCGTCGGGGTTGACCAGCTCGATCACCGAGTCGTGGGCGGCACCCGCCCCGATGCCGGTGAACCACTGCTCCGACGACGGGACGCTGCAGTCCTGGGTGGTCAGGGGGGCCGTGCCCGATCGCAGGCCGAGGAGTCCCGGGGCGAGTGCGCCTTCCGCCTTGATCACCGCGGCGTCCTGGCCGGGCAGCTCCGAGGCCGAGCCGGTGCTGACGGGGACCGACGTCTTGTCGGCACCGGACGTGACCGTCACGTCGCCCGACTGACCGCTGGCCGTCGAGAGCCAGCCGTCGGGCGAGCCGGGGGTCGTGGCCGGGCACACCACCGTGGCGTTGGTCAGCCGGGTGAGCGCCGGCGTCTGGGTCTGGTCGTGCACGGGCGGCTGCCGTACCAGGGCGAGCACACCCACGGTGAGCAACGGGATCACCAGCGCCAGTACGCTCACCACGTCGAGGAGCGGCGTACGGCGACGACGGACCACGTCGGCGACGCGGACGCGCTTGCCGGGGCTCATGAGTCGTCCTCCTCGTGGCGCCGACTGGCCC
Organism: Nocardioides sp.; assembly: GCF_036493135.1. Taxonomy (GTDB): domain Bacteria; phylum Actinomycetota; class Actinomycetes; order Propionibacteriales; family Nocardioidaceae; genus Nocardioides. Next base: position 15,148 of record NZ_DASXQG010000025.1, on the reverse strand, counting down.
GGAGGGTGGGCAGGCACAGCACCAGGACCACGAGCAGGCCGATGCCCTGGACGCCGAGCAGCACCAGGCGGAGCGGGGAGCTCGGCCCGTCGACGGCGTGCGGATCGACCTCGGTCTCGATCCGCCAGGTGCGGGTGAACTGGCTCTCGGAGCCGGCCTGGCCGAGCCCGTCGGTGGCGTCGAGCCCGGCCGCCACGGATCCGTCGTACGGCGCGGGCAGGACGAGGTAGCGGATGCCGGCCTTGGCCAGATCGTCGACCACCGACGGCGTCGGCCGCGAGACCAGGGCACGCACGTCGGCGGTGAACCGTTCGTCCGGTTCGGAGGCGTAGAGGATCTCGTTCTCGCCCAGCGTGTCTCCGGCCCCGCGCCGGATCGTGTACGTGAGGCCGTTCGCGACGTCGCCACGGATGACCAGGATCCCCGCGGCGGGCTCGGCGGTCGACTCGTCGGTCATGAACGGCGGGATGCCGGTCTGCTCGGTGTTGGCGAGGTCGCCGGGGCCCTGCCAGACGAACCAGCCGAGGCCGACCGCCGGGATGATCGCGGCGACGAGCGCCAGGCCGACCAGCAGCACCTCGTGGTGCTCGCGGCGCGAGCGGCGCAGGATCGTGATCAGCCCCTGGGCGCCGAGCACGCCCGCCAGCACGAAGCAGCCGTGGATCACGACGGTCAGCACCGCGATGCCGGGACGGACCGAGCCGCCGGGCAGCGGCAGCGGGACGAACGACAGCCCGGTGGCGGTGATCGCCGCGACGGCCGCGACCAGCCAGGCGGCCAGCACGGGGATCCGGGTCGCCCGCGGGATGAGCGCCAGGGCGGCCAGCACCACCAGCAACGCCCCGAGCCACCACGGCCCACCGACGCCGGGACCGAACCGGCCGAGCAGGAAGTCGCTGAACGACAACGAGGGGTAGGGCTGGCGACCGGTCTCCATCAGCAGCAGCGAGGCCGCGCCGTGCTGGATCGCGGGCACCCACCACGGGAGAAGCAGCACCGGCGCCACGCCGAGCGTGACCAGGGGCGGACCGAGGACCTCCCGGCCGCGAGGAAGGCTGCGCGTGACGACGGACGCCAACCCGAGGACGACGACGGCGAGCACGAGCGCGAAGACCCACACGACGGGTGCGAACGCCGCGGCGATCGCGAGCAGGAGACCGGTTCGCCACGCCGCGCGCCACCGCCGGTCGTGCTCAGGGTCGCCGAACCCCAGCGCCGCATGTGCCAGGAACGGCAGGATCACGGCCACGGCCACGACACCGATGCGTCCGTCGCCGAACGCTCCGGACGTGACCACGACCAGGGCGTAGCTGACCGCACCCAGGGCGACCAGCCAGCGTGGTGAGCCGCCGGGGTCCACGAGCCGCCCGACCACGCGCAGCAGCCGCCACGAGCCCCAGAGCCCGAGCGGCACGGCCAGCAGCAGGAGAGCGGAGACGGCGGCGGCCGCGCTGTTGGCGAGCACCCAGCCCAGCGCGCCGAGCACCGCGACGTACGCCGGAGCGGGGACGGCGGTGCCGGTGCCGAGCGGGTGCCACGACTCGGTCCACAGGTGCAGGAGCTGGGTGGCGCGGTCCGGCGCCGGAGCCAGGCCGCCGCCGGTGACGCGGCCGAACGCCTCACGGGCACCGAACACGGACAGCACCACGACCACGGCCAGCGCGACCGCGAGTGGGTTGGTGAAGAACCGCGCGACCAGACCGCTGTCCTCCTCGGGCGCGTCCTCGTCGACGACCGGACGCCGGATCGGGACGGGGGCCACCGCGTCCTTCGCGGCCCGGCGCCGGTCGGCGATGTCCTGCGCCTGGTTCGTCGCGGCGGCGACGATGTCGCCCACGAAGTCGAGTCCGTGCCGGTAGGGCACCCACCACGGTGCCAGCAGCGGCCGTGGGTCGTGCCCCTCCGGCGTACGTCGTGCGTGGCGCGCCCGGCGGATCTCGTTGGGACTGAAGTAGACCGAGAACAACGCGGCCAGGTCGTCCAGCGCCTCCCCCGGCGAGCGCACCACGACGAACCCGACCATCCGGATCAGCGTCCCGAAGAACAGCCGCACCACCTGCCAGGGCAGCCGGCGCCCCGGGGAGTTGGCGAGGAGGGTGAACAGGGCGGCGCGCCGCTCCTGGTAGTGCGTATGGCGGCCGGTCAGCGGCGTACGGCGAGCGCCCCGGTGTGCGGCCTCGGCGTGGAAGACGATCGCCTCCGGCACCGCGACGGTCCGATGCCCCCGCTTCGCGGCCCGCCAGCCGAAGTCGATGTCGTTGCCGAAGATCGGGAGGTTGTCGTCGAAGCCGCCGAGCTCGTCGAGCACCCGGCGACGTACCAACATGCCGGCGGTGTTGACCGCGAGCACCTCGCGCACCTCGTCGTGCTGGCCCTGGTCGTACTCGCCGGGCTCGAGCCCGGTCTCGCGCCGGCCGGTCGCGGAGATCGTGACGCCCACCTCGAGCAGGCGCTTGAGGGACGGCCACTCGCGGAGCTTCGGGCCGAGGATGTCGGCCAACGGATCGTCGGCGGCCGCGGCCAGCAGTCGCTCCAGGGCGTCGGGCGCCGGGTTGCTGTCGTCGTGCAGGAGCCAGATCCACTCCGACGCGTCGGCGTCCTCGGCCGGTACCTGCTCCAGACCAGTGCGCACCGCCTCGGGGTACGCCGCGCGTCCGGTCAGCGTGACGACCTCGTCGAAGGCATCGAGGAGGAGGTCGGGGCTCTCGTCCCGGCTACCGGTGTCGACCGCGACGACCCCGCTCACCGGAGTGGTCTGCGCGCGGAGGCCGTCGATGACGGCCGGAAGCCACCGGGCTCCGTCGTGGCTGACGAGAAGAGCCACGACTGCCGAATCCACGGTCGCTCACCCTAGCGGCGGCCCGGAAGGCCCCCGCATTCGTGGGCGGGGTGAGCCGAGTCACCACCCCGCCGTCACTCTCGCGACCTGTCGGAACAGGCCGGGAGAGATCAGACTGCGCGCTTCTTGAGCTTGCGGCGTTCCCGCTCGGAGAGCCCGCCCCAGATGCCGAAGCGCTCGTCGTTCATCAAGGCGTACTCGAGGCATTCGCCCCGCACCTCGCACGTCAGGCAGACCTTCTTGGCCTCCCTGGTCGAGCCGCCCTTCTCGGGGAAGAACGCCTCTGGGTCGGTCTGTGCGCAGAGTGCGCGCTCCTGCCAACCCGCTTCCTCGGCGTCCGCGTCGAGGAGAAACAGTTCCCTCACGGTTCTCGCCCTTTCGACCCTGTGTTGATCGACCCTGTGTCGGTGATGGTCTGCTACTCGGCTCGGACGCCCATACCGTCCGAAGAACACTGTGGGAATTACACGCCTGTCGTACACCGGAAGTCAAGGCGGGATCTGGTATTGGCATTCCGCTGCGGAGGCGGCGCAGACCCGCTAGCATCCCGCGCTCTCGAGTGCGGCAGGCTACCCACATGCACCAGATCACCGTGCTCTCGGGGGGAGTCGGCGGCGCGACGTTCCTGACCGGTCTCCTGCACGGCGTACGCCGCGGCGAGCTGGCCGGCATCGACCCCGACGCCGAGGTGACCGTGGTCGCCAACACCGCCGACGACATCTGGCTGCACGGGCTCAAGGTCTGTCCCGACCTCGACACGGTGATGTACACCCTCGGCGACGGCATCGACCACGAGCGAGGCTGGGGCCGGCGCGACGAGACCTGGAACGCCAAGGAGGAGCTGGCGGCGTACGCCGTGGAGCCCACGTGGTTCGGGCTCGGCGACCGTGACCTCGCCACCCACCTGGTGCGCACTCGGATGCTCGACGCCGGGTTCCCCCTCTCGCAGGTCACCGAGGCGCTCTGCCGCCGGTGGCAGCCGGATGTCCGCTTGCTGCCGATGACCGACGACCGGGTCGAGACCCACGTCGCGATCGCCGATCCCGACAGTCCGAGCGGTCGGCGGGTCGTGCACTTCCAGGAGTACTGGGTGCGGTTGCACGCCGAGGTCCCGGCCGAGACGGTGATCGTGGTGGGGCTCGAGGACTCCTCGCCCGCCCCGGGCGTGATCGACGCGATCACCGACGCGGACCTGGTGATCGTCCCTCCGAGCAACCCCGTGGTCAGCGTCGGGACGATCCTCGGCGTCCCCCGCGTGCGAGAGGCGGTGACGACGACGCGGGCGCCGGTCGTCGGCCTCTCCCCCATCATCGGCGGCACCCACGTGCGCGGGATGGCGCACCAGATGCTCACCTCGATCGGGGTCGAGGTCAGCGCCGGCGCCGTCGCCCTCCACTACGGCGCGCGGTCTGCCGGCGGAGTGCTGGACGGCTGGCTGGTCGACAACACGGACGGGTCCGAGGTGGCGCGGGTGCGCGACGCCGGCATCGCCTGCGAGGCGGTGCCGCTGCTGATGACCTCGCCCGACGCCACCGTCGAGATGGCCGCGGCCGCCGTCCGCCTCGTCTCGTGATCTCGATCTGGGCGCCGGACGGCGTCGGCGAGATCCGCCGCGGCGACGACCTCCTCGACCACCTGCTGGCAGCACCGTCGGGGGTCGAGCTCGTCGACGGCGACGTGGTCTGCGTGACCAGCAAGGTGGTGAGCAAGGCCGAGGGCCGGGTCGAGGTGGGCGACCGGGACGAGGCGATCGTGCGTGAGACGCGACGCCTCGTGGCTCGCCGCGGCCCGCTCTCGATCGTGGTCAACCGGCTCGGCCTCACCATCGCCGCGGCCGGTGTCGACGCCTCGAACGTCGAGCCGGGTCGCGTGCTCCTGCTCCCGGAGGACCCCGATGCCACCGCTCGGACGCTGCGGGCAGGTCTCGCCGACCGGGCGGCGGTGAACGTCGCGGTCCTCGTGACCGACACCGCGGGCCGGGCGTGGCGCGAGGGCCAGACCGACCTCGCCATCGGGGCGGCCGGACTTCGCGTCCTCGACGACCACGCGGGCCGGGTCGACCACTACGGCAACGCACTCGCGGTGACCGCACCCGCGGTCGCCGACGAGCTGGCCGGGGCCGCGGAGCTGGCCGCGGGCAAGCTCGGCCGCCGGCCGTTCGTGGTGATCCGCGGTCGTGGCGACCTGGTCCTCTCCCCCGGCGACCACGGGCCTGGCGCAGCGGCGCTGCTGCGGCCCGAGGGCGCCGACCTGTTCGGGCTGGGCTCGCGCGAGGCCGTGGCGACCGCGTTGCGGCAGGACGCGGACGCCCAACGGGTGTTCGGGACACCCGTGGACGCCGCTGCGCTGTGCGACCTCCTGACCGACCTGACCGGTGCCGACGTACGCCTCGCCGAGGGAGACGTGGCGGTCGTGTCCGCCGATCCCAGGGCGTACTGGGTCGCCGAGGTCGCGGCCTACGCACACGGCTGGGTGGTGGCCGAGCGCGATCCGTCGCGAATTCGGTTGCGACCGGCCACTCCGTAGAATCTGCGCACTCCACCCGTCCGGCCGGAACGAAGAGAGATCCATGGCCAAGTCGTCCAAGTCGTCGAGGACCGTCCGCAACGAGCGGCAGAAGGTCGTCGAGCAGATGCGCGCTCAGCAGAAGGCTGCCGAGCGCCGGCGCGGGCAGGCGATCGTTGCCATCTGCGTGTTCGTCGCGGTCGCCATCATCGTGGCCGCGGCGTGGGGTCCGATGGTGGACCACTTCCGCACCGCGAAGTACGCCAACAAGGCGCTCGAAGAGATCGGCGCGCCGGCGAGTGTCTGCCTGAAGCCGACCACCAAGCCCGCGACCGGCAACCAGGAGCACCTCCCCGACGGCTCGCCGATCAGCTACCCGGACAATCCGCCGGCCTTCGGCAAGCACTACATCGACCCCGACCCGATGGCGCGGAAGTTCTACACCGCGCAGGACCGGCCGCCCCTCGGCACGCTCGTGCACAACGAGGAGCACGGCTACTCGATCCTCTGGTACGACGACAGCGTCGCGGGCAGCTCGACCCAGATGAGCCAGATCCGGGCGATCGCCGACAAGTTCGCCGGCACCACGGACCTGCGCCACAAGTTCAAGGCCGTGCCCTGGACCGCCGACGACGGCAATGCCTTCCCGGACGGTCGGCACATCGCCTTCACCCACTGGTCGGTGGGCGGCACGCAGAACGCCGCATCCGGCCAGGCCAAGCAGGTCGGCGTCTGGCAGTACTGCTCGTCGGTCTCCGGCGCCGCCCTCAAGACCTTCATGACCGACTACCCGTTCAGCGACTCCCCCGAGCCGAACGGGGTCTGACCCGGATCGCTCAGCTCAGGTCTGCGCGACCCGCGTCGCGGAGCCGGTCGACCAGGGCCTTGACGTCCTGGGCCCGGTCGCGGGTCGTGACCAGTACCGCGTCCGGCGTGTCCACCACCACGACGTCGTCGACCCCGACCAGGGCGACGAGGCGTCCGCTGCGCGGCACGACCAGGCCGGTGCTCTCCTCGGCGAGTACGTCTGCCGGGTCACCGAGCACCCGGAGGTCATCGCCGCCGAGCACGGCGGCCAGCGAGTGGAAGTCCCCGATGTCGTCCCAGCCGAGGTCGGCCGGCACCGTGGCGACCCGGCCCTCCGCCGCCGCGGGTTCGGCGACGGCGTGGTCGATGGCGATCCTGGTCAGGGTCGACCAGACGTCGTCGAGCCGGCCGGGTTCGGCCGCGATCTGGCGAAGACCGGCGGCGAGGTCGGGGTGCCAGGAGGCCAGCAGGTCGAGAAGGACGGTCGGCCGGACGACGAACATCCCGGCGTTCCAGCGGTAGTCGCCCGACCCGACGTACGACCGAGCGAGCTCGGCGCCCGGCTTCTCCACGAACTCCTCGACGACGTAGGCGCCCGCGTGCTCGTCGAGCTCGCCGCCCTGTCGGAGGTATCCGAACGCCGTGGACGGCTGCCTCGGCTCGATGCCGATCGTGACCAGCCAGCCGTCGCGCGCGACCTCGGCGGCCACGGTCACCGCCCGCTCCAGGGCCGCGGGGTCCCGTACGACGTGGTCGGCGGCGAACGAGCCCATCACCGCGTCCGGGTCGAGGCGCTCGAGGATCGCCGCGGCCAGGCCGATCGCGGCCATCGAGTCGCGAGGCGACGGCTCGCCGACCACCCGGTCGGCGGGGACCTCGGGCAGCTGCTCGACGACCCGGTCGCGGTGCCGCTCGCCGGTCACCACGAGCAGCCGGTCGCCCGCCAACGGCGCGAGCCGATCGGCGGTCTCTTGGAGGAGCGACCGGCCGCTGCCGGTGAGGTCGTGCAGGAACTTCGGCGAGTCCGACCGGGACAGCGGCCACAACCGGGTCCCCGAGCCGCCGGCCGGGACCACGGCCCAGAAGTGCTCGATGGCAGGCATGGGCGCCACCCTAGGGGTGGTCCGGCGCCCGTAGGGTGACCTGGCGATGACGACGTTCCCGCAGGTCCTGTCCCGGCTGCTGACCGCCGATCCCGGACGCCCGCTGGTCACGTTCTACGACGACGCGACGGGAGAGCGCACCGAGCTGTCGGTGACCACCTGGGCGAACTGGGTCGCCAAGGTCTCCTCGCTGCTCGCCGACGGGCTGGACGTCGAGCACGGCAGCCGGCTGCTGGTCGACCTGCCGGCCCATTGGTTCGGCACCGTCGTGCTCGGGGCCGGATGGGCATGCGGGTTCGAGGTGGTGTGGGACGGCGACGCCGATGTCGTCGTCACCGGTCCCGAAGGACTCGAGCGCTGGGCGGGCGAGGCGCATCGCATCCCCGTGGTGGCGTCGGCGCTGCAGCCGCTGGCGGGGCGCTTCGCGGACGGCGTACCCGGCGGTGTGCACGACCTCGGCGTCGAGGTGTGGTCGCAGCCGGACGCGTTCGTCGCGTTCCCCGAGCCCGCCGACGACGATCCCGCGGTCGCCGGCACCACCCAGGCAGAGCTGTGGGGGTCGGCCGCCGCCGGTGATCAGCTCACCGACGGCGACCGCCTCCTCTCGGAGGCGAATCCGGCTTCCCCTTCCGGTCTCGCCTCCCTCACCGAGCCGCTGGTGCGCAGCGGCTCTCTGGTCCTGGTCACCCACGCATCACCCGAGCGGCTTGAGCGGATCGCGGTCGACGAGCGGGTGACCGGCCGCTTCGCACCCGCAGGCGGTGCCTAGCTCGCCAGGTCGTAGCCCCCGAACCCTCCGCCGAGGTAGACCGGCGCCTTGAAGCCGGTGCCGGTCCCGGGCAGCGCGTACAACCGACCCGTGTGCTTCTGTCGGACGATCAGGTCGGGATGACCGGTCAGCTGGAGGTCGCTGATCCCGATCGTCCAGTCGTACGGCGAGAGGTCGACCGGGAGCCTCGACGGCGCATGGAGTCCACCCGGGCCGTTGCCGTGCAGGAGCGTGACCGTGCCGCCGCGACGGAGCAGGCTGTCGGGGGCGCCGTCGGCGTCCCAGCGGCCGACGCCGATCGGGGTGCCGATGCTGATGGTGCCGTAGACGGGGTAGGACTTCTTGAAACCGGCCAGACCCTTCCCGGGGAACACGGTCAGCACGCCCTTGCGGGGCTGCCCGATCAGGTCCGGATAGCCGTCGCCGGTCATGTCCCCGACCGCGGTCAGCCTGCCGACCGTGCCGAACCCCTTGGCGAGCACCTTGGTCCGGGCGAGGTGGCCGTGCCCGTCGCCGCGCCACAGCACGAGGTTGCCGTTGCGGGTCTGACGGGTGACCACGTCGCCGTACCCGTCGCGGTCCCAGTCGCCGGCCACCAGAATCTTGTCGGCACCGGAGAGATCGGCACGGGTGTCGATCGGCCTGCCGAGGTTGAACCCGCCCGGGTTGACCCAGGCCTCGACCCGGCCGCCGTCGAGGGCGACGACGTCCGGCGCCCTGCTTCCGGCCAGGTTGCCGAGGGCCAGACGCCCGGCGTTCGCGAAGCGCGTGATCGGTCCGAGCTTGCGCCCGAAGGTCCCGGTCCCCTGGCCGGGCAGGACGTAGGTGTCTCCGGTCTTGCGCTCGCGCACCAGCAGGTCGTTGCGTCCGTCGCGGCTGATGTCGCCCGCGCCGGCGACCACGTCGTACTGGCCGAAGCGGCCGGGGATGCGCACCCCCTTCGCGAACGACGCGTCGCCGCGCCCGGCATACAGCCAGAGGTGGCCCGCAGCGTCGCGGGCGACCAGGTCGTCGTGGCCGTCGCCGTTGAGGTCACCGGCGCCGGTGATCAGGTTGAACGAGCCCCACCAGCGGCCACTGGTCGTGCGATCGAAACCACCGCTCGCCTTCTGCAAGAACACCTTGAGCGCGCCGGTGGCCGGGTTGCGGGCGGCCAGGTCGTTGCGACCGTCGCCGTTGAGGTCACCCGGAGCCATCACCTGGTCGAGGCCCCGGAACGCCGTGATCACCTTGGTCGCGGCGCCGAAGGTGCCCGTGGCCGTGCCCGGACGCAACGCCAGGCTGCCGTCCGCCTGGCGGACGACCAGGTCGCTGCGGCCGTCGCCGGTGAGGTCGGGCGAGACCGCGACCTGCGTGGCACCGGAGACTCCGGAGGCGACCGTGGTCGCGGCCGGGAAGTGGATCAGTCCCCCGGTCGGGACGACGAAGCCCTCGCCGTCGCTCGCACGTCGTACGACGATGTCGGGCGCTGGTGTGGACGCCAGGTTGGACTCCAGCTGCCGGCCGGACCAGCCGCGCTGGGCGGCGGCGGCCAGCCGCCGGATCGTCGGGATCTTGCGGTAGAGGTACTGGCCCGGACACAGGGTCGACGCCGCGTCGCGGTGGCCGTTGATGGCCTCGAACCACCTCTTGGTGACCCACTGGTGGGTCGACGCGGCATCGACGCCGTGCAGCGAGAGCTTCCAGGCGAACAGCGCGGCGTACGCCTGGATCATCGCCTTGCCGGGTTTGGCGATCTGGTAGTTGCCGATCGCCGAGGCGGCGAAGGAGTCGTCGTTGTAGCCGAGGGTGTGCGCACCGACGACTGGGCGGTCGACCCCGCCGTACCGGCCCTCCCAGATCCGCCCGAAGCGGTCGATCAGGTAGTTGTAGCCGATGTCGCTCCAGCCGCGGGACTTCACGTGGTACGCGTAGATGCTGCGCAGCAGGGCGGGCACCTCGGCGCGCGTGTAGTCGTTGGCGTTCACCGTGTGGTGCACGAAGCCCGCGTGGACGTCGCCGTAGTGCAGCGAGGACTTGCCGCGGATCTTCTCGTCGGCCCCCCACTGCTTGCGGGAGTAGATCACCGGCTGGGGCGTGAACGCCGCGGCGGCGAGGGCGGCGGTGTCATCGGCTCCGGAGCTCGTGGACGTGGTGGGTGTGGCGCCCAGGGCGGTCGCCGCGCGGTAGACCGAGTCGCTGCCGTCGTGGCCGTCCATCGTGCTGGTGTCGATCGCGGCCCGCTCCTCCGCGGAGTGGCGGGCGTGTCCGGGGGCGATCACGGCGAGCTTCATGTCCGGCGGCAGCGCCTGCCTCGAGACGACCCGCACCTGCACGTCACCGACCCTGCCGACGAGCACCGGGTCGGTGCCCGGGCGGGCATGGCGCGCCTCGGCCGAGCCGGGATCGGGGCCGTGGTCGGGGTCGTAGGGCACCGCGGTCCACGGGGTCCAGCCGCCGTCGGTGCGGGTGCGCGCCTTGACGTGTAGGCCCGACTCGGGGATCGAGACGCCGTGGGCCCAGGTCACGCCCACCTCGCCGAAGCCGGTCACTTTCTGGGGCGTGGTGGTCAGCGTGCTCGAGCCGTGCTCCGGCACCACCCGGGCGGAGAGCGTGGGGATCGCGCGGCCGGCGGTGGTGGTCGGCGACGTCAGCTGAACCTCGCGCACGTGAGACCTCACCGGGGCCGTGGGGACCTTCGACTCCATGACCGCCTCGGCGGTGTACGCCGCGAGCGCCGCCGTCCCAGGGCTGACCGCCGTGCTGCCGGTCCCCGTCGGGCCGGTTCCCACGACGTCCAGGGTGACCACGCTGGCGGCCGGGGTGAGCGCAGCAAGGACCACGCCGAGCGCCAGCAGCTGCTGGCAAGCCGTCACGAAACGGCTTCGGTTCGGGGACACTCGCTGCTCCAGCTGTGTGGGGGAAGGAGTCACACGGGCAGCAAGTTTCACACTGGTCACACGGGGTGGAAAGAAGTTCTGAGTAACTACAAACCTGTAATTTCCACCCGACACGCCGACGGAGCGAGATCGTCTCGGCTCTCCCGGCGGCCCACGTGGTGCGCCCACCCGGCCAACCCGCGACACCGACAACCGACGCGCGGACCGCGTCAGATATCCGCCCCCATCTCCTCGTCCATCTCGTCCTCGGTCTCGAGGGGGTTCTCCTCGTCGTCATCGTCGTAGTGGAGGAACTTGATGCCCTCGTCGACGGGGCCGTCGAAGGCGAGGGTCCCTTTCTCGAGCACCAGGACGCGGTCGCACATCTTGCGGACGCTGCCGGCAGCGTGACTGACATAGAAGAGGGTGGTGCCGCTGTCGCGGACCTCCTGCATCTTGGCCATGCACTTGCGCTTGAACGGTCGGTCGCCCACGGCGAGCACCTCGTCGGCCAGGAAGATGTCGGCGTCCACATGGATGGCGACGGCGAAGCCGAGCCGGGCGAACATGCCGGACGAGTAGTGACCGACCGGGGAGTCGAGGAAGCGGCCGATGTCGGCGAACTCGACGATGTCGTCGAACTTGCGCGCCGTCTCGGCCTCGCTCATGCCGAGGATCGCGGCGTTCAGGTAGACGTTGTCGCGTCCGGTCAGCTGGGGATGGAAGCCGGCGCCGGTCGCGATCAGGCCGGCGATGCGCCCGCGGGTCAGCACCTTCCCCCGGTCGGGCCGCATGATCCCGTTGATCATCTTCAGCAGGGTGCTCTTGCCGGATCCGTTGAGGCCCATCAGGCCGATGGACTCCCCCTGCTGGACGGTGAACGACACGTCGTTGACGGCCAGGAACGAGTCGGACATGTCCTGCTGGCGCGCCATCGCGACGCTCATCTGCTTGAGCGTGCGGTGGTAGCGCAGGGTGAACGTCTTCGACACGTGTCGGACGACGATCGACCGGTGGTCGCTCACAGCAGGCGCTCCGGGATACGGCGCTCGAGGCGCGTGAACGTCGACTGCGCGACCGCGAGGACGACCAGGCTGATCAGCAACGCCCGGATCGACAGCCAGAACAGGTTGTCCGGCATGTCGATGGCGGCGGTGCGTGCGGGGTGGTTCGTGGCCCCGACCCAGAACGCGCGCTGGAAGTCGAGCACGGCCTCGGTGATGGGGTTCAGGAGGTAGAGGGTGGTGTGGCCGTGGAAGCGCTTGGCGACCAGGACGTACGGGTACATCATCGGCACGCCGAAGCGGACGAAGTTGCTGAGCACGTTCACGGCGTTCTGGACGTCGCGGAGGAAGACGTTGGCGGCGCTGAACATCAGTGCCAGTGCGGTCCCCAGCGTCATGCTGATCAGCAGGCCGATCACGCCGAGCACCAGCCCCTCGGGGTCGGGTCGCCAGCCCGAGATCGTCGTGGCGACCAATAGGATCACCAGCTGCGGGACGACGTGGAACAGCGAGACCAGCATCGAGGCGACCGGGAACATCTCCCGTGGCACGGCCATCTTCTGCACCAGGGACTTGTTGCGCACGATCGACCGCGTGCCGGCGTTCATGGTCTCGGTGAAGAAGTGGACCACGATCAGGCCGGCGAAGACGTGGATCGCGAACGCCTCGGTTCGTTGGGCCCGGCCGAAGAGGATGCCCATCACGAAGTAGTAGATGAAGAACTGGCTCAGCGGGTTGACGTAGGACCAGAGCAGGCCGAGCACCGATCCCTGGTAGCGGGCGGCGATCTCACGGCGTACCAGCAGGCTGAGGATGTAGCGGTGCTGGAACACCTCGAGCAGCCCCTGCTCCGACCAGGGGGGACGAAGTGGCGCACGTACCCGGCGCAAGCGCTGAGGCGTTGCGGGGTCGATCACGGGGTCGATCACAGGGTCGGTCACGGGGTCGGTCACGGGGTCGGTCACGGGGTCGGTCACTTGTCGGGTTCGGTCCACGGGCGGAACGTCTCCTCCCACGCCTCCGGCGAGGTGATCTCCCCCAGGGCGTCGCGGTAGCGGGCCGCGAGGTCGTCCCACTCGCGCCGCAGTCGCAGGTGGATGTCGACGCTGCGCCGGAGCAGGTCGCGGTAGTGCTGCGGGTCGCGGCGGTAGAGCGCCGCGGCGGTGCCGTCGGGCATCGAGACCACGGCCGAGTCGTGCCCGGCGAGGCGGTACCACTTGTTGTCCATGCCGGCGACCTCCGTCTCCGGGAACTCCTCGGCCATGGGCCGGACCTTGGTCAGCTGGCGCACGGGCGCCAGGGCCGCCGTGATCAGCAACGAGAGCTTGCGCGGCACCTCGTTCTCGTCCTTGCCGCGACGCGGCGGCTTGGTACGTCGTACCTCGGGGAACGCCTCGCGGTCAGCCTCCAGCACCGCGTCGGTCCACTGCTTGCGGAAGGCGTTGACCTCGGCGAGCTTCGTCGGCAGCTCCCGGTGCAGCATCTCCGGGCCGGCGAGCACGTCCTCGATCGCCTTGTGCCGTAGCTCGGCGGTGGAGTACTGCATCGCGACCAGGTGCTTGAGCGTGTGGGCGAAGGACTCGCGCACCAGCGAGCCACCCCCCGGGTATGGCGAGTGCAGCAGCGCCGCGATCAGCCGGTTGCGGTGGTGGAAGTAGGCCTGCCAGTCCAGGGCGTCGTTCTTGTCTGTCCAGGGGATGTGCCAGACGGCGGCGCCCGGGAAGGTCACCGTCGGGTAGCCCGCCTCTGATGCACGAAGCCCGAACTCGCTGTCGTCCCACTTGATGAAGATCGGCAGCGACAGCCCGATCTCCCGGAGCGTCTGCAGCGGGATCACGCACATGAACCAGCCGTTGAAGTCGACGTCGATGCGGCGGTGCAGCCAGCGTGCGGAGCGCAGGTTGCGGGCGGCGAAGTCCCAGTCGTTGAGCACGGTCTCGGGCGAGCGCCACCAGAATTTGTAGCGCTGCACGATCTCGCCGAACGAGTGCAGCACCGACCGGTCGTAGATGCTGAACATGTGGCCGCCGACGATGGTGGGCCGCTTGGCCAGGTCGGCGAACGTGACGGCGCGGATGATGCTCTCCGGCTCGCAGATCACGTCGTCGTCCATCATCATCGCGTACGTCGCGGTGCCCTTGCGGACCGCTTCGTACTGACCGCGGGCGTAGCCGCCCGAGCCGCCGAGATTGCCCTGCTCGAGCACGCGGAGCTTGTCGCCGAGCGCCTCCTGCGCGCCCGGGAACTCGGAGGACTCGACCACCTTCTGGGTGCCCTGCTCCATGACGAGCACCTCGTCGAGGATCTCGTGCAGGCCGCGGTCACCGCCGAGCTGCGCCAGGAGCTTGCCGCAGAAGTCGGGCCGGTTCATCGTGGTGATCGCGATCGTGAGGCGGCCCGGATGGAGGCGGTCGTCGGGCACCTCGGCGTCCCAGACCGCCTCGACGCCGACCGGCTCCTCGCCGGCCACCACGTCGTACCAGTACCAGCCCCCGTCGACGAACGGCTTGAGCGGCAGGTCGAAGGTGAACTCGCCCTTGGCATCGGCGCCGGTGCTCGCGGAGTCGACCCGCTGCGAGCGGCCGTTCGCCATCGAGCGATAGACCGTGACCGCCGCGCCGGCTCCGGTCAGCGCCACCGTGAGTCGTACGTCGTCGACGACGGTCCAGCGCCGCCAGTAGCCGGCCGGGAACGCGTTGAAGTACGTGCCGAAGGAGAGGTCCTCCCCCGGCTCGAGGCGTACGGCGTACCGGCCGGTGATCTGGTCGGGGTGGATGGTGTGGCCCGAGGAGATCGACTGCCGGATCTGCGCGGCGTTGATGTCCTTGGCGCCCTGGTTGCCGCCGACGACGTACTTGTCGGCGTCGAGCACGGCCGCGTCGGGATCGACGTACAGGGGCAGGACGTCGACATCCTTGTCGCCGGGCAGCACCAGTCGCTGCAGGACACGTCTACTCATCGACCCCTCCGGAGGTCAGCTCGGCGCCGTCACCGAAGTGCGGGCGGAGCTTGTTGTCGAACATCGACAGCGCAGAGCCGATGGCCATGTGCATGTCGAGGTACTTGTAGGTGCCGAGGCGACCGCCGAAGAGCACCATCGGCTCCTGCTTGGCCAGCTCGCGATACCTCAACAGCGTGGCACGGTCCTCGGCGGTGTTGATCGGGTAGTAGGGCTCGTCGCCCTCGTCGGCGAACCGGCTGTACTCGTGCACGATCACGGTCTTGCCCGGGATGTAGGTGCGCTCGGGGTGGAAATGCTTGAA
>NZ_DASXQG010000024.1:0-59741 GCF_036493135.1 Nocardioides sp. | reverse complement strand
ATCCCGGAGCGCTCAAGGAGATCGGCGGCCGCGGCAGCACCGGGCAGCTCCGGGGCGAGCGTCACCATCCGGACCGTGGGGCGCCCGGCGTCGTCGACGCCGGCTGCCAGCCAGGTGCCGAGCTCGTCGAGCCCGGGTAGGCGCAGGGAGGCGGGGTCGTGTGCGCCCCGGTGCGCCGGGTCCAGGAAGGGCCCCTCGACGTGGCAGCCGACGACCGGTGACCCCGTCCCGGCGACCGAGGAGATCGCCGCGATCGCCGCGACGAGGTCGGGGGACGACGCGCTCACCAGGCTGGCCAGCATCGTGGTGGTGCCGTGGGACAGGTGGTGCGCCGCGACTGCGGCGACCTCGCCCGGGTCGTGCGAGGTGACGGCGTGGCCTCCACCGCCGTGACAGTGGATGTCGACATACCCCGGTGCGACCGTGTCGACCGGCTCGGGGGACGGGCCCGACCAGCCGGCCGTCGGGCCGACGTACCCGATCGTGCCGTCCTGCCGAACCTCGAGCACGCCCTCGTCCAGGATCCCGGTGGTCGTCACGAGCCGCCCGGCCAGCGCGAACGCGGTCATGACTCAGACGCCCATCCGTCGCGAGCCAGGAGCGCGGCACCGATCACGCCACCGCGGTCGCCGAGGGCCGATGCGGTCACGTCGGCGGGATGCACGACCGGGGTCCGTTGACGGAGCGCGACCCGGAGTGGGTCGAGCAGTTCGTCGCCGGCCCGGCTGAGTCCACCGCCGATCACCACCAGGGCCGGGCCGACGACCAGCGAGACGATGCCGAGCCCGTCGGCGAGCGCTTCAACCGCTTCCTGCCAGACCTGTCGCGCGACGGGGTCCGTGCTCAGCCGAGCCGCGACGTCGCGGGCGCCGGCGACGTGGTTTCCGCTCAGACCGGTGTACCGGCGGGCGATCGCCGCCGCGGATGCGACGGCCTCGAGGCAGCCGTCACGGCCGCACGCGCACGGGACGCCGGTCCGGACGGCCAGGTGTCCGATCTCCGCGGTCTCGCCGCGGTGCCCGGTCACCAGGTGCCCCCCGGAGACGATCGAGGCGGCGATCCCGGTGCCGATGGGCACGAACACCAGGTCATCCGTGCCGAGACCCGCGCCGACGCGGTGCTCGGCCACGCCGCCGGAGGCGACGTCGTTGGCGATCCGGACCGGCAGCCGCCACTCGGTGCCGAGGAACCGGACGAGCTCGAGGTCGCGCCACCCGACGTTGGCGCTGTACGTCGCGACGCCGGCCTCGCGGTCGACGAGGCCCGGGACGACAACGCCTGCGCCGACCACCGGCGCGTCCCGCCGCTGCGCGAGCAGGGTGCGGCCGACCTCGGCGACCGCGTCTCGTGCGTGGTGCCCCCGTGGTGTGGGCCGGTGCTCGCAAGCCACCACGGTCCCCGCGCGGTCGACCAGCTCCGCCTTGATGGTCGTGCCGCCGACGTCGACGGCGAGTGCGAGCCCGTCGTCGTCGTTCACGAGTCCAGCATGATGGAACGGGTCGGGCCCCGCGACTGGGGGGTGCTCCTCCCCTGCGCACACTGCGCACACTGCGCAAGAATTCGACAGGTGCACGTGTTCTCACTGACCACGGGCGAGCGGCCGGACTGACGTCGTGGTCTCCACGCCTTCCTCGGCGGCGACGGTACGCCGTACCACCGTGACCGTGTGGGCGGCGACCCTCGGTCCCGCGAGCCCGTTGCCAAGATTCAGCCCGCTGCGGGAGCTGCCCTACCCCGACGTCGGCCCGGGCGCCACGCCGGACATGCTCGAGCGGATTGCCTACGGCCGGCTGGAAAGCCCTCTCCCGTACCCCCTCCAGGAGGACTACGACCGGTCGCTGCGCGAGGTCGAGCTCCCGGCGTACGTGCTCGAGAACGGGGTGCTGCGCGCGACCGTGCTACCGACGCTCGGCGGCCGGGTCTGGTCGTTGTACGACGACGCCCGTGAGCGTGGGCTGCTGTTCCGCAATCCGGTGCTGCACTTCGCGAACTTCGGGTTGACCAATGCCTGGTTCGCGGGAGGCATCGAGTGGAACCTCGGCTCCACCGGTCACACGACCCTGTCGTGCCGGCCGATGCACGCCGCCGTGGTTGTCGGTCCGGACGGTGACGTGCTGCGGCTGTGGGAGTGGGAGCGGACCCGGGATCTGGTGCTGCAGGTCGACCTGTCGCTGCCCCGGGGGTCGGACCGGTTGTACGCCTCGGCCCGGGTGATCAACCCGGACCCGGAGCAGAAGCCGCTCTACTACTGGACCAATATCGCGGTGCCCGAGTCGCCGGGGACCCGCGTGCTGACCACGGCGGGCGCCGCCTGGCGCACCGAGTACACCGGCGCCCTGACCCGGGTGCCTGTCCCGCACCCGGATCGCGCGGACGTCGACATCAGCTACCCGATGGCCTCCAGGTTTCCCGCCGACTACTTCTACGACCTGCAGGGGCAGCGCGGTCGGCACATTGTGTCCGTCGAGTCCGGCGGCGCCGGCTTCGCCCAGACGTCGACGCGCGGGCTGCGGGGCCGCAAGCTGTTCCTGTGGGGGAGCGGTCCGGCCGGCTCACGGTGGCAGGAATGGCTCTGCGGTTCGGGAGCGAGGTACGCCGAGATCCAGGCGGGCTGGTGCCCGACGCAGCTCGAGCACGACCTGTTGGCCGGTGGGGCGAGCGTGTCCTGGACCGAGGCGTTCGGTGGCGTCGACCTGGACCCGGACGCGGTGGCGGGCGGGTATGCCGAGGCGTGTGCGGCCGCGCAGGCAGCGGTGCATGAGGCGATGGACCCCGATCGCCTCGAGGCCATCCACGAGCGCTGGCTCACCGAGGTGGCCGATGCCGCGGTCGCGGAGCAGGCGAGCACGGGGTCCGGCTGGGGTCATGTCGAGCTCAGGCTCCGGGGCTTCCCGGACGCCGTACCGACCCGGGCCCTGCCGTTCCCACCCGTGGACGACGACAGCGTCCCGGCACGCCACCTGCTCGACGGGGACACCGATGAGCTCGCGTCATCGGTCCACCGGCTGCCGGTGCCTCCGGTCTCCGACCGCTGGCGCGCGATCATCGAGGAGGCGTCGGACTCCGAGTGGGTGCACCTGGCCCGCGCGGTGAACGCCCACCTGCGGGGCGAGTCGGGCCGTGCCGCCGAGCAGTACGACGCGAGCCTGGCCGCCCGTGAGAACCCGTGGGCGCTGCGAGGGCTGGCGCTGCTCGCCGAGGATGATGATCGCGCGTGCGACCTCTACGCGCGGGCGCGGCGGCTCCGACCGGACTGCCGGGGGCTGGCCGTGGAGCACCTCGAGCGGCTGCTCGCCGCCGGACGGCCGGGTGACTGCCTGGATGCCATCGCGGCCCTGATCCCTGCGCTGCGCGAACACGGTCGGACCCGGCTGCTGGAGGCCCGCGCGTGGCTCGCCGAAGGTGAGCGCGAGCGTGCCGCCGGGATCATGGAGTCGCTGGTCGTCGAGGATCTCGCCGAGGGAGACATCATCCTCGGTGAGGTCTGGGACGCACTGCACCCGGGCGCGCCCCTCCCCCCACATCTCGACTTCCGGATGACCGACACAGCAGAGACCGGTGAGGGTTGAGTGGCCGGTCAGCGGAACGTGCCCTGGGACACCGATCCCTCCAGCCGTCGCTGGAAGAGTAGGAACACGATCAGCACCGGCACGACCGTGATGACGACCGCGGCGAAGAGCGCTCCGAAGTTGACCGCGTAGCCGGCCTGCGACGCGAACTCCGCCATCCCTTGGGTCAGCACATATCTGTTCGGGTCGGTGTTCAGAGCAACCGGCAGCAGGAACTGGTTCCACAGTCCGAGGAAGTTGAAGATCGCGACGGCGGCAATGCCGGGCCGCGCCATCGGCAGCATGATCTGGAAGAAGATCCGCCAGTCCCCGGCGCCGTCCATCACCGCAGCCTCATACACCTCGTCGGGCAGGGTCTTGAAGAACGAGAAGAGGAAGAACACCGTGAACGGCAGCGCGAACGCGACGTACACCATGATCAGGCCGGGCAGGGTGTTGAGCAGCCCGCCGTCCTTCAGGATGAAGAACAGCGGCACGATCGCGAGGAAGATCGGGAAGGTCAGCCCCGCGAGCATCGAGTAGTAGATGAACCGTGCCCCGGGGAAGACGAACCGCGCGAGCACGTAGGCGCACATCGCGCCCAGCAGCATGACGAGCACGAGGGCGGCACCCACCACGATGATCGTGTTCAGGAAGAAGTGGCGGATCCCGGCGTCGGTCCAGGCGTTGACGTAGTTGTCGAAGCTCCAGTGCTTCGGGAGTGAGAACGGCGAGGACAAGATCTCCTTGGTCGTCTTGAACGACGACAGCACGACCCACAGGAACGGGACGATGACGATGATCGACCAGATGGCCAGGAGCGCGTGCGAGGTTGCCTCCACGGCCCGGTCGCCGCCGGTCCACTCGCTGCGCTTCTCGGTGACGACCCTCTCGTCGGGGGCGACGGCAGTCATCGGCGCAGCCTCCGTTCACCGCCGCCGGTGAGATGGTTGATCGCGAACACGATCGCGGCGAACAGCAGCGTCACGACCGCGAGCACGACACCCATCGCCGTGGCATATCCGAACTGGCCCTTGCGGAACGCCGTGTTGTAGAGGTCCTGGCTCATCGTCCGCGTGGTGTTGTTGGGGCCGCCGTTCGGGTTCAGCGCCTGCATGTAGACGAAGGCGTCCAGGACGGTGATCCCCAGATAGATGTACGCCGTCTGCACGGTGTCCCGGATGAGCGGGAGCGTGATCGAGATGGCCGTACGGAACCGGCCGGCGCCGTCCATGCGGGCCGCCTCGTAGAGCTCACCCGGGATGCCCTTGATGGCCGCGACGAACAACACCGTGTAGAAGCCGACGAAGCTCCAGATGATCACGAACATGGACGCCGGCATCGCCGTACCCGGGTCGCCGAGCCAGGCGAAGTTCTCGAACCCGCTGAGGCCGATCTTGGTGAGGAAGGCGTTGAGGATGCCGGCCGAAGGGTCGTACACCTGGGCCCAGATGAGGCCGATGACGATGGCCGGAACGGTGTACGGGAAGAACGACACGACCCGGTAGAAGCCGGAGCCGCGGATCCCACGGACGTTGCCCTTGCTCGGCCCGCCGACGGTGACGACCGACGCGATGGCGAGCGCGAGCACGATGGTCACGAACGGGACCACGATCGCCAGCTCGAGGTTGTTGCGCAGCGCGCGCATGAAGATGTCGTCGTGGAACAGCTTCGTGAAGTTGTCGAGCCCGACGAAGTTGTACGTCGGCGTGAAGCCGCTCCAGTCGGTCATCGAGTAGTACAGCGCCCTGCCGAACGGGTAGATCACGAAGATGACGTAGATCGCCAGCGGCACTCCGAGGAACACCACCATGAAGCTCAGCCGGTCCAAGCTCGGCATCCGGCGCCGCCGGGCGGCCGGCCGGGGCCGGCCGCCGGTGGTCGCCGTCACACTGGTCCCGGTGCTGGTCACGTGATCTTGAGCTTCTTCACCGAGGAGTCGTTGGCGATCTTGTCGGTGATCTCCTGCAGAGCCTTGGTGAGCCCTGCCACGTCGAGCTGGCCGGACAGGAAGGAGTTCCAGGGCACCAGCTGGTCGGTGTTCATGCCGTAGTAGTCGACGAACTGGTAGTTGAAGGTGTTGCTGCCGGCGGCGTCCAGCATCTTCGTCTGCGAGACCAATGCGGTCGACCCGAACCCGCTGGCCGGCACCAGGCCCTTGACGATCGTCGGCGCCAGGCGGGTCTTGGAGAAGTTGGTCGCGGCTGCCTTCGACAGCATCGCCCGCAGGATCTCCTTGCCGCCGGCGACGTTCTTGCCCTGTGACGGCACGATGAACGGCTCGCCGGCAGCGGCACGGAGCCCCGCCAGCGGGATCGCCGGGCTGGAGGTGAGGGTCGGCTCCGGAGCGCCGGTCATCTGGAAGTTGCTCTTCGTGGCGTCCTTCATCTCGTTCTCGATCCACCCGCCGGACGGGTAGAGGATCGCCTGCTCGTCGTTGCTCCACTTCGCCTGGGCAGCGGTGAACTGGGTGCCCGCGCCGCCGGGGACGAAGTAGCCCTTCTGCACCATCTCCCCGAGGGCCGTGAAGACGCCCTGGATCTGCGGCTTCGACCAGCAGCCCGACTCGAGGTTCTCCAGCGCCAGCCGAACCTCGTCGCCGCCCTCCTTGATGGCGGAGTTGACCGACATCGTCTGGTAGTACGTCGCGGCCTCCTTGCCCCAGACCCAGAGGTACTTGCCCTTGGCCTTGGCCTTGGCGCCGAGGGCCATCGCGTCGTCCCACGTCTTCGGCGGGGTCCAGCCGTTCTGCTGGAACAGCGTTGCGGAGTACCAGATGCCGTAGACCGTCATCACGTAGTTCATCGCGAGGAACTTGCCGTCGAAGGTGCCCGGGAGCTTCACGTTGGGGTACAGCGTGTCCGAGATCTTCGTGCCCTCGTAGTTGTTGGCTTCGAAGACGTCGTCGAGCGTCTCGAGCTGCTGCTCGATGGCGCTGAACCCGATGGCGTTCTCACCGGAGTTGTCGATCAGGTCCGGCGGGTTGCCGCCGACGAAGCGTGGCTGCAGCTGCTGAGCGATCTGCGTCGACGGTGACACCTTGATCGTGACACCGGTGAAGTCCGACTGCTTCGGGACCTGGGCGGCGGCGAACTTGACGTAGTCGTAGCCGTAGCCGCCGTTGAAGATGACGGCCTCCACGCTCGAGCTCTTCGCGAGCCCGAACGGGTTGGTGGCCGACTTCGTGGCGGTGCCGGCGCCGCTCGAGGACGACCCGCCGCAAGATGCGAGCGCTCCTGCGAGCGGCACGAGCGCCGTTGTTGCGAGGGCGCCACGGAGCAGGGTCCGGCGGTCGAATTGTGCAGTTTCTCGGCTCATCGTGGGGGTCCCTTTCGTGATGATCACTTCTACTGGGTGGTGCTGGGGTCCTGCGGGTGTCCAGATGCGGGCTGCCGATCCCTCAGGTCAGGACAGGCCGGCGATGCGTTCGCCGTACCGCGCCTTGAGGGCGTCGTTGTGCGTGTCACCTCCCGGGATGTTGGCGGAGATGTAGAGCGGCGGGACCTCACCCGCGTCCCGGAGTCGCTGAGCCGCGCCGAGGGTGAGGAGCTGGGCGATGTAGGCGGATGTGATCGAGGAGACCGCGCCGGCGGACAGCCCGTCGCCGAGGCCGATCGTGGTGTCGCCGAACGGCGCGCGGTTGTCGATCACGATGTCGGCGACCTCCGCGAGCCGCTTGCCGCTGCTGTGCTTGGGGGTGACGGCGTTCGTGTGCTCCAGGCTCGTCACCGCGATGACGGGGTGGCTGTCGGCCTTGGCACGCAGGGCGAGGCCGACGATCGACCCGTTGACGCCGGAGTTGGACGCGATCAGGAAGACATCGGCCGGGTCGAAGGAGTACAGCCCGTAGAGCTCGTCGGCGACCGACTCGTCGCGCTCGAGGGAGGCGCCCCGGAGCACCGAGACGTCTCGGCCGCCGCGCAGGACGACGTCGCGCAGCACGATCGCGTGCGTCGGGATCAGCCCGCCGGCGCGGCCCGCGACCTCCATGGCGAAGGCCTGGGAGTGGCCGGTGCCGAAGGCCTGAAGGACGCCCCCACGCTGCAATGACGACACGATCAGGTCGATGGCAGGGTCGAGGCCGCCGGCACGGACCTCCTGGTCCAGGTCGTCGAGCCGATGGCGGACCTCGGTGGAGAAGTCGGCGAGGAGTGCGCTCATGCGGTGGCCGTTTCTCTCGACGAGGGCACGGTCCGTCGCTGGGTCGCCGAGCGAAGCGGACGGCGATGCGGCGCGACGGCCGCTGCGGAGGCCGCCAGGAGGCTCGTCGTACGCGAGAAGTCCTGTTGGGCCGCGAGGAGGTAGAGCAGGTCGATCACGAAGAGCTGGGCGTGCTTGGCCGACAGGTCGTCGGGCTGGAGATACTCTCCCGGCGCGTGGCTGGTCAGGTGGGCGTCGGCGACCTGGGCCATCGGGGAGGCCGGGTCGCTGGTCACTGCGACCGCGTAGGCACCCGACGACTTCGCCAGGGCCAGCATCTCGATGGTCTCCTCCGTGCGGCCGGTGTTGGAGAAGGCGATCGCGACGCTCGAATCCCCCAGCAGGGCTGCGCTGGTGAGGCCGACGTGCGCCTCGCTCCACGCGTGCGCGTTGATCCCGATCCGGTAGAGCCGGGCCTGCAGCTCGACCGCCATGCCGGCGCTACCGCCGATGCCGTAGATGTCGACGTGGGTGCTCTGGGCGACGGCCTCCGCCACCCGGCCGACGACCGCCGGGTCCAGCCCCTCCGAGGTGGACGCAAGCGCCACGGTGTGGGCGTTCACCAGCGTGCGCATCACCTCGGTCGCAGTGTCACCCGGGTGGAAGGCGCGTCCGATGTCGGAGTTCCAGGTCTCCTGGGCGCTCGACCGGCCCTGCTCGGCCGCTGCGCCCACGCGAAGGGCGAAGTAGCCGGTGTAGCCGATCGCGCGGCAGAACCTGGTGGCCGTCGCCGGCGACGTACCGGCCCGGGCGGCGAGCTCGGTGATCGACAGCCGCAGCGGGAGGGAGGGGTCGTCGAGCAGGAGGGTACCGATCTTGGCCATGGCCTGCGGCATCTGCGGAAGGGCGGCGCGGATCCTGCTGCTGGCGCCGTAGCCTTCCAGCGCACGGGCGGCCGGCCCCTCAGGAGCGATCATTGAAATTCCTTATCGGCGATGCCAAGTGAATGAGAAAACTATTTCCATGTCGTGGCCCCGGTCACAATGACGTGGAGGTAACGAATAGGTAACGAATGACCGAACAACTCATCGGGTGGGTCGCCGTGGACGCCGGCGGCACCAGCACCCGCACCGTGGTCGTCGATCCCACCGGTCGGTGTCTGGGCTACGCCGTCGCAGGCAGCGGCAACCCGATCGCCGTCGGGCCGGAGGCCGCCGCCGCGTCCGTGGCGCAGAGCGTCAGGCACGCGCTGGGGGAGGCGGAGGTGCCGAGCGCGCGGATCCGGCAGGTCGTGCTCGCGATGGCTGGTGCGGGCAGTACGTCGGTCGCACCAGAGATCCGCCACCGGCTCGCGGGCATCGGCCTCGACGCGCCGCTGGTCTTCGAGTCCGACCTGCTCGCGACGTACTTCTCGGGCACCCATCTGCCGGACGGGTACGCCGTCGTCGCCGGGACCGGAGCGGGCGCGATCCGGGTGGAGGACGGGCGCCAGGTCGCCGTCGCGGACGGGCTCGGCTGGCTGCTGGGCGACGAGGGCTCCGGCTTCTGGATCGGGCAGCGCGTCGTACGCGCGGCCCTGGCCGACCTCGACGGCCGTGGCCCGTCCACGGCGCTCACACCGCTGATGCTCGCGCGGCTCGGCGTGCCCGCGCCGTCGGATGACGGCGACCGGAAGCCGATCCTGGCCGTGGTGCGGGCGCTGTATGCGAGCCCGCCGGTCCGGCTCGCCGACTACGCCGGGCTGGTGTTCGAGGTCGCCGGGGACCGGACCGCCGACGACATCCTCGACGAGGCAGCCGCCACCCTCGCGCGAACTCTCACCGCCGTCAGATCCCCCACCGTCTCGGGTCCGATGGTGCTCGGCGGCGGCATCCTGGGGCGCGGCCGTCAGCTCGCCGATCGACTCGCCACCGCGGCTGACGCCGGAGAGGTCCATACCGTGGCTGATGGGGCCGTCGGCGTCTGCGTCCTCACCCTCCGCCACGCCGGGACGTACGTCGACACCGCCGTGTTCCAACGGCTGACGACCTCACTCGCCACGCTGCGCTGATCCGCGTCCTTCCCCGTCGGGTCACTGTCACCTGGATGGGTAGTCCCTGACGAAACCGTTCGGAAATCGCCCGGATCGGAACGGTTTTGTCAGGGACTACCCCGTCACGACGGGTCGGTGGTGGTGACCTTGGAGAGCCCGCGGGGGGCGTCGGGGTCGAGGCCGAGGCGGCGGGCCAGGGACTCCACGACCAGCTGGGCGGGGACGATCAGGCCGAGGGGGGCGACCGGCTCGGGGAGGTCGGGGCCGGGGAGGTGGTACGCCGCCACGCCCGCCAGTGCGGCGTCCCCGCCGACCGCCAGCACCCGAGCGCCCCGCGCGGTGAGGTCCCGCGCCAGCTCGACGAGGGCGCCGAGCATGGGTCCGTCCTGGGCTGCCACGACGACCGCCGTGAGCCCGGGTCCGACCACGGCGATCGGCCCGTGCCGCAGGTCGGCGTAGGACAGGCCGCGGACCGGTCGTAGGCAGGTCTCCTCCAGCTTCAACGCGACCTCGAGTGCGGTGCCGAAGGCCAGCCCGCGACCGGTCACCAGGGTCTCGTCGGTCGATGCGAGGGCGTCGACGGCGGCCGCCACACCCTCCTCCGCCGACTCGAGCCGGCTCAGCTCGGCCGGGGCTCGCTCGAGAAGCGGCCACAGGACCGCACCACCCTCGAACGTCGCCACCATCCCGGCCAGCGCCGCCAGCTGGGAGGAGTAGGACTTGGTCGCCGGAACCGCTCGCTCGGCCCCGGCCTGCGTGGTCAGGGGTACGTCGGCCTCGGTGGCCAGCGGGCTGTCCGGATCGTTGCTGATCGCGACCGTGGCCGCCCCCAGCGAGCGGGCCCAGCGCTGGACCTCGACGATCTCCTCGGTCCGCCCGGACTGGGAGATCGAGACGACGAGCGTGTCCGACAGGTCCACCCGCGCGTGGTAGTGGGTGGCCACGCTGGGCGCGGCCAGAGCGGCCGGGACGCCGAGCTGGGTCTCGGCCAGGTAGCGGCCGTACACCGCCGCGTTGTCGGAGGAACCGCGAGCCACGAAGAGGATCCGGCGCCGGCCGACGACCGCTTCGCGCACCTGCTCGGCCCGCCGGCGCACCTCCTCCAGCGTGGCCGCGACGGCCTCGCCCTGCTCGGCGATCTCGCGTCGCATCCAGGTCGGAGACACCCTGGGGACTATAGGGTCGCGCTGTCGCGCCCGAGACACCAGGGCACGGCCGACACCGGGCGCGCGACCTACCTCGGCACGGGCGAACGGCTCGGACCGGTCGACGTCCGCCTGCAGCAGGACCGTCCCGTCGTTCTCCGCGAAGGCCGAGGCGAGCACCGCGCCCGACCTCCCGATCAGCTGCGCCAGCGTGCCCTGCGTCGTCGTACGCCGCAGCGCCATCACCGGAGATTCGGGTCGCACCTGGCGCCGCCGTACGCTTGGCGACTGTCATGAGCAGCACGATCGAGTCGTCCGGCGCGCGCACCTACGAGGTCAAGACCTACGGGTGTCAGATGAACGTGCACGACTCCGAGCGGCTGACCGGGTTGTTGGAGGAGGCGGGGTACGTTGCGGCCCCCGATGGGGAGCAGGCCGACGTCGTCGTCTTCAACACCTGCGCGGTCCGGGAGAACGCCGACAACAAGTTGTACGGCAACCTCGGCCACCTGGCGCCGGTGAAGGCGAAGAGGCCCGGCATGCAGATCGCGGTCGGCGGCTGCCTCGCGCAGAAGGACCGCGCCACGATCACGAAGCGGGCGCCCTGGGTCGACGTCGTCTTCGGCACTCACAACATCGGCTCGCTGCCGGTCCTCCTCGAGCGGGCGCGGGTGCAGGACGAGGCACAGGTCGAGATCCTCGAGTCCCTGGAGGTGTTCCCCTCGACGTTGCCGACCCGCCGCGAGTCGGCGTACGCCGCCTGGGTGAGCGTCAGCGTCGGCTGCAACAACACCTGCACGTTCTGCATCGTCCCGAGCCTGCGTGGCAAGGAGAAGGACCGCCGGCCCGGCGACATCCTGGCGGAGGTCCGCGCCCTGGTCGACGAGGGCGTCAGCGAGGTGACCCTCCTCGGGCAGAACGTCAACGCGTACGGCGTGGAGTTCGGCGACCGGCGGGCGTTCTCCTCGCTGCTGAGTGCCTGTGGCGAGGTCGAGGGACTGGAGCGGGTGCGCTTCACCAGCCCGCACCCCGCGGAGTTCCGCGATGACGTGATCGCGGCGATGGCCGAGACGCCCAACGTGATGCACCAGCTGCACATGCCCCTGCAGTCCGGCTCCGACCGGGTGCTGCGGGCGATGCGGCGCTCCTACCGGCGCCAGAAGTACCTCGGGATCATCGAGCGCGTCCGCGCCGCGATGCCCGACGCCGCGCTGTCGACCGACATCATCGTCGGCTTCCCGGGTGAGACCGAGGCGGACTTCGCGCAGACCCTCGAGGTCGTGCGCGAGGCGCGGTTCGCCGCGGCGTACACCTTCCAGTACTCCATCCGCCCCGGCACGCCGGCGGCGACGATGCCCGACCAGATCCCGCCCGAGGTCGTCCGCGAGCGGTACGAGCGCCTTGTCGAATCGGTCAACGAGATCTCGTGGGCGGAGAACCAGAAGCTCCTCGGCTCACGCGTCGAGCTGCTCGTCGCCGAGGGCGAGGGTCGCAAGGACGCCGCGACCCACCGGATGACGGGCCGCGCCCGCGACAACCGCCTCGTCCACTTCACCTCCCCGCCGGTCGAGGAAGGCGCCCTGGCACCCGGGGAGGCAACCATCCGGCCCGGCGACCTCGTCGAGGTCGAGGTCACCTACGCGGCGCCACACCACCTGGTCGCCGACGGTGCGTTGCTGAACCACCGTCGTACCCGCTCCGGCGATGCCTGGGAGTCGCGCGCGACACCCGCGACCGCGGTTGGCCTCGGCATGCCCACGATCGGGACGCCGCCGCCCCCGCTCGAGCCCAGCGTCTGCGCCTGAGGATCCTGGTGCCGACCGAAGGGCGAGATCAGGCGTCCTGGTACGGCGTGTCCTCGCTGCGGGGGTCCTTCGAGGGGTAGCCGGCCTTCGGGGCGATCCCCTCCGGGTTCTTCTCGGGTTCTGCGCTGCTCTCCGCGTCCGAGCCGATCACGTCGCCCACGTCGTCGCGGTGGTCGGGAGCCGACGTGTCGCGCTCGCCGTCCGTCGACTCGGCGCCGCCTCCGGTGGGCCCGACGCGTTCGCTGCTCACACCCATCCCGCCGGCGGCGCGGTCGGGGCCGCCGGCGTTGGGGCTGGAGTCCACGAGCTCCGTGGGTTGCTCGTTCCCGGTGCCATCTTCGGGTCCGCTCATACCGGCGCCTCCTTCTCGGGCTCGCTCGCGCCGTCGGTACCGGCGCCCCGGTCGATCACCTCGGGCTCGGTGATCTCCTCGGGCACCTCCTCCTTCGACGCGGTGTTCCCCACGCCCACGAGGTCGGGCACGAGAGGATCCGGCTCGTACTCGGCGTCCTCGACGGCGTCCACGCCGCCCGGCGGGGGCTCGGACGGCTCGGTCTCCGGGGTGGGTTGCTCGCCCAGGTCGGTCACCATTTCTGTTCTCTCCCTCCATCGCCCCGTCGGGCCGGCGCGCCTCGGTCAGAAGCCGAACGTGGTGTAGCTCTCCACTCCCGTACCCAGCCGGTCGAGAACGAAGCGCTCGTGCGGGACCACCCTCTCCGGGAGCGCGTCCAGCGGGAACCAGTCCATGCCCGCACACTTGGCCGGCTCGACGATGCGCGGCTCGCCGGTCCAGGCGCGACAGGTGAAGAAGAAGTCGATCCGCTCGTCGACCAGCTCGGCGTGCCGGGTGCGCTGCATCGAGGTCACGAAGGACAGGTCGTCGACGTCGACGCCGATCTCCTCGCGCGCCTCCCGCGCGGCTGCGTCGTACGCCGTTTCGCCGCGCTCGACGTGTCCGGCTGCCGCGGCGGCCCAGTGGGCGTCCATGTAGCCGGTGTTCTGCCGGAGCTGGAGCAGCACTTCGTCGCCATCCCCGGTGCCCGGCCGGAGCAAGAAGACATACGACGCCGGGACGACGACGAAGCGCTCGATCACTCGCGGTGGTCAGTGGTCGCCGGTCTGGTTCTCCAGGGCCTCCTGGGCCTTGTCGACCTGGCCCTCGAACTTGCCGCCGGTCTTCTCGTCGACCAGGTCACCGGCCTTCTCGATGCCCTCGTCGACCTGGTCCGCGTGCTCGTCGACCTGCTTCTTCGCGTCGTCGAGGAATCCCATCTCCACCTCCAGGTCCGGGCCGCCCGCTGACGGCCAGTGCGTCCACGCTAGCGCGGACGCGATCAGTGAATCCCGAGGTCCTGCACCAGTCGGATGACGTAGAACACCACCGGCATCCCGAACACTGCGAGCATCACCCACGCCACGACCCGGTGGTAGGTCCGCGACGAGTCCAGCCGGCCCGCGAAGTCGAGGAGCGCGCCGTCCGGCACGTGGTGGGTGAGCCCGATCCGACACGCCTCGTCGGGCATCCGGGTGCCCTGGAACCAGTACGGCGGGGCCGGGTCGTAGCTGGCATCGTCGGGCCCGAGATCCTCGTCGAACTCGTCCTCGCGGATCCCCGCCATGACACCACAGTAGGCCGACCCGAAAGCCGGGTCCGCGGCTGCCAGACTGACCCGCATGTCGAGCGCGGCGGTCCCGCCGATCGTGGCGGTCGTGGGGGCGACCGCGGCCGGCAAGAGCGGTCTCTCGCTCGACCTGGCCGAGCGACTGGGTGGCGAGATCGTCAACACCGACGCGATGGCCGTCTACCGCGGGATGGACATCGGCACCGCCAAGGTCCCGGAGTCCGAGCGCCGCGGCATCCCGCACCACCTGCTCGACCTGCTCGACGTCACCGAGCCGTTGACGGTCGCGGAGTTCCAGGGCCGGGCACGCGCGGTGGTCGCCGAGATCCGTGGTCGGGGTCGTACGCCCGTCCTGGTCGGCGGCTCGGCGCTCTACACGAGGGCGGTGCTCGACCGGTTCGAGTTCCCCGGCACCGATCCCGTCGTACGCCGCGAGCTCGAGGCCGAGCTGGACCGGGTCGGCGCGCCCGCTCTGCACGCCCGCCTCGTGGAGGCCGATCCGGAGTCCGCTGCCCGGATCCTCCCCGACAACGGCCGCCGGATCGTCCGGGCGCTGGAGGTCGTCCAGATCACGGACCGGCCCTTCAGCGCACAGCTCCCCGAGCACGAGTACGTCGACCCACACAGCATCCAGATCGGCATCGACATCGACCGACCGACCCTCGACCCGCGGATCGAGCAGCGGGTGCGCGCGATGTTCGAGGCCGGCTTCGTCGACGAGGTACGACGCCTCCTCGACGCCGGTCTCCCCGACGGCCGCACCGCCCGCACCGCGATCGGCTACCGCGAGGTCGCGTCGTACCTGGCCGGCGAGACGTCCCTCGACGAGGCGATCGAGCAGACGACCACCGCGACCCGCCGTTTCTCGCGTCGGCAGGACGGCTGGTTCCGCAAGGACCCGCGCGTGGTCTGGGTGGGGTGGGACGACCCGGACCGGGTCGACCTGGCGGAGGGGGCCGTGAGGGCCCGGGGCTGACCGGGTCGTTGTGAGGGTTGTCCGGCTCAGGCGCTCGCCGCCTGCGGCTCGCGCGAGAGCAGCCGCGGCAGCTGCAGGGCCGTCTGCTCGTTGGCGGGCGTGTAGACCATCGTCCAGCCGTCGCCCTCGGCATGGAGCAACCGGTGCGGCAGCATCCGGAGCCTGCCGACCGAGCTCGGGAAGACCTTGTAGCCGGGGTCGTTGCGGGCGACGTCGTGCTGCGACCAGATCTCGGCGAAGAACGGCGACGCGGCGAGCAGCCGGCTGACCAGCTCCTGGCCGAGCGGATCGCCGAGGTGGGAGGCCACGTGGGTGCGAAGCCTCGCGACCGCGAGCCTGGCGCCGCCGTCGCGGTCCTCGACGAAGTCGACGTAGTCGGGGTGGGTGAAGAACAACCAGAGGAAGTTCCGCTCCTCGGGCGGTATCTCCTCGAGGTCGCCGTGCAGGAACCGGTACGCCGTGTTGAACGCGAGGATGTCGTAGCGCCACGAGAGCGCGACCGCCGGGAAGGGGTCGAGCTGGTCGAGGAAGAGCTGGTAGCCGGGAGCCAGCGCCGAGCAGCGCCGAGCCTCGGCCTCGAGGTCGACGGTCGCGCTCAGGGTGAAGAGGTGGGCCCGCTCGCGCTGGTCGAGCCGCAGTGCCCGGGCGATGGCGTCGAGCACGGGGGCCGAGACGTTGATGTCGCGGGACTGCTCGAGCCAGGTGTACCAGGTGACGCCGACCCCGGCGAGCTGCGCCACCTCCTCGCGTCGTAGCCCCGGCGTACGGCGCCTGCCACCGCCGGGAAGGCCCACGTCCTCGAGTGTGATGTGCTCGCGCCGGGCCCGGAGGAACGACGCGAGCTCGGCGCGCCGTTCACGCGCTGCTCTGCTCATTCCTTCACGGTAGATCGACCCGACCCGGTGAGCCAGGGTCGGCTGGTACCTGGATAACCCGACTCTGGATACCCCCCTCGCCCCGCGCCACAGTCGAGCCATGAGCACCTCGGTGATGTCCGGGACGACGGCGGATCTCGCTCGGCCCACGGGCGGCCCGACCGACCTCGGGGGGCTCGGGCTCGCCGCCGTGCTGGTCTCCTACGGGCTCCAGGTCTTCAACTTCTTCGTCGTCACCGTGGCGCTCGGCTCTCTGGAGAATGAGCTGCACGCCAGCGCGAGTGTCCTCGAGCTCGTGGTCGCCGCCTTCGGCGTGGCCTACGCCAGCACGGTCGTGCTCGGCGGGCGGCTGGGTGACAACCTCGGCCGGCGCCGCGTCCTCCGGATCGGGCTGGTGTGGTTCGGGGCGGCCTCGGTGTGGTGCGCGCTGGCCCCGTCCGCAGGCCTGCTGGTGGCAGCCCGGATCGCCCAGGGGCTGGGTGCCGCCCTTGTCGCACCCCAGGTGCTCTCGACGATCCAGGCCAGGACCGCAGGGGCGGCCCGGGCGAGGGCGATGGCGTGGTTCGGCGCGATGGCGGGGATCGCGACCTGCGTCGCGTTCATGGTGGGCGGGGTCCTGGTGACGGCCGACCCCGCCGGGCTCGGCTGGCGCGCGGCCTTCTGGCTCGACGTACCGCTGGTGGCAGCTGCCCTCCTCGCGTTGCGTTGGGTGCCGGAGTCGCGCGCCGAGCATCCTCATCGGGTGGACGTGGTCGGCACCGCACTGCTGTCGGTCGCGGTCGTCCTGGTCGTCCTGCCCCTCACCGAGGGCCGCGCCGCCGGATGGCCCTGGTGGACGTGGACGATGCTGGCGGCGTGTGTCCCGGTGCTCGGGGCGTTCGGGTGGTGGGAGTCGAGCATGGAGCGCCGGGGCCGCGATGCACTCGTGCCGCCCAGCCTGATCCGGACCCGCGCGATGACGAGTGGCCTCACCATGGGCGCGATCTTCTTCGCGGTCTTCGGCGGCTTCATGTTCGTGTTCGCACTCGCCGCCGAGGTCGCGGCCGGAATGGACCCGCTGGGCATCGGCTGGACGCTGACGCCGTTCGCGGTGACCTTCCTCGCCTCGTCCTTGGTCGGAAGCCGTATGGCGCAGCGCGACCCGGTCGGGTTGATGCAGCGCGGTGCGGTGGTCGCCGCGATCGGCCTGGCCTCGCTCGCCGTCGTGCTGCACGCGACCTGGCCGGGGTTCTCCTCCTGGCAGCTGGCCCTTCCGCTGCTGGTGCTCGGCGCGGGGCAGGGCATGCTCGTCGTGCCGCTCTACGGCACGATCCTCGCGTCGGTGCCCGCTCACCACGCCGGGATGGGTGGCGGCGTCCTGATCACCACGACCCAGATGGCGCTGGGGGTGGGGTCGGCCCTCGTCGGGACCGTGTTCCTGCAGCTGGGCGGGGCCACCGGTGGCCCCGCACCCGTGGAGGTCGTGCTCGCCGCCTCGGTCCTCCTGCTCCTGGTGATAGCGCCGGTGGCCCGTCGGCTTCGCACCCCCGGTCCGTAGGCCACACTGGAGAGGTGAGCTACCCGTTCCTCAAGGGCCACGGCACGGAGAACGACTTCGTGCTGCTGTCCGACCACGACGGATCGGTGCATGGTGACCTGCCGGCATCACGCGTGCGCGCTCTGTGCGACCGCCGTTCCGGCATCGGCGCGGACGGCGTCCTCCGGGTGGTCCGCGCGTCCTCGGGCTGGTTCATGGACTACCGCAACGCCGACGGGTCGCTTGCCGAGATGTGCGGCAACGGCATCCGCGTCTTCGCTCGGCATCTGTACGACGAGGGGCTGGTGCCGGCGGACGAGCCCGTCCGGATCTCGACCCGCGACGGCGTCAAGACCGTGACCCGGCACGGCGATTTCTTCAGCGCCGACCTCGGACCCGCGACGATCCTGGGCGAGACCAAGGTGTCGGTGGGGGATCGGTCGTGGCCGGCGATCCACGTCGTCGTCGGCAACCCGCACGCGGTGGTGATGGTCGACGACCTTGCCGAGGCCGGCCACCTGTACGACGAGCCGTCGTACGACGCGGACCTCTACCCCGACGGCGTCAACGTGGAGTTCGTCGTACGCCGTGGGCCTGACCACATCGCGATGCGGGTCCACGAGCGCGGCTCGGGTGAGACCCGGTCCTGCGGCACCGGTGCCTGTGCCGCGGCCGTGGCCGCGGCCGGTGACGGACCTGGGCGGTGGCGGGTCGACGTACCTGGTGGTGAGCTCGAGGTGTCGCGCGACGAGGAGGGCCGCGTCTCTCTCACCGGCCCCGCTGTCATCGTCGCCCGGGGTACGACCTCCCTCTGACCCGCCGAAGTGGGAGTTCTCCGCTGCCGAAGTGGGGCTGGTCCCCTGTCGAAGTGGGCGTAGTCCGGCTGAGCAGTTGGGGAGATCCACTTCGTCGCGCCCGGAGAACTCTCACCTCGGGCCCGGAGAACTCCCACCTCGGCGGTGGCTAGGGTCTGCCCATGGAGATCTCAGGGTCCGCCGCGATCGTCACCGGCGCCGCCTCGGGGATCGGCGCCGCGGTCGCCCGGCAGCTCGCCGGGGCGGGGGCGACGGTGCTCGTGGCCGACGTGCAGGACGACAAGGGCCAGGCACTGGCCGACGAGCTGGGCGGGGCGTTCGCGCACGTCGACGTCACCGAGACCGCCCAGGTGCAGGCCGCTGTGGATCGGGCGAGCGAGCTCGGGTCGTTGCGGATCCTGGTGAACTCGGCCGGCATCGGCCCGGCCGCCCGCACGGTCGGACGCGACGGCAGCTACGACTCGGCACACGACCTCGAGCTCTACAAGAAGGTGATCGCGATCAACCTGATCGGCACCTTCGACATGATCCGGATCGCCGGCACCGCGATGTCGCGCCTCGAGCCGCTGGACTCCGGCGAGCGCGGCGCGATCGTGAACATGGCCAGTGTCGCGGCGTTCGACGGCCAGATCGGGCAGGCGGCGTACTCCTCCTCCAAGGGCGGCATCGTCGGCCTGACCCTCCCGGTCGCACGCGACCTGGCCGCGATCGCCGTACGGGTCAACACCGTGGCGCCGGGCCTGATCGATACCCCGATCTACGGCGAGGGCGAGCAGGCCGAGGAGCTCAAGGCACGGCTGGGGGAGTCGGTACTGTTCCCCAAGCGTCTCGGGGCGCCGGACGAGCTCGCCTCGATGGTCCTGGAGTGCCTGCGGAACTCGTACCTGAACGCCAGTGTCGTCCGCGTCGACGGCGGCATCCGGATGCCGCCGAAGTGACGGCCTGAGATGCGCGCCGTCGTCGTCGAGCACCCGGGCGGACCCGAGGCGCTGACCCTGGTCGATGTCCCTCACCCGAACGCCGGCGAGGGTGAGGTCGTCGTCGAGGTCGAGGCCGTCGGGGTCAACCCGGTCGACCTGGGCAACCGCGCCGACCCGTCCTGGGCCGGGATCAGTCCGCCGTACGTCGTGGGGTACGAGCTCGCCGGGCTCGTCGTCGAGACCGGCGAACCGGTCTGGGCGCTGCTGCCGGTGCAGGGTACGACGCGGGGGGCGCTGGCCGAGCAGGTCGCCGTACCCCGTCAGTACGTCGCGCCCCGACCGCCCGAGCTCCACCCGATCGTCGCGGCCGCGCTGCCGATGGCGGGCTGTACCGCGCTTCAAGTGATGCAGCGGATGCCGCTGGAGGCGGGGTCGTGGGTGCTCGTCCACGGTGCGACCGGCGGGGTCGGGCACCTCCTCGTCCAGATGGCCCGCGGGCTCGGGCTGCATGTCGCGGCCGCGTCGCGCCCGGACGAACGCCGTCGGCTCGAGGAGCTCGGCGTCGACATCTGGCTCGACCGGTCCGGCCCGGTCCCCGCTGCCGCCGCTGCCCGCGAGCTGGGCCACGACCTGGACGCGGTGGTCGACCTCGTCGGCGGTCAGCTCGAGCCCTCGCTGCCCCACGTGCGCGTCGGCGGCCACGCGGCCACCATCGTGGATCTCACCGGCGACCTCGACCTCGCCCTCGACCGCAACATCGACCTGCACGGCGTCCTGATGCGCGCGGGCCGGGACCGGCTCTACGAGCTCGCGGCCGAGGTCGCCGCCGGGGTGCGCCCGCACATCACCGACACCTACCCGATCGAGCGCATCGCCGACGCCCACCGCCGCCTCGGGGCCGGCCGCGTCGGCGGCAAGCTGGTGATCACCCTCTGAGTGTCGGGACGTCATACGTTCTGGTCGCTAGAACGACCACTTCGTATGACGTCCCGAGGGTCAGCCGCGCACGCGGGCGCTGGTGGGGTCGTACATCGGGCGCAGCGAGACCTCCGCGGCGTACCGCTCGCAGGCGATGTCTACCTCCCAGGTGCCGGCGTCGAGCCAGTCCTTGGTGACCTTCTGATCGGCACTGAGGAAGGCGAGGCCGACCGAGGCGCCCAGGGTCCACCCGTACGACGCAGCGCGGACGTAGCCGACGACCTCGCCGTCACGGAGCACCGGCTCGGCGTGGTACAGCAGCGGTTCGGGGTCGTCGAGCCTGATCTGCACCAGCCTCTGGGTCGACGGGAACGCCGCCTTGCGCTCCAGCAGAGGCTCCTTGCCGCAGAAGTCGGTGTCCCACGCGACGGCGAACCCGAGCCCGACATCCAATGGACAATCGGTGTTGTCGATGTCGTGGCCGTAGTCGCGGTAGGCCTTCTCCATCCGCAGGCTCGCGAGCGCCTTGAGACCCACGGGCTGCACGCTCTCGCCGGCCGCCAGCGCGTCGTACAGCTCGAGCGCCCGGTCGGCCGCGACGTACAGCTCGTAGCCGAGCTCGCCGAGGTAGGTGATCCGTGCGCAGGTGACCGGGACGCCGGCGACGTCGATTGCGCGGACACCGCGGAAGGGCCACACGTCGGTCGACAGATCGGAGTCGGTGAGCTTCGCCAGTACGTCGCGCGACAGCGGGCCCTGGAGGTTGAGCTGCGCGAAGTCCGTGGTCGCGTCCTCGATGCGTACGTCGCGGCCGCGCGCCGCGCGGTCGAGCATCGCGGCGACGTGGCCGTGCGCGGTGTCGGAGGCGACCACCCAGAACTGCTCGTCGGCGAGCTTCGAGACGGTGAGGTCGGCCTCGATCCGGCCGTCGTCGTTGAGCCACTGGGTGTAGGTGATCCAGCCGGGCTCGCCGTTCACGTCGCCCGCCGACAGGTGGTCGAGCACGGCGCCGGCCTCGGAGCCGGTGAGGGAGAACTTCGCCATGAACGACATGTCCATCAGCCCGACGCCCTCGCGGACGGTGCGGTGTTCGGCCTCCCACCGGTCGAACCACGGCGCCCTGCCCCACGTGGGCTCGGCCTCGGGCGTGAGGCCCGGTCCGGCGAACCAGTCGGCACCCTCCCAGCCCGAGACCTCGCGCATCAGGCCGCCATTGGCGACGAGTCGGTCGTGGACGGGGGAGAGCCGCCGGTCGCGCATCGTGTGCAGCTGCTTGCCCGGGGTGTGCGCGGCGTACACCGTGCCGAGGATCTCGGTGGTCCGCTCACGTCGGTACGCCGGCTCGAGCTGGTCCTTCCGGAAGCGTGCGACGTCCCACGCGGTGACGTCGACGTCGGGCAGGCCGGCGATGATCCAGTGCGCCAGCACCCGGCCGAGGCCGCCGGCGGACAGCACGCCGACGGAGTTCATGCCCGCGGCGACGAAGTAGTTGCGGATGTGCGGAGCCTCGCCGACCGCCGGCATCAGGTCGGGCGTGAACGACTCGGGTCCGCAGAAGAAGGTCCGCACGCCGACCTCGAGCGTCACCGGTACCCGGGTCATCGCCCGCTCCAGGAACGGACTCATCCGGTCCCAGTCGGGCTTGAGCGTGGTGAAGCTCGCCGTGCGGGGGATGCCGTCGACCGACCACGCGGCGGCGTGCGGCTCGAAGAGGCCGACCATCATCCCGCCGCCCTCCTCGCGGTAGTAGCCGTACGACGCGGGGTCCTCGAAGATCGGCGCGTCCGGGTCGATGCCGTCGATGGTGTCGGTGATCAGGTAGTAGTGCTCGGCGGCCTGGTTGGGGATCACCACGCCGCTCCTCTCACCCAGCTCGCGGGCCCACATGCCGGTGCAGTTCACGACGTACTCGCACTCGATCTGGTCGCCGCTCTCGACGCGTACGCCGCGCACCTCGCCGCCGTCGACCAGCACGTCGTCGACACGCACGCCCTCGACGACTCGGACGCCGAGGTTCTTCGCGCCGCGGGCGAGCGACTGGGTGAGGTCGACCGGGTTGACCCGCCCGTCGCCGGGCACGTGGAAGCCGGCCAGCAGGTCGTCGGTCCTCGCCCAGGGGAAGAGATCGGACATCTCCTGCGGCCCGATCTCCTCGACCTCGAGCCCGAGGTGGCGCTGGAACGCCGCGACACGTCGGTACTCGTGCAGCCGGTCCGTGTCGGCCGCCGCCTCGATCAGCCCCACCGGCTTGAACCCGGTCGAGACCCCGGTCTCGGCCTCGAGCCGGGCGTACAGGTCACGCGAGTACAGCCGGATGCCGGTGCTCGTCTCCGACGTCGAGCCGAAGCAGGTCATCAGCCCCGCCGCGTGCCACGTCGTACCGCTCGTGAGCCGATCGCGCTCCAGCACGACGACGTCGCTCCAGCCCTCGTGGGCGAGGTGGTAGGCGATCGAGCACCCGATCACGCCGCCCCCGATGACGACGACGCGGGCACGGTCGGGCAGCGCTGACGTGGGGGCAGTCGGGGTCACCGGCACAACCTAGCCGCCCGGGACGTCATACGTTCTGGTCGCTAGAACAGCCAGAACGTATGACGTCCCGAGCGGCCGCAGGCGTACGCCGTGAGCAAACCGGCTCGCACGGGGGAGCGCGCCGACCTACGCTGGGTAGTCGTATGACGAACGCACGAGAAGACTTCTCCCTCGACTCCGAGCTGGCCGGGACGGCCGGTTGGGACCTCGAGGACGACCAGGACGAAATCCAGGACGAAATCCAGGACGAAATCCAGGACGACATCCGGGACCCGGCCGTCGACGACGACGGCTGGGAGTCGGGCTATGCCGACGACGACCCCGAGCTGATCCTGGGCGAGCTGACGGCGGGCGAGCAGGACCTTGCCGAGCGGTATGCACTGCGCAGGGTCGCCGGTCTGAGCACCGAGCTCGAGGACATCTCCGAGGTCGAGTACCGCCAGCTGCGGCTGGAGCGGGTCGTCCTGGCCGGGGTCTGGACCGACGGCAGCGTCGAGGACGCCGAGAACTCCATGGCCGAGCTGGCTGCCCTGGCCGAGACGGCCGGGTCGGAGGTGCTCGACGCGATCTACCAGCGCCGCGACAAGCCCGACCCGGCGACGTACATCGGCCGCGGCAAGGTCGAGGGCCTCGGCGAGATAGTCCGGCACACGGGCGCCGACACCGTGATCTTCGACGGCGAGCTCGCGCCCAGCCAGCTGCGCAACCTGGAGGACAGGCTCAAGGTCAAGACGGTCGACCGCACCGCGCTGATCCTCGACATCTTCGCCCAGCACGCCAAGAGCAAGGAGGGCCAGGCTCAGGTCGAGCTGGCCCAGCTCAACTACATGAAGCAACGCCTCCGCGGCTGGGGCGGGAACCTCTCCCGCCAGGCCGGCGGCCGGACTGCCGGGGGCGAGGGCATCGGCGGCCGCGGCCCCGGTGAGACCAAGATCGAGACCGACCGGCGCCGCATCAACACCAAGATCGCCAAGCTACGTCGCGAGCTCGCCCACATGAAGGGCACCCGCGACACCAAGCGCCAGGAGCGCCGTCGCCGCCACATCCCGAGCGTGGCGATCGCCGGCTACACCAACGCCGGCAAGTCCAGCCTTCTCAACCGGCTCACCGGCGCCGGGGTGCTCGTCGAGGACGCGTTGTTCGCCACCCTCGACCCCACGATTCGGCGTACGACGACCAGCGACGGCCGCGTGTACACCATGTCCGACACCGTCGGCTTCGTCCGCCACCTGCCCCACCAGCTGGTCGAGGCGTTCCGCAGCACCCTGGAGGAGGTCGCCGACTCCGACCTGATCCTGCACGTCGTCGACGGCTCCCACCCCGATCCCGAGGGTCAGATCGCGGCCGTGCGCGAGGTGTTCGCCGAGATCGGTGCCGACAAGGTCCCCGAGGTCATCGTCGTCAACAAGGCAGACGCGGCCGACCCGCTGGTGATCGCTCGGATCAAGCAGCGCGAGCCGCACTCGGTCGTGGTCAGCGCCAAGACCGGCGAGGGCATCGACGACGCGCTGATGCTGGTCGAGGACGACCTGCCGCGGCCCGGGGTCGAGTTCGAGGCCCTCCTGCCGTACGCGCGCGGCGACCTGCTCGACCGGCTCCATCAGCACGGCGAGATCGAGTCGCTGGAGCACACCGGCGACGGCACGTTCGTGCGCGGCCGCGCCCACGCCGACCTCGCGGGCGAGCTCTCGGCGTACCCGGTCTGAGCCTTCTCGGTCGCCCGGCCCGGCCGTAGGCTCGTGCGGTGTTCACGACGTTGACGCTGTCCGATGGGCGGGCCTTGGAGTACGCCGAGCTGGGTGCACCGTCCGGGCAGCCGGTGCTCTTCTTCCACGGCACGCCTGCGACCGGGGGACAGGCGGCAGTCGTGGCCGACGCCGCAAGCGCCCAAGGCCTACGCCTCGTCGCACCGACCCGCCCCGGGTACGGCGACTCCACGGTCAGCCGGCCGGGTCTCGCAGCCACGGCAGCGGACACGCTGGAGCTGGTCGACCAGCTGGGGCTGGGTCGCTTCGCCCTGATGGGTAGCTCCGGTGGTGGCCCCTTCGCGCTCGCCACGGCGGCGGCGGCTCCCGACCGCGTGAGCGCGATCTGGGTGCACGCCTCACCGGGCTCCTACGCCGAGGTGAAGCCGGACGTGTTGGGGGACGACGACCGTCGCGCGCTCGACCTGGCGGCGGACGGCGACGTCGAGGAGGCGATGCGGGTCATGGACGCGCTCGGTGATGCCGACCTGGGCGAGCTCCGCGGGTTGTCGGAGGAGGAGTTCTCCCAGGCGATGAGCAGGATGGCGCCACCGGGGGAGAGCTGGTTGGACCGGCACCCCGCCCTCAAGCAGGCGTTCCAGGCCGACTTCCGGCGTGCGATCACGACGTCGGCCGGCATGTCACGCGACAACCTGTCGTGGCTTCGCGACTGGGATGTCGACCTGGAGGCTGTCCTGACGCCCGTGCGGCTCGTGTACGGCGACAACGACCGCATGGCCGAGCTCGGGCACGCGGAATGGCTGCAGGCCCGCCTCTCCCGCAGCGACCTCCACGTCGTACCCGGCAGCCACGGCG
Organism: Nocardioides sp.; assembly: GCF_036493135.1. Lineage (GTDB taxonomy): Bacteria > Actinomycetota > Actinomycetes > Propionibacteriales > Nocardioidaceae > Nocardioides. Next base: position 34,336 of record NZ_DASXQG010000024.1, on the reverse strand, counting down.
ATGTCGTGTTCGGCGCGGCTGCCGACTCGTTCGCCGCCATCTGAACCGCCGAAGTGGGCTCTCTCCAGCGCCGAAGTGGGAGTTCTCCGGCGTCGAGGTGGGTGCTCCCCGCGCGGGCCGACGGACAGGTCCCACCTCGCGGGCGGACAAGGCCCACCTCGCGGCCGGACAAGGCCCACCTCGCGGGCGGACAAGGCCCACTTCGGCGTCAGGAGGACTTGCGGGTGCGCTGGGCCGACGGGTCGACCAGGCGTACGCCGACTCCGCGCACGCTCTCCAGGTAGCGCGGCTGGGCCGCGGTCTCGCCGAGCTTGCGACGCAGCCACGACAGGTGCACGTCGACGGTCCGCTCGGAGCCACCGTCGGCCTGCTGCCAGACCTCCGCGAGCAGCGTGCGCTTGCTGACCACCTCGCCGGAGCGCGCGGCCAGCGCGAGGAGCAGGTCGAACTCCCGGCGGGCCAGCTCCAGCTCCTCGCCGGCCAGGGTCGCCGTACGCGTCGGCTCGTGGATGGTCAGCTCGCCGACGCGGATCGGCTCGGTGGAGGCGCCCCGGTGGGTACGACGCATCACCGCGCGGATGCGGGCGGTGACCTGCTCGAGCCGGAACGGCTTCACGACGTAGTCGTCCGCGCCGGAGTCGAGGGCACGGACCATCGTCGGGTCGTCGTCGACGGCGGTGATCACGATGATCGGGACCGTACTGGCGGCCCGGATCATGCTGATCACGATCAGTCCCTCCACGTCGGGAAGGCCGAGGTCGAGCAGCACGAGATCGGGGCGGTCGCCCAGCACGGCTTCGAGGCCGGCGATGCCCGTGGCCGCGGTCTGCACGGTGTGGCCGCGTTCGGCCAATCCGCGTTCCAGCGCGGCGCGGATCGAGGCATCGTCCTCGATCACGAGAATGCTGGTCATCGGTGATTCCAACGCCTTTTCGGGTCGATGAACTGGTCAGGGACCCGAGCCCCCTCACGGGTTTCGTCGCGCCCACCCCCATCGGATGGGCCCTCCCCAACGCAGGTTTCCACCCGGAAACCGTTGTCCCCCGTCGCGGATAGGGTGCACCAGTGCCCGACGTCCGTCTACCCGTCACCGACATGTTGGGGACGGCGGTCGAGGCCCTCGGCGGGGAGGAACGCCCCGGACAGGTCGCCATGGCCGAGGCCGTCGCCGACGCGCTGACCGACCATCGGCACCTCGTCGTCCAGGCCGGCACCGGCACCGGCAAGTCGCTGGCCTACCTCGTGCCGGCCCTGCTCCACGACCAGCGGGTCGTGGTCGCGACCGCCACGTTGGCCCTCCAGCACCAGCTCGTGGAGCGCGACATCCCGCGGCTGGTCGAGGCGGTCGCCGGCACCCACCCCGAGGTCGACACGTCGTACGCCGTGCTCAAGGGTCGCTCCAACTACGCCTGTCTCCAGCGGGTCCGCGAGGGGATGCCCGACGACGAGCAGGGCACCCTGGTCGAGGTCGCGCAGAGCACGCGGCCCAGCTCGCTGGGCAAGAAGGTCCTCGAGCTGCGGGCCTGGGCCGAGCAGGAGGCGGAGAACGACGGCAACGGCGAGCGCGACCGCGCCCCGCGCCACACCGACCGCGAGTGGCGCCAGGTCAGCGTCAGCCATCGCGACTGCCTCGGGGCGGCGCGGTGCCCCTTCGGCGAGGAGTGCTTCGTCGAGGTCGCCCGCGAGGAGGCCCACCGCTCCCACCTGATCGTCACCAACCACTCGCTCCTGGCCATCGACGCCATCGAGGGCGTGCCGATGATCCCCGACTACGACGTCGTCGTGGTCGACGAGGCGCACGAGGTGGTCGCCCGGGTCACCCAGGCCGCGACGGACGAGCTGCTCGCCTCCGACGTCGACCGGGCGTCGCGCCGCTCCCGCCGGTACGTCGAGTCCGGCGACGCCGACTCCTCCGCGGCCGACGACCTGGCCGACGCGGGCGATGCCCTCGGCGCGGCGATCGCCGAGTGTCGACCGGGCAGGTTCGACGAGGTGCCGGAGATGCTCGCCGACGCACTGGCACTGGTCCGCGACGCCGCCCGCGCCTGCCTCTCGGCGTACCCGAAGGAGGTCGACTCCGCTGAGCCCGACGCCGGTCGCACCCAGGCCCGCGGCTCGGTCCAGGAGGTCTTCGTCACCGCCGAGCGGATGGCCGCCCGGTCCGAGCTCGACGTGCTGTGGCTGAGCGAGGGAGGTGACCGCATCCCCCCGCGGCTCTGCGTCGCGCCGCTCGAGGTCTGGGGTCCGATGCGCGACAAGCTGCTCACCGACAAGACCGTGGTGATGACCTCGGCGACCCTGATGCTCGGCGGCGACTTCAACGCGATCGCCACCTCGGTGGGGCTCAGAACCACCGAACGTATCGACCTCACCACCGGTGATCCCGCAGCGCCCGGTGGCGACGGCGCCGAGGCGCTGCCCTGGGTCGGCCTCGACGTCGGCTCACCGTTCGACTACGGCCGGCAGGCGATCCTGTACGTCGCGCGCCACCTCCCACCGCCCGGCCGCGACGGGCTGGTGGAGGCCCAGCTCGAGGAGATCGCGTCGCTGGTCGACGCCGCCGAGGGCCGCACGCTCGGGCTCTTCAGCTCACGGCGCGCCGCCGAGACCGCGGCCGAGGCGATCCGCGAGCGGCTGCCCCACCTGACCACGCTCGCCCAGGGTGAGGCGCAGCTGCCCGAGCTGGCCCGGCAGTTCGTCAGCGACCCTCACACCTGCCTGTTCGGCACGCTCAGCCTGTGGCAGGGGCTCGACGTCCCAGGCGACACCTGCCAGCTGGTGCTGATCGACCGCATCCCGTTCCCACGGCCTGACGACCCCCTGATGAGCGCCCGCCAGCGGGCCGCCGACCGCGAGGGCCACAACGGCTTCATGCAGGTCGCGGCCACCCACGCCGCGCTCCTGCTCGCCCAGGGCGCCGGCCGGCTGATCCGTACGACGAGCGACCGCGGGGTCGTGGCGGTGCTCGACTCGCGGCTGGCGACGGCACGCTACGGCGGGTTCCTCCGGGCCAGCCTGCCGCCGATGTGGACGACGTACGACGGCGCGCTGGTGCGGAAGGCCCTCGCCCGGCTCGCTCAGCCGGAGCAGCCGGTCAGCTAGCGACTAAGTGCTCGTCGACGGAACTTGTTCGGGGCCCCCGCGTCCCGGGCACGCACCTCGCTGCGTTGTCGGAGACTCGACGGGCCTCGGCCCGCCTTCGCTCCTCCGCCTTGCGATGCACGCACCCGGACCACGGCTGCCACTCGAACAACTTCCGTCGAGGAGCACTAGCAGTCGTAGCGGCGTTTCGGTGGCGGGTCGGCGAACTCGTCGAGCGCCTCACTGGTGAGCGGCTCCTCGGGCATGGAGCCTGGGATCGTCTCGATCGGCCGCGCGGTGCCGGAGACGCGCCTGTTGAACTCGATCTGGCGCCGCTTGACCAGCTGCCGCTTGTCCTCGAACCACGGGTCGACCAGCCACATCGCCACGATCACCAGTGCCCAGCCGACGGCCACGTCGAGGATCCAGTGGTTGCCGGTGCCGATCACCACGATGGCGGTGATCAGGGCGTGCATCCAGGCCAGGCCGCGGGCCCAGTAGTTGCGCGTCGAGCGACGGACCACCAGCGCGACCCACAGCGCCCAGCCGGCGTGCAGGCTCGGGAAGGCGGCCAGCTCGTTGGTCAGCTGGCCCATGCCCTTCGGCGCGGACGCGTCCGTGCTCCACCAGCCGTCAGCGGCGTGCAGGCTCAGGACGTCGGTGTAGCCGCTGAGCATCCGCGGCGGGGCGGTCGGCAGCAGGAGGTAGCAGGCCAAGGCGATCAAGCAGGAGACCACCAGCGCCCAGCGGGCCGGCGTGTAGTGCTGCGGACCCTTCCGGTACAGCCAGACCAGCACGAACGCCGTCACGACGTAGTGGGCCGCGGCGTACCAGTAGCAGGCCGGGATCGCGGCCCAGGCGTGGGCGACGAACCAGTTGTTGATGTTGTGCTCCCAGTCGAGGTGGAGCACGCCCTCGAGGTGGAGCAGGTCGCCGGCGCGGTCCTGGGCCGGGCCGAGGTCGCCGTCGGCGAAGGTCCGGGTCACGCAGTAGAAGACGTAGAGGGCGCCGATCAGGAGGATCTCGCGCACGCCACGACGCCCGAGGAAACTCCCCCGGGCGATCGTCATCTGCACGCTCGATCGAACGCTCACACTTCATCCTCTCAGGTGATGCAAAGGATTTGCATCAGCCCTATGACGTAGAGGAGAGCACCGAACGTGACGAGATACTTCCCCGTGAGGTACCTCAGATTCTGCGAAGGACCGCGGTGACCTTGCCGAGGATGGTCGCGTCGGTGCCGTCGATCGGGTCGTACGCCGCGTTGTGCGGCAGCAGCCAGACCTGGCCGTCCTTGCGCTGGAGCGTCTTCACGGTGGCCTCGCCGTCGATCAGGGCGGCCACGATCTCGCCGTTCTCGGCGGTCTGCTCCTGGCGGACCACGACGTAGTCGCCGTTGCAGATGGCGGCGTCGACCATCGAGTCGCCGCGCACCTCGAGCATGAACAGAGTGCCCTCGCCGACCAGCTGCTTGGGCAGCGGGAACACGTCCTCGAGGGTCTCCTCGGCCAGGATCGGTCCGCCGGCGGCGATCCGCCCGACCATCGGCACGTAGGTCGCCTCCGGACGCGCGTCGCCCACGTCGGTCTCGTCGTACGACGACTCGGGCGTGTCGGCGCCGCTGATCGACCGTCGGGCCGCCATCAGCTCGGGCAGGAACACCTCGAGCGCCCGCGGCCGGTTGGGATCGCGCTTGAGGAAACCCTTCTCCTCGAGCACCCGGAGCTGGTGGGCGACGCTCGAGCTGCTGGTCAGGCCGACTGCCTGGCCGATCTCGCGCATGCTGGGCGGGTAGCCGCGCTTCTCGATCGCTTCCTTGATCGTGGCCAGCACCCGCTGCTGGCGCGGGGTGAGCCCGGTCGCGTCGGGCGGGCCGTCCGGCAGCTCGCTGAGATTGCCCTGTCGGCTGCTCCGGCCGCTGCCCGACGCGCCTTGTCGCGATCCACTAGCCATGAGCCGAACCGTACGGCCGCGACCGCCCGCGAATCAAACATCTGTTCGAACGGGCGTGTCGCGGCCGCCTGCGGATCGGCCCTGGCTCAGTGACCGAAGCCGGACCGGTGGTGTCGTCGTCCCGCAGGAGGACTCGCGTGGGGCCGGTCCAGCGGCTCTGGTTGACTCGCCGGGCATGGAGAGCTGTGTGGTGACCGGCGGGGCTCGGGGGATCGGGCGGGGCATCGCCGAGCGGATGGTCGGGCGTGGGTACGCCGTGGTGGTCACCGACGTCGACGGCAACGGCGCGCGTCGTACCGCGGAGGAGATCGGCGCGGCGGTCGGCCTCGAGCAGGACGTGCGTGACGCGGCCGGGCACCGGTTCGTCGCGACCACGGCGAGTGACCTGGGCCGGCTGACCGCGTGGTTCAACAACGCCGGTGTCGGCGACGACGGACGGCTCGCCGACCTGACCGACGAGCAGGTGCAGCGGCTCGTCGAGGTCAACCTGCTCGGCTGCCTGTGGGGGATGCGCGCGGCGCTGGACGCCTTCGGCTCCGGTCGTGGCGACATCGTGAACACCGCCTCGCTGTCCGGGCTCGGCCCGGTGCCCGGCTACTCGGTGTACGCCGCCACCAAGGCCGCGATCGTGTCGGCGACGATGTCGGTCTCGGCCGAGGTGCCCAGACGTGTGCGGGTGCACGCACTGTGTCCCGACGGTGTGCAGACCGCCCTGCTCGACGGCCAGGACCCCGATGGGCTCGGCTCGCAGCTGGTGCACTCCGGCTCGCGGATCCTGACCGTCGACGAGACCGCGGATGCCGCGGTGGCGCTGCTCGGCTCGCGCCGCGTCGTCCGCTCGCTGCCCGGGTGGCGCGGCGGCCTGGTGCGATCGTCCACGCTCGCGCCGTCGGTCGCGCAGCACGGCACCCGGCTGTTCGCCGCCCGGGGCCGGAGGGCGATCGCCCGACGTTCACGCCCCCGGGGCGGTGGCTGACCCACCGTTGCCGGCCCTGGGAGCGGGGAGAGTGCGGAAAACGTTCGAACATTTGTTCGTGTCGCCCTTGAAACCGTTCGAACACCTGCTCTACCGTCGTACACATGTTCGATCGAACGTCTGATCGGATCCCCACTGTCGGTGGGCCCGGTTAGACATCAGGTCAAGCACTTCCCCAGGAGGCCCAGAGATGAGCAGCATCACCGCCACCCGCACCCCGCGGCTCACCCCGCCGGCCGCGCCGACGCGCAAGCCGACGCCGCGACGCCGGACCCTGGGTCAGGGTGCGGCCCTGGTGGGCCGCGCCGACCGGCCGATGCTGCGCATCGTCGCCGACGACGAGCAGAGCCCGGTCGTCACCCGGGTCGCTCCTCCGATCCGGCGGGTCGTCCTCGAGGAGTTCTTCGCCGTGGAGTACGACGGCGACGAGCAGGTGCTCGAGGTCGTGCGGGCCCGTCCCAGCTCGCTGCGGCTGACCCGTCGCGGCCGCCTGGCGGTGTTCGTCGCGAGCCTCTCGGCCCTCCTCGGCCTCGGCTTCGTCGCCGCCACGGGCTCGCTGGCCGACGACCAGCCCGAGCCGACCCGCGTCGTCACGGTCCAGCCCGGTCAGACCCTGTGGGACATCGCCTCCCGCGTCTCCGACGGCGACGTGCGGGCCACGATGGCCCACCTCGAGACGATCAACCACCTCGACTCCACGACGCTCCAGGTCGGCCAGCACCTCCGCGTTCCCACCGGTGGCTGAGGAGGCGCGCCCGCGCCGTCACGAGACCAAGGTGCCCGACTCGAGAGCTTCCGCCCGGCCGATTCGACCCCGGCCAGCGCGGAGAACCGGGGAAGACGGGAGGCAGCGTGACCCATGCACGCTGCCTCCCGGCGCTCGAGCGAGGGAAACCCTGGGGAGTGACATTTCGAGGATGAGGGCGCGTGATGAAGGGGAAGCGTGCTCCAAACCCACTCGTGGACAGGCTGGATTCAGCGATCGACCACGCGCCGGACGAACTTCATTCCCGACCACACCTCGCTGATCGCGGCGATCTTCACGTCCACCCAGCCGATCTCGAGCCCGACGCGACGTACGACATTGTCGTTGAGGTCCGTGGCGATGCCGAGCCTCTTGGCCGCCACCTGCTTGGGCCAGGCGACCCAGACCATCCCGTTGGTGACGGTGTGCTCGAACAGCACCGGCAGCCGGTCGGTGAGCGTGGAGAGCTCGGTGTGGAACGTGACGGTCAGGTCGAGCCCGGCCCGGATCCGGCGTACGACGATCGCGGTCGGCGGCAGCCCGAGGTCGAGCCCGTCGGGCAGCCGGTCGAGGAGGACGACGTGACCGTCCTTGACGCCCAGCTTCTTCGGCAGCGGGGTGCCGGAGTAGTCGGCGGTCTGCCCCTGCTGACTCGGTGCCATGGCTCAGCGCGCCGCTCGTCGGCCGCCCGGGGGCCGCGGGGGAGGCGGTGGCGGAGCGGCCGCCCGGATGCGGGTGACGAGCCGCATGCCGAGCATCAGGCCCACGAACAGGCAGGCGATCGCGCCGATCGTGGCCAGCGCGAGAAACCACCAGGCGGTCCCGTCGCCGTTGCGGCCGGTCGTCCCGAAGTCGATCGCGAGGTAGACCAGATAGCCCCAGGCGACGACGGCCGCGGTGACCCCGAGCGCGAGCAGCAGCAGCGGGGCGAACGACGAGGGTTGGCGGGGGGCCTGCTCCTCCTGGAGGCGCGCGGGGCCGGCGTGCCTTCCCGCGCCCCGCTTGCCCGACGTCACCGGGCCATTGTGACCGATCCGCTCGGCACCCGACACGCCGATCAGCCAACCCCGATCCTGGGCCCCGCATGGCCGCTGACCTGTGCATTTGCCGCCCGGCCAGGGGTACGTCGAGACCACCGCGCCGAATCTTCGCGAAGTCCTTGCCAACGTCGCGCGCTCGACGTACGGTTACCACTACATCTAGTAGTTACACCGGTGTGGTTTTCCACATGTAGTTCACATCGACAGGGGTCCGCACCCACAGAAGATCGCCGGTTCTCCACAGGCGTGGGGGTGCCGGTCCACAGGGAGATACCCCCGTCACGGGGGACTTCGGCGCGCCCGTTGAGCGTTACCCCAGCAGGCGTCGTACCGAGCGAGGAGAGGAGACCGAGATGCACTGCCCGTACTGCCGGCACACCGACACCAAGGTCCTCGACTCGCGGGTCTCCGAGGACGGCAGCGCGATCCGCCGTCGGCGGCGCTGCGAGAGCTGCGAGAAGCGGTTCACCACCGTCGAGCTGATGCAGCTGACCGTGCTGAAGCGGTCCGGGACGACCGAGCCGTTCAACCGCGAGAAGGCGATCGCGGGCGTCCGGAAGGCCAGCAAGGGACGCCCGGTCTCCGAGGACGACCTGGCCCGCCTCGGGCAGGAGGTCGAGGACACCCTGCGCAACGAGGGCGCCGCCGAGATCCCCGCCCACGAGGTGGGGATGGCGATCCTCGGTCCCCTGAGGGCGCTCGACTCGGTCGCGTACCTGCGGTTCGCGAGCGTCTACAAGGCGTTCAGCTCGCCGGACGACTTCGAGGACGAGATCGCGCTGCTGCGCATGGAGCAGGCGCCCCTCGCGGCCGAGCCCGAGCCACGCGTCGTACGCACTGGATGACCCACAGACCACCCGGTGCGTAGTGGGGAAGCTGCGCACCGGGTGCACCACTTCGAACAGCACGAACGTCGGTGGTCGGAGAGACCATCAGCAGAGCACCATCAGCAACACTCACGGGAGAACGAGGAGCACAGATGACCGAGACGGCGCACCCGGCGAAGACCGGAGTCAAGGGGTCGAAGAATGCGGGTCAGGGTCACCACACCCCCGGCCTGACCATCGAGCGTGTCTTCTCCACGCCCGGCACCCACCCCTACGACGAGGTCACCTGGGAGCGGCGTGACGTCGTCCAGCAGAACTGGAAGACCGGCGAGACCGTCTTCGAGCAGCGCGGCGTCGAGTTCCCGGACTCCTGGTCGGTGAACGCGAGCACGATCGTGACCACGAAGTACTTCCGCGGCGCGGTCGGCACCGAGGTGCGCGAGTGGAGCCTCAAGCAGCTGGTCGACCGCGTGGTCTCGACGTACACCAAGGCAGGCGTCGACCACGGCTACTTCGCGACGCCCGATGACGCCGAGACCTTCGAGCACGAGATGACCTGGCTGCTCATCCACCAGTACTTCTCGTTCAACTCCCCGGTCTGGTTCAACGTCGGTACGCCGAGCCCGCAGCAGGTGAGTGCCTGCTTCATCCTCTCGGTCGACGACTCGATGGACTCGATCCTGAACTGGTACAAGGAGGAGGGCTTCATCTTCAAGGGCGGCTCGGGTGCCGGACTGAATCTCTCCCGCATCCGGTCCTCGAAGGAGCTGCTGTCCTCCGGCGGCACGGCGTCCGGCCCGGTCTCCTTCATGCGCGGCGCCGACGCCTCGGCCGGCACGATCAAGTCCGGCGGCGCGACGCGTCGTGCGGCGAAGATGGTCGTGCTCGACGTCGACCACCCCGACATCGAGGAGTTCGTGCAGACCAAGGCGCGCGAGGAGGACAAGATCCGCGCGCTGCGCGACGCCGGCTTCGACATGGACCTCGGCGGTCACGACATCACCTCCGTGCAGTACCAGAACGCCAACAACTCCGTCCGGGTCAGCGACGAGTTCATGCGTGCGGTCGAGGACGGCACGTCGTTCGGGCTGAAGGCGCGCAAGACCGGCGAGGTCATCGAGACCGTCGACGCCCGCGAGCTGTTCACCAAGATCAGCCAGGCGGCGTGGGAGTGCGCCGACCCCGGTCTGCAGTACGACGACACCATCAACGACTGGCACACCAACCCCGAGACCGGCCGGATCACCGCGTCCAACCCGTGCTCGGAGTACATGTCGCTGGACAACTCCTCCTGCAACCTCGCGTCGTTGAACCTGCTGAAGTTCCTCAAGGATGACGGCACCTTCGACGCCGCGCTGTTCGGCAAGGCCGTCGAGCTGATCATCACCGCGATGGACATCTCGATCTGCTTCGCGGACTTCCCGACCGAGGCGATCGGCGAGACCACGCGCAACTACCGCCAGCTCGGCATCGGCTACGCCAACCTCGGCGCGCTGCTGATGGCGATGGGTCTGGGCTACGACTCCGACGGCGGCCGCTCGATGGCGGCCGCGCTGACCTCGCTGATGACCGGCGCGTCGTACAAGCGGAGTGCGGAGCTGGCCGCGATCGTCGGACCCTACGCCGGCTACGCCCGCAACGCCGAGGCGCACAACCGGGTGATGCGCAAGCACCAGGCCGCCAACGACGCCGTCCGCACGATGTCGATCGAGGACGCGCGCGTGCACAAGCTGGCCACCGCGGCCTGGGCCGACGTCGTCGAGCTCGGCAAGGCCAACGGTTTCCGCAACGCGCAGGCCTCGGTGCTCGCCCCGACCGGGACCATCGGCTTCATGATGGACTGCGACACCACCGGCATCGAGCCCGATTTCTCACTGGTGAAGTTCAAGAAGCTGGTCGGCGGCGGCTCGATGCAGATCGTCAACCAGACGATCCCGCGGGCCCTGGCGAAGCTCGGGTACGACGACGAGAAGATCGAGGCGATCGTCGCCTACATCGCCGAGCACGGCCACGTGATCGACGCTCCCGGGCTTCTACCCTCGCACTACGAGGTCTTCGACACCGCGATGGGCGCCCGCGCCCTGGCCCCGATGGGCCACGTCCGGATGATGGCGGCCGCGCAGCCGTTCCTGTCCGGCGCGATCAGCAAGACGGTGAACCTGCCCGAGACCGCCACGGTCGAGGAGATCGAGGACATCTACCTCCAGTCGTGGAAGCTCGGCCTCAAGGCCACCGCGGTCTACCGCGACAACTGCAAGGTCGGCCAGCCGCTGGCCGACGGCAAGTCGGAGTCGTCGAAGAAGGACCAGGCCCGTGCCTCCTCTTCATCGGTCGAGCCTGTCGAGACCAAGGAAGTCATCGTCTACCGGCCGACCCGCACCCGCCTGCCGAAGTCCCGCCAGGCCCGCACCACGTCGTTCACCGTGGGCGGCGCCGAGGGATACATGACCTCCGGCGCGCACGACAACGGCGAGCTCGGCGAGATCTTCCTCAAGCTCGGCAAGCAGGGCTCCACCCTCGCCGGTGTGATGGACGCCTTCTCGATCGCTGTCTCGATCGGTCTGCAGTACGGCGTCCCGCTGGAGACCTACGTCTCGAAGTTCACCAACCTGTCCTTCGAGCCCAACGGCCTCACCGACGACCCGGACATCCGGATGTCGAAGTCCCTGATGGACTACGTCTTCCGCCGCCTCGCCCTCGACTACCTGTCCTTCGAGGACCGCCAGGCACTCGGCATCTACTCCGCCGAGGAGCGCCAGCGCTACCTCGAGACCGGCTCCTACGAGCCCGTCGATGACGAGGTCGGCAACGCGTCAGAAGTCATCGGCGACCTGTCCGCCCCCGACCCCGTCGTCGAGGAGGCGGAACTGGTCGAGACCGCCGCCGAGCACGAGGCGATCGACGACCTGGCTCCGAAGGCAGCCCCGGCCGAGGCCCACACCTCCGCCGAGCTCCTGGAGCAGATCACCGGCACCGCCGTCGACTCCCCGCTCTGCATGACCTGCGGCACCAAGATGCGCCCCGCCGGCTCCTGCTACGTCTGCGAAGGCTGCGGCAGCACCAGCGGCTGCAGCTGATCGGCGCGTTCGTCCGACGCGATGGGGAGTCAGTTGATTGACTGGCTCCCCACCGTCCGTCTCGGGGGAGTTCGTGGAGATCGTCAAGTTCGTCAGGAGCTTCGACCGAAGTCGTTTCGACTGCGGCAAGCCGGAGCTCAACGAGTGGCTGTGTACACAGGCTGGGCAGCAGGAGCGCGCCGACAACACTCGTACATTCCTGGCCATCGAGGGTGACGAGATTGTCGGCTACTACGCCACGACCACGTACCGACTGGAACTCGACGATCTGGCCAAGGCATTCGGCGCGGGGCAGCGTAGATATCCGGTCCCTGCTGTGCTTCTGGCTCGCCTGGCGGTCGATCGACGGTGCCAGGGCCAAGGTGTCGGAGCTCGGCTCCTGGTTCATGCGTTGACAGAAATCGCCCGAGCCTCCGACAGCGTCGGCTTCGAGGTCGTTGTGGTTCACGCCATCGATCGGGAAGCGGTGACTTTCTACGCTCGCTACGGCTTCCAGCACTTCCTGGACCAGCCGCTCCATCTCTTCATCACGACGAAGGCATTGCGGGCAACTGTGCGGAACTAGGTTGTTCGTACTCACCTGGTGTGTACACTCGATCCCAGATCGGAAGGACGCACTGCCATGGATGAGCAGCAGACCAAATCGGAGCGCATGAACATCCGCGTGAGCGCTGACGCGCTGAGCACCATTCGTGAGGCAGCAGCCTTGCAAGGACAAGACATGACCTCGTTCGTGATGGGCGCCGCCATGGAACGGGCCCGCGCCGTGCTTGCCGAGGATCAGCTGCTCAGGCTGAGCCCGCAGGCCGTGACTCAGCTGGAGCGAGCCCTCGACCGGGAGCCCGCGGCGATCCCGCAGCTCGCTGCATTGTTCAAGAAGTACGGAACCGATCGCCAGGAGAAGGGCACGGACAGCCGAGAACATGTGACCGCATGACGAGGGCCGGCGCTGCGCGCCGGCCCATCGTGGCTGTCGGTCTCAGCGCCTTGCCATGGTCAGGCGCTAACCATGCGTATCCGCTCGACGCCCGAACCTCCTCGGTCGTACTTCAGCCTTGAAGGGAAAGGTTGTTGCCGTCGGGGTCGTGGAACCACGCGATCCGCGCACCGCTGGGCGAGGTCCAGATGCCGCGTTCGTCTTGTTCCATACCGGGGTAGCGATTGAACGTCACCCCAGCCGCAGCGAGTAGGTCGATCTCCGCGTCAAGGTCCGCCACCGACCAGCCGAGCACGGTGTAGGGGGCTGCGCGAACCTCGTCAACCAGCGTGATGCGGAGTTGGGTCGTCGCGGTCTCATGCACGAGCGCGAAAGGCCGGGCGTCTTCAAGCTGAAGGCGGAGCACGCCACCGTAGAAGTGCCGGGCGACATCGAGGTCAGACACCCCAACGAATCCGACCAGTCTGGCATCGTTCAGCATCTTGCACACGTCTTCCTCATCCGGACGTAACTCCTGTCCAGCATCGCCAGTTCAAGCGCGTCATCCCGCCGGCCCAGGGTGGGCGAGACACCACTCGCGGATCCGGTCGTTGCGAGACATGACGAAGGTCAGGACGTTGTCCAGATAGGTTTGGTAGCCCGAGGCCGAGGTGGGCAGGGGTGGCGCATCGAAGTCCCACACGCTCTCTCCCGATCCGTCCAGCCACCTGATCGAGTCCCCATCGATCATGTCGTGGAGGTGGAAGAAGTTGACGAAGCTGGTAAATCCGGTGGGGCCGTGACCGAAGAGGCCGAAGTAGTTGGCATCGGCCCGGATGACGTCCGCCAAGGGACTTGTGCCTTGGCCCAGGTAGTAGCGACGGATGCACTCGAGGGTCAGGTCGAACCGATCGCAGATCCGCCGGTCAGTGCCACGCCGTTGGTTCAGCGACTGTGGTCGAGTGGGGAAAATGATGAACCCACCGATGGTGTAAAAGGCCTTCTCATGGCGTGACCGTTCCGCCTCCGCCAGGCCACTCCACCACTGCGGGACATCCGAGTTTGCGTATGCGGCATGGGTGGTGGCGATCGTGTCGCTCGAGACACGCAGCGGACCGGCGGACGAGGTGGCAGCGAGGTAGCTGCCGGGTTCAGGCGTCCATTCGAGCCGCTCACCGCTGGGCAGCTCTTCGCTCCACAACACTCCATGCCAATGCTTCAGGCGCCGGCTGTCCCGGTCGGCATCAGATACGTAGTCCGGATCGTCGTAGAAACTCTCGCCGACGTTGATCTCGTCCACGCGACCAACGACGCCGTACACCGCGACCGTGCAGGCGAGCTAGAAGCCGGCGTGGCCCGTCCGCCTGTGCGAGAGCGAGCGAATCCGGCGTGAGGACGACACCTACCGGATGCGCTACGGAGTGGCACGTGAACAGCCAAGGCAGCCTTCGTGAAGGTCATAGTGCCCTGCAGGCCGAAGCGACGCAGGTGGGAGCCCGGGTCCCGGTTACCTCGCTACCACCGCGTCCTGGCAGCACTGCAACGCCGTACCGCTGAGGACATACAGGATCAACGTCCAATCGCCCGTTCGGGCCTGTGCCGCGAACGCGCTGCCCCGCTTCGATCCATAGCAGGCGTGACACCTGCCTGAGGGGCCCGCCCTGTGCCCTTGCCGTTCTCTGCAAGCACGATGATCGAATCACCTGGCCCGAACGTACGGCGCTCCCCCTTCGGCGGATTCAGGTGAACGCCGTAGCTCTTCACGTTCGAGTAAGCGTCCTCGGCGATCCGATACCCCAGGGCGGTCTCCTGACGGCGGGCGGCGGCCGCGGTGACGGTGTAGAAGTCCGCCTCGGCGCCGTCCCGGATGTAGAGCTCGGACGGAACGACGTAGATCTCACTGCCGTCTCCGGAGAACAACTGCTCGAACACCGTGATGAGCTCGGAGTTCTCGCTCACCTGCGCGAGCATCAGGCTCACGAGCCGGCTGCTGACGATGAAGTCGTCGGGCCTCGCGACCTCTGCGAGCTCCCTGTTCCGGTCGTCGAGCATCTCACTGACGATGTTGATGTCCAGGGCTGCTCGGTCGGCGATGTCGCGCAGATGGAGGAGAGTGACGAGGGTCTTGGAGTCGGCCACCTGGACGTCGTAGCGGTCGTGATAGGCGAGCACGAGGACGTGGCCGTAGTTCTCCACACCAAGCCGCTCGAGCACGTGGCGACTCGTCGTGTCAGCTCGGGTCACCCCGACGGTAAGTCCCTCCGGAGGGAGCGGTGCCGGGTCTGTCGAATCGGTCACCACATGGACGGACGATCCAGGTGCGAGGTACTTGGCGAGGTCGTCGAGCATCCGCTGCAGGTTCGAGTTGCTTCCGAGCACGAGGATCCGCTCGGGCTGTTCGGGAACCTCGATGAGATCGCTGATGACGGTCGTGTCGGCGCTCCTCGGCGCAACGCACTCGATGGTGCTGTCGTCGGCGGCGATCAGGATCAACTGGTCGCCCTTCTCGATGGCTGTCTCAGCGGGAGGGTTGAGCCGGACGTCCTCGCCGCGAGCGATACCGATGACCGTGGAACGTGAGAACGCACATTGGGCTTCCAGGTAGCTCACGCCCACGAGCTGAGGCTGCTCGGTGAAGTAGATCTCGTCGCCGGCGAAGTCGAGCAATTCGGTGCAGACCGTGCTGAGACCGCCTTGCAGGCACGTCTGGACGGTCATCCGACTGATCAGCTCACTCGCCAGAAGCCATCGGGCGCGACCCTGGCCGGCGAGCCGGGCAGCATCGAGGTTGAGCGGATCGATCAGCTCCGCGACGATCGCCGGCTCATTGCCCGGGGGCAGTTGATGGGTCAGCGCCAAGGCCGTCTTGATCACCAAAGCGTCCGGGTGCTCGTCCTTGTCGGAGGGGAGCACCACGACGCTGCGGGCGGTTTCCGGGCTGCCCAAGTGGAGGTCGTGGCGGTCGAGCGGGTTGCCTCGACGACAGATGACCTGCGTCGATCCGGTCTTATGAACCTTGGAACGGATCTGTCCCTCCATGTCGATCTTGTCGTGGTTGGCGAGAACCACAATGGTGCTGCGTGCCCTGGATGCGTTGGCCGCGCAGAGCTCGGAGATGATCGTGAACAGTTGACTGTTCCAGCCGAGGATGAGGGTGTGGCCGTTCTCGATCACGCGGCTCCGCCCCCCGGCGTAGCTCGACCATCTTGTCGTCGAAGGCTCCGGACACGATGCCGATCAGGCTGGCGACGATGATCAGGCCACCAACGGTCACGAGCAGCATCAGGGCGCGGAAGGCCCAGCCGGCGTCGGCTCCCATCGTCCCGGGATCCAGGGTTCGCATGAGGTTCCCCCACGCGATGTCCCAGAAGCCGCCGGTGTCCGCCTCGTCGGGGAACGCTTGGAGCAGGATCACGATCAGTGCCACGACGACCACGAACACCAGCGTCACGATGCCCAAGAGCGCCATGATCGCGCCCGGACCACGGGACATCCATTTGTCGAACCGGTAGCGCACGCGTTCGCGCCACGTCACCGAGGACACCTGTCCACCCCCTAGGCTGAGCCTCTACCGACCGGCAACGGTAGGCGCCGAAGGCCACATTCTGGCTGAGATCGCCCACACCAGTGGGCCGTTTCGCCCGTTTCAAGGCTCGCCATGCTCGCGTCTCGAGGCGTCCATGGCGGAGATGTCGGAGAAACGACGGTGCTCCCGCGCTGACCCGCAGGCCCAGAGGCTTACGGAGCGCGTCTTCGATGGTCAGCCGACCGGTCGATCAGATTCGACGTACTGATGTAGCAGGGCGGTTGCTCTGGCGTGCTTCACGATCGTGGTGATCGTGCCGCTGCTGCTGTCGGCTGCGGGGTTGACCGGCATGTTTGCCGACGTCACGGGTGGGCATTGATCACCCCAAGCGGGGGACGCGCGGTGGCGCGTACCCCCGTTGACTGAGCCCCGGTCTCGGAAGCACACGAGGGAGCCGTCATTGTTCGCCAGGGAGCGCTCCGGCGCCGAGACGCCGGCCGAGCGGGCCGAGCGGGGCAAGGCGGTCCGACGGGAGGCGCCGCGCCGTGCGGTGGCGGCGCTGCAGGTGCCGAGCAACCGCCCAGACCCGGTGGACCTGCTCGAGGGTCAGGCGACGACCCGGATCCCCGAGCTGGTGCCGATCCGATACGGCCGGATGCTCACCTCGCCGTTCGCCTTCTACCGCGGCGCCGCCCTGCTGATGGCGAGCGACCTGGCAGGGGGCCCGCAGTCGGGTCTGACCGTCCAGCTCTGCGGAGACGCACACGTCTCGAACTTCGGCGTCTTCGGGTCGGCGGAGCGGCGTCTGGTCTTCGACCTGAACGACTTCGACGAGACGCACCCCGGCCCGTTCGAGTGGGACGTCAAGCGGCTCGGCGCCAGCCTCGAGATCGCCGGCCGCACTGCCGGGTTCTCTGCCGACGAACGCCGCGCGGTCGTGGTCAGGACCGTCGGCTCGTACCGGGAGTCGATGCGTGACTTCGCGGGCCAGACGAACCTCGAGGTCTGGTACGCGCGGGCGGAAATGGACGAGCTGCTCAGAAGTCTCCAACCGATCCTGAAGAAGAAGCAGCTGGCGAGGACCGAGAAGCTCCTCGCCAAGGCGCGCACCCGCGACTCGATGCAGGCCCTCGGCAAGCTCACGACCATCGTCGACGGCCGCCCGAGCATCATCAGCGCACCGCCCCTCGTCGTACCGGTGGCCGAGCTGTACCCCGAGCGCCAGGCCCACGACATCTACGCCGAGCTGGAGTCACTGCTCGCCGGGTACATCGACACGCTCACGCCGGACCGTCGCGTCCTGCTCGACCAGTTCCAGATGGTCGACATGGCGCGCAAGGTCGTCGGAGTGGGCAGCGTCGGCACGCGAGCGTGGATCGCGCTTCTGCTGGGGCGCGACGGTGACGACCCGCTCTTCCTTCAGGCCAAGCAGGCCGAGGCCTCCGTCCTGGAGCGGTTCCTCGGGGAGAGCGTCTACGCCCAGCACGGTGAGCGCGTCGTGCAGGGCCAGCGGCTGATGCAGGCCAGCAGCGACATCTTCCTCGGGTGGCAGAGCCGGGCGGACGACGCCGGCCACGCGGTCGACTTCTACGTCCGGCAGCTGCGCGACTGGAAGGGCTCGGCCGAGCCCGGCGAGATGTCGCCCGACGGCATGGTGGCCTACGGCCGGCTGTGCGGGTGGACTCTTGCCCGCGCCCACGCCCGCTCGGGGGACCGGGTCGCGATCGCGTCGTACCTGGGTGGCGGCACCACCTTCGACGAGGCGATCGCGGACTTCTCGGTGGACTACGCCGAGCAGAACGACCGCGACTTCGCAACCGTCGAGGCGGCCGTGGCGTCCGGCCGGATCGAGGCGGTCCGCGAGGAGGTCTGAGCTCCGACCTCAGCCGTAGAGCGCCTTCCAGCGCGGCCATCTTGTGGTGCCCGGCCACCGTGAGGTGGTTGAGGTGGCCAACCACGTCGCTCTCGCCGCGACGGAGCTTCGCTGGGACACCGCTTCGAGCTTCATCGTCTTCATGATGCCGCCGTCGGTGCGGCAGTTCTCGTACTGCTCGCACACCGAGGTGACGATCGCCCAGTAGCGGTCGACGAGTCTCTGCAGGTGGACTGGATGATCACGAGCTCCGGTGCCGGCTGGGCAGGCTGGTCACGTCCGAACCGTCGATGCCGAAGTTCGCGACGTGACCTTCCGCAGCAGGGTTCTCCGCGACGATCCGCTGGTAGACGCTGTCGACTTCCGGGTTCGTCTCCGTGGCCCAGGAGTTCTCGCGGATGTCGGCCATCGGGTTGTCCGGGTCGGAGCCGGCGCCGGTGGTGCCGGAGTGGCCGAGCACCACGACGGACGAGGGGTACGCCGAGTCCGTGGGCGGCGTCGTACCCGCTCCGGCGGAGCTCGAGTCGTCGCTCGAGCACGACGCGCACGCGACGCGTAGCCCGAGCGCCACGAGTGGTGCAATCGCTCGGCGCAGGTTGGTCGACAGGGCCATCGTCTGCTCCCTCCAGCGCGCGTCGTGACACCGGCGGCGCGGGTGCGGAGCGGCCCGAGGAGGTCGCGATCCCCGCCGGCATGTCCGCGGGACTCGCGCCCGGTCACCGCAGTGTGGCCGTCCTTCCAGATGTCGCGTGCCATCGCGGCTCGGCGCGAGGCCCACGGGCTCGACACCGTCGTGGTCTCGGACCCCGCGCCGGGCACCGTGCGATCTTGCCGGGCGAGCCGGTCGTGAGCGATGGGAGGAGGATGCGGCGAGGCGGAAGTGAGAAGGCCGACGGGCGCCTCGGCGACGCGGCTTGGGTCCAGGTCCACATGATGCTTGAGACAGCGCTATCCACAGCACGGACCGAGCAGGTTGCCGGCCGTTCGCACATGTGTTCGAATTCCAGTATCGAATTCTCGGGAGGTGCCCATGGGTCCGCAACCAGTCGCGATGCACCCGGTGCTGGCCTGTGCCGACGCGGTCGAGGCGGCGTTGAAGGATGTGGCCGGCGTGGATCCGGGGTTCATGCGGACCGGGGAGAAGGCCGAGGCGTTGCGCCGTCTGGACCGGCTGGAGTCTCAGCTGGCGGCGTTGCGGATGCGGGTGATGGCCACCGCTGAGGAGGTCGCGGAGACCACGGCGGATCACAGTGTGGCGACGTGGTTGGCGGCGGAGTCGCGGACCGATCCGCGAGACCGGGCCGGTGAGCTGGGGCTCGCGCGGTCGCTGGAGCGGCGCTGGACCCGGCTGGGCGCCGCCGTGGCCGACGGGAGTGTGCACCTGGCGCAGGCGCGGGTGATCGCCCACGCCCTGGAAGACCTGCCCGAAGCCGAGGTGGGACCGGAGGTGCTGGTCAAGGCCGAGGAGGCGTTGATCGGGTACGCCGCCACATATGCGCCGCGGGCGTTGCGGCGGCTGGGCCGCCGGATCCTCGATGTCGCCGCACCTGAGGTCGCCGACCAGGCAGAGGGCAGGGCGCTGGCACGAGAGGAGCGCCGGGCCGCTGCGGTGACCAGCTTGAGCCTGCGCCGACTCGGCGACGGGACCACTCGGATCAGCGGACGGCTGGCCGATGCGATGGCGGACCGGTTGCGGACCTACCTGGACGCCTACACCTCACCGCGGCACCGGACCGTGGTGCATCAGGACCCGGGGGAGCCGGTCAGTCCGCGGCGCCGGTTGGGGCAGGCGTTCGGGACGTTCCTGGAGGCCGCCGACCCGGCCCGGATGCCGTTGCACGGCGGGGACGCGACCACGGTCCTGGTCACCGTCGACCTGAGGACGTTGCAGTCGGATCTGGCGGGGGTAGGGCTCGTTGGGGAGGAGCCGATCAGCGCCGGCCAGGTCCGCCGGTTGGCGTGCACCGCGCAGATCGTCCCGGTCGTCCTGGGCGGGAAGTCCGAGGTGCTCGATCTCGGCCGGGCGAGTCGGCTGTACTCCCCGGCGCAGCGCAAGGCGATGGCCGTGCGTGACCGACGCTGTCGCGCCGAGGGGTGCACGATCCCGGCCGCGTGGTGCGAGGCCCACCACGCCAACACGCCCTGGGCGAAGGGTGGGCTGACCGACATCGCCGACGGAGTCCTGTTGTGTGCCTGGCATCACCACCGGGCCCACGACGACCGCTACGACGCGCGGCGACTACCCGAAGGCGACTACCGCTTCCACAGACGAACGTGAGCGCAGAAGAGGGCCTGGCGGTTTGGAGACGGGCCCAACGGGGCCTTTCTCAACCACCGGGGGTGGGTGTGTCGATCGGGCGTGCTGCTGTTCGACCTAGGGATGAGAGGGTCGAGAGGGACCCGGACATGAGGAGTGAGTCATGAAGTACATGCTGATCATGCGGGCCACCGACGAGACGTGGGCGGCGTACCAGGACATCGACTTCAACGACGTCATCGAGACGATGGGCCGGTTCAACGGCGAGCTCATCGACGCCGGCGTCCTGGTCGCCGCGGAGGGGCTGGACGACGCGAAAGACACCGTCGTCGTCGACTACTCGTCGCAGCCGCCGGTGGTGACCGACGGGCCGTACGGCGAGACCAAGGAGCTGTTCAACGGCTTCTGGATCCTCGACGTCGCATCGCAGGAGGAGGCGGTTGAGTGGGCCAAGCGTGCGCCGCTGGCCGGTCCCGGCTCGAAGGCGGAGATCCGGCGGGTGGCGAGCATCGACGAGTTCCCACAGGACAACAAGTGGGTCCAGAAGGAGCGGGCGTGGCGGGAGTCGACCGGCCAGGTCTGACCGAGGAACCCGCACCGCCTGGCGACTCCACCGCGAGTCGCCAGGCGGTCGCGGCCGTGTGGCGCATCGAGTCGGCGCGGATCGTCGGCGCGCTCGCCCGCTACACCGGCGACTTCGCGATGGCCGAGGATCTCGCGCAGGAGGCGCTGGCCGAGGCGCTGGTCTCGTGGCCGCGCGACGGCGTACCCAGCAACCCGGCCGGGTGGCTGATGACCGTCGGCCGGCGGCGTGCGATCGACGCGTTCCGGCGGAGGTCGGCCCTAGATGAGCGGTACGCCGCGATGGCGGCCGAGCTTGATCCGGGCGAGGCCACGTCGGGATCGGCGCCGCCCCGGCGAGAGGAGGACGACGTGCTGTACGACCCCGAGCGGATCGACGACGACGTCCTCGCCCTCGTCTTCATCTCCTGCCACCCGGTGCTCTCGCGCGAAGCGAGCGTGGCGCTCAGTCTGCGGGTGCTCGGCGGCCTGACCAGCGACGAGATCGCGCGGGCGTTCGTGACCCCGACCACGACCGTCCAGGCCCGGATCACCCGCGCCAAGAAGACGCTGGCCGCGGCGCACGTGGCGTTCGAGGTGCCCCCGCCCGACGAACGCCGGGAGCGGCTCAGTGCGGTGCTGAGCGTCATCTACCTGATCTTCACCGAGGGCTCGAGCGCCACGTCGGGCGGCGAGTGGATCCGCACCGACCTCGCCCGCGAGGCGATCCGCCAGGCCCGGGTGCTCGCCCGGCTGATGCCGACGGAGCCCGAGACGCAGGGGCTGCTCGCCCTCCTCGAGCTCACGGCCGCCCGCTTCCCGGCCAGGGTGCGGGACGACGGGACGCCGGTGCTGCTGGAGGACCAGGACCGGCGACGGTGGGACCGGTCAGCGATCCGACGGGGCCGCGCGGCCCTGGCCTCGGCCGGGCGCGTCGGTCGCGGGCTGGGTGCCTACGGGCTCCAGGCCGCCATCGCCGAGTGCCACGCGGTCGCACCCTCGGTCGAGGACACCGACTGGGAACGGATCGTCCTGCTGTACGACGCCCTGAGCTCCCTCGCCCCGTCGCCGATCGTCGAGCTCAACCGTGCCGTCGCGGTCTCGATGGCTCGGGGCCCGGCTGCCGCGCTGCCGCTGGTCGACTCGCTGGTGGAGGCGGGAGATCTCACGGGCTCGCACCTGCTGCCGGGCGTCCGCGGTGAGCTGCTCACCCGGCTCGGCCGCACCGACGAGGCCCGTAGCGAGCTGGAGGCCGCCGTACGGCTGTGCCCCAGCGAGCGGGAACGCGGCGTGCTGCAGGGCAAGCTCGACGCGCTCGCCTGACTCGGCGCGCGGCCGCGCCGTACCTGCGCCTGAGCTTGCGCCGGGTGGTTTCGACACGTTCGCCCGGGCGGCGGGCTTAGGCTCGCCGCTCAACGGACACACACGGGAGGACCCATGACCGAGACGCCCGCATCCGAGAGCCCGCAGGAGCCGGTGACCGAGCAAGCACCAGACGCGCCCCCACCGCCGCCCGCCATGTCACCCGCCATGTCACCCGCCATGTCACCTGCCATGCCGCCCCCGAGCGCTGTCGCTACGGCGCAGGTCGGGAAGGTCCGCGACACCGGGATCTGCATCCTGCTCATGGTCGTGACCCTCGGGTTCTACAGCTGGTACTGGTACTTCAAGACCCACGAGGAGATGAAGCGCCACACCGGCACCGGGATCGGTGGCGGCATCGCCCTGCTGCTGGCGATCTTCATCGGCATCGTGATGCCGTTCCTGAACTCGAACGAGGTGGGTCACCTCTACGAGAAGCGTGGCCAGAAGCCGCCGGTGACGGCGCTGACCGGGCTCTGGGCCCTGCTGCTCGGCTGGTTCTTCTTCGTCGGGGCCATCGTGTGGTTCGTGAAGACCAACGGCGCACTGAACGCCTACTGGCGGTCGCTCGGCGCGAGCTGAGGGCGGGTCTCGACGGGCTCGACCCACGGGTTGTCGACAGGAGCGGAAGGGGCCGGTGGCCTGAGATCGCCACACGTAGTCCAGTGAGGCGTGCCCAGGTCTCGGAAGCGCCGTCGTCACCAGAAGCGCCGTCCTCACCAGAAGCGCAGTCCTCACCAGAAGCGCAGTCCTCACCAGAACCGCCCTAGCCCACGCCCGTCGTAGTGGGATCGCGACCCCGGGCGGGTGCCCGAGGAGTCGGGGCCGGGTGAGTGACGAGGGCGTGGCGCCGTCGACGACGAGGCGGCGCCATACGTCGCCGCCTCGGCCCGGAGCCTCGGTTGACCAGAGGCCGTCCTACCTTCGTAGGACGCGGGCGGCGTCCAACTGGCCTACGTTGAGCCGATGGGTCGGGTCTGGCGGTGGTTGGCGACCTGGGGCTTCGACGTCCTGGTGGTGGCCGCGGCAACCGCCACTGCGGTCGGCACGGTGCTGCGCGACGATGCGGACCGCCCGGACGGTCTGGCGCTGTGGCTCGAGGTCACCGCGATCACCGTCGTGCTGCTGGCGCTGCTGGCCCGGAGGCGGTTCCCGTTCCTCGCCCCGGCGTTCGTCTGGATCGGTGCCGCTGGGCTGACCTTCCTCGACCACCAGCTGGTCTCGACCCAGGCCGGGGTGTTCCTGTGCGGCATGGGGGCCGCGGTGCTGTTCGGCGGCCTGCGGAGCGGGCGCGAGGCCCGGATCGGTCTGGTGATCGTGCTCGTCGGCGCAGCGATCGTGGTCTACCACGACCCGACGCATACGACAGGCAACCTGCTGTTCACCCCGGTGCTCTTCGCGGTCGCCTGGATCGCGGGGCGCGCGCTGCGTGACCGGGCCGAGCGGAGTGTCGCCGCGGAGGATCGCGCGCTGCGAGCCGAGCGGGAGAGGGAGTCGGCGGCGCGGGTGGCGGTCGCCGAGGAGCGGGCCCGGATGGCGCGCGAGCTGCACGACGTCGTGGCCCACGCGGTGAGCGTGATGGTGCTGCAGGTCGGGGCGGTACGGCGCCGGATCCCGGCCGGATCCGAGGAGGCAGACGCCCTGAACAGCGTCGAACACGTCGGCCGTACGGCGCTCGCGGAGATGCGCCGGTTGCTCGGCGCCATGCGACAGGGCGACGACCTGGCGGAGCTCACGCCGCACCCAGGGCTGGACGACCTGCAGACCCTCGCGGGAGACGTCCGCGCCGCGGGGCTCGACGTACGACTCCACGTGAACGGCGACCCCGTCGCGCTGCCGCGCTCCCTCGACCTCTCGGCGTACCGCATCGTCCAGGAGGGGCTCACCAACGCCCTCAAACATTCCGGCGGACGCCGGGCCGACGTGACCGTCGCGTACGCGCCCGACCAGCTGCGGCTCGAGGTGCGCGACGACGGCCCGGGCGGCTTCGCGCAGACCGACGGGCTACAGAACGGGCTGGGCCACGGTCTGATCGGTATCGGCGAGCGGGTGAAGGCCTACGGCGGAGACATGTCGGCGTTCGTGGCCACGTCCGGAGGCTTCGTGCTCCGCGCCTCCCTGCCGCTGGAGAGCGCGGACGCATGACCATCCGGGTGCTGGTGGTCGACGACCAGGCGATGGTGCGGGCGGGCTTCCGGATGCTCCTGGGCGACGAGCTCGACATCGAGGTGGTGGCCGAGGCGAGCAACGGGCTCGAGGCGGTCGCCGAGGCGGCACGGACCCGCCCCCAGGTCGTGCTCATGGACATCCGGATGCCCGAGCTGGACGGGCTCGAGGCGACCCGGCGCATCCTCGCGGCCGACCAGGACAGCCGGGTGCTGATCCTCACGACGTTCGACCTCGACGAGTACGTGTACGGCGCGCTGCGGGCGGGCGCGAGCGGCTTCGTGCTCAAGGACGACCCGCCCGAGCAGCTGATCGCCGCCGTACGCACCGTGGCCGGCGGCGACGCGCTGCTCTCGCCGGCCATCACCCGGCGAGTGATCCAGCACTTCACCAAGCAGCCGCGCCAGGCGCCGCCGAAGGCGGTCGAGGAGTTGACAGCGCGGGAGACGGACGTCTTCCGGCTGATCACGAAGGGCTACTCGAACGCCGAGATCGGTGCTGAGCTCTTCATCAGCGACACGACGGTGAAGACGCATGTGACGCGGCTGCTCCAGAAGCTCGACCTCCGTGATCGCGCGCAGGCGATCGTGCTGGCGTACCAGACGGGGTTGTTCGAGGGCTGAGGACTCCTCCCATGTGAGGACGCGTACGACGCACAAGGTGCCCCTCGAGAGACGACCTCGCGACGACGCGGCGACCCCCTCGGCGTACCTAGCGTTCTGGGACATGAGCTACCTACGGATCGACCACCTGACCGAGTGGATCGTCGCGACTTCCCGGTGGACGACACCGCAGCCGCCTCATTCACGCCCCACCACTCCCACGCAGAGGACCTGCCGCCCATGATCACCATCGACTCACTCACCAAGAAGTACGGCGGCACCACCGTCGTCCACGACATCTCCTTCACCGCCCGGAACGGCCGGGTCACCGGCTTCCTGGGCCCCAACGGCGCCGGCAAGTCCACGTCCATGCGGATGATGGTCGGCCTGACGACGCCCGACGAGGGCACGGCGACCATTTCCGGCCGCCGGTTCGCCGACCTGCCCAACCCCGGGCGCGAGGTCGGCGTGATGCTCGACGCCTCCGCCCAGCACGCGGGCCGTACCGGCCG
Organism: Nocardioides sp.; assembly: GCF_036493135.1. Lineage (GTDB taxonomy): Bacteria > Actinomycetota > Actinomycetes > Propionibacteriales > Nocardioidaceae > Nocardioides. The sequence continues at coordinate 8,862 of NZ_DASXQG010000024.1, read as the reverse complement.
CGAGATCCTGACCATCGCCCAGCAGATCATGGGCGTCCCGGCATCCCGGGTCGCCGAGCTGCTCGAGCTGGTCAGCCTCACCGGGGCCGAAGCGGACCGGCGGGTCGGCAACTACTCGCTCGGCATGCGCCAGCGCCTCGGCATCGCCGCCGCACTCATCGGCGACCCGTCAGTGCTGATCCTCGACGAGCCTGCCAACGGGCTCGACCCGGCCGGCATCCGCTGGATGCGCGACCTGCTGCGCGACTACGCCGACCACGGGGGGACCGTGCTGCTGTCCTCCCACCTGCTGGCCGAGATCGAGATCATCGCCGACGACATCGTGATGATCGGGCAGGGACGGATCGTGTCCCAAGGATCCAAGGCCGAGCTCCTCGCCGCAGCGGGGACCGTGGTCCGCGCCGCGGACATCGAGGCCCTCCAGCGAGCGCTTGCCACTGCCGGCGTCACCGCGACCGTCTGCGAGGACGGATCGCTCCGCACCGACGCGGAAGCCGCCGTCGTCGGGCGCGCGGCGTACGACGGCGGCGTGGTGCTCACCGAGCTCCGCAACGCAGACAGTGGCGGACTCGAGGAGATGTTCCTCGAGCTGACCGCCGACACCCAACGAGACACCACCCCACGAGACAACACACGAGAAAGGTCAGCGGCATGACCGCCACCACCGCACTCCACGCAGACCAGGTCACGACCGGTCGACGTACCGAGTTCAAGCCCATCCCGCTCAGCCGGGTCGTCCGCGTCGAGCTCCGCAAGATGTTCGACACCCGCTCGGGCTTCTGGCTGATCGCGAGCATCGCGATCACCGGCCTGATCGCCACGATCGCGACTGTCGGGTTCGCGCCGGACAAGTACCTCACCTACTACAACTTCGCGAAGGCGGTCGGCTACCCGATCACGGTGATCCTGCCGATGGTCGCCCTGCTGTCCATCACCAGCGAGTGGAGCCAGCGCAGCGGGTTGACGACCTTCACCTACGTGCCGAGTCGGCGCCGGGTGGTCTGGGCGAAGACCCTCTCGGCGGTGATCGTGGCCGTTGCCTCGATGCTGTTCGCGTTCGCGGTTGGAGCCGTCGGGAACGTCGTCGGCAGCACCATCGCCGGTACGCCGACGGTCTGGGACCTCTCGCTCGGGCACGCCCTCACGATCGTGCTGGGCAACCTGATCTCGCTGTCGATCGGCACCATGCTCGGGATGCTGCTGCGCAGCTCGGCCGGCGGCCTGGTCATGTACTTCGTGCTCGTCCTGCTCGTGCCGAACCTGTCCGGTCTCTTGGCCACCAGCCAGGACTGGTACAAGGACCTGCAGCCCTGGGTGGACCTCCCTTACGCGCAGACTTACCTGTTCGAGGGCATGCAGACCGGTGCCCAGTGGGCACATGTCGCCACCACGGTCGGCCTCTGGATCGTCCTCCCCGGGATCTTCGGACTCCGCCGGGTGATGCGCTCCGAGGTGAAGTAACTCCGACCACACGCCCATCAGGATTCAGGGAGGCCCCGTCACTTGCGAGTGGCGGGGCCTCCCTGCACCCGGTGGGCCGCACGAGGTGGGCACGAGATGGGCACGAGGTGGGCACGAGGTGGGCGTGAGGTGGGCTTGAGATCGACCTCAGCTCGACGTCAGGTCGACCCCGCAGGTCTTCTTGGCGTGGCTCGAGATCCGCGTCGCCGCGTCGCTGACGTCGGTGCTGCTCAGGGCCTGCAGCTTGGGGGCCAGTGCCGCGAGCTTCGCCGGATCGATACCCGCGGGCACCTCTCCGTTCTGCATCGCCGCCAGGTCGCTGGGCTTCAGGCCCGCGTCCTTGAGCGCGTTCTGGATCGTGGTGATGGCGCCGTCGAGCGTCTTCCAGTCGGCGGCGACGTCGTCCGGTGCGTCCCCCGCGAGCGTATGCATCCGCTGGAAGACCTGGTCGAGCTGGGACAGGTCCGGGTTGCTGCCACTGAGGTCCGCGAAGTAGGCCTTGTCGGTCTTCAGCTCCTGGCAGTAGTCGCCCGAGGCGTCGCCACCACCGCCCCCGGAGCCACAGGCGGTCAGAACACTGGCGGCCAGGGTGAGGACGACGGAGCCGATGAAGGCGTTGATGACGGTGCCGATGACGGTGTTGATGCGCATGGTTGTTCCCCCGTTGACGACAGGTTCAGCCCTGATGTCGGTGTGGGCAGTGTGCCCGAATCCCTCCCTTCGTGTCTCGCCCCCGCCGCTGATCCCGACCGGAATCACCCGGCACGGGCGATTCTTCCGAACGGCGCTCTTGGCACCTTGGGAGTGAGCGAAGGAGAGGGCATGGCAACCAGCGCCGGCAGCACCCAACCGCGCCCGGCAGACGTCTTCGTGATCTTCGGGATCACCGGGGACCTCGCCAAGGTGATGACGTTCCGATCGCTGTACCGGCTGGAGGCCCGGGGCCTCCTCGACTGCCCGATCGTGGGCGTGGCGGTCGACGACTGGACCGTCGACCAGCTCGAGGAGCGGGCTCGCACCTCCATCGAGGGGACCGGGGAGACGATCGACGACGACGTCTTCAAACGGTTCGCGGCGAGGCTGTCCTACGTCGGCGGCGACTTCACCGACCCGGCGACGTACGAACGCGTCGGTGAGGCGATCAAGGGCGCCGAGACCCCGGTCTTCTACCTCGAGATCCCGCCGTTCCTGTTCGGGAGAGTCGTCCAGGGGCTGGCGGACGCGGGCCTGAACAAGGGTGCCCGCTTCGTCATCGAGAAGCCCTTCGGCCACGATCAGACGTCCGCACGGGTTCTTGCCGACGAGCTGCACGAGTACGTCGACGAGGCGCAGCTGTACCGGATCGACCACTACCTCGGGAAGATGGGCCTCGAGGAGATCATGCACCTGCGCTTCGCCAACGCGATCCTCGAGCCCATTTGGAGTCGCAACTACCTCGAGTGCGTCCAGATCACGATGGCGGAGGACTTCGGCGTCGACGACCGCGGCAGCTTCTACGACCCGGTCGGCGCACTGCGCGACGTGGTGGTCAACCACCTGATGCAGCTCGTCGCGGCCGCGGCCATGGAGCCGCCGGCACGGGGCGACCTGCATACGGTCAAGGAGTCGCAGGTCGCGCTGTTCCGCTCCGTCGTCGAGGCCGATCCGGCCCGCTACGTGCGCGGCCAGTACGACGGATACCAGGACATCAAGGGGGTCGCCGCCGGCTCGACGACCGAGACGTACGCCGCCCTGCGGCTCGACATCGAGAACTGGCGCTGGGCCGGAGTGCCCTTCTTCATCCGGACCGGCAAGCGGCTCCCGGTGACCCAGACCGAGCTGCGGCTGGTCTTCAAACGTCCACCACGTCTGGGATTCTGGCCGGCCAACCACGACCCCGAGCCCAACCAGCTCGTCGTCAAGCTGGATCCGTCCACCGGGATCCGCGTCCAGGTCGACGCCCGCCGTACCGACCTCGGGAGGATCGGACCGATCCAGCTCGACATGGAGTTCGCCACCGAGGGCGGTGAGGGCGCGACCCCCTACGAGGTCCTGCTGCACGCCGCGATGGCGGGAGACAGCACCAGGTTCGCCCGCCAGGACGGGATCGAGGAGACCTGGCGCGTCATGCAGCCACTTCTCGACGCGCCGCCACCGGTCCACTCCTACACCCCCGGCTCCTGGGGACCGCAGGCCGGAGACGACATCACGGCCGGCCTGGGCGGGTGGCGCACTCCCTGGCTGCCAGCCTGAGTCCCGACCTCGGCTCTCGGGGGCGGTGGACGGCTCTGGCCGCGTGGTCGGGGCAGCGGTACCGTCTACAGAATGCGGGGGGAGGGCCGACGCACGTCATCACGGGCGCGCCCGCCTGCCCCGCGGACAGGAACCGGCACCCGGTCGCAGGCGTACGCCGTACCCCCGCCGACGTCTGGTCCGGCGTCTGGTCCGACAGCTGGTCCGACACAGCGTTCTGCCCTCGTCGACTGGCTGATGGCGTCCGACGAGTCGGTGGTCACCATCGTTGCCCCACCGGGCTACGGGAAGTCGACGCTGCTGGATCAGTGGCGGAAGCGACGCGGAGCACGCGTCGCGTGGGTCTCGTGTGACCTGATCCACGACGATCCCAGGTCGCTGGCGAACGCGGTGGCCGCGGCCCTCGGCGCGGACTCGACCGATCTGGTCAAGGGTGCGACCGAGTCCACCGAGGACGACCCGAGCCTTGTTGCCCAGCGCCTGATGGACATCCTCGGCGCGCTCCCGCGCACGGTCGCCCTGGCTCTCGATCAGGTGGAGGCGCTCGCCAGTCGTGACAGCAGGAAGCTCGTCCGTGCGCTCGCGACGGACGTGCCGGCGGGCTCGCAGCTCGTGCTGGCGTCGCGGGACGAGATGCCGTTCCCGACGGCGCGGATGCGCGTCCAACGCAGCCTGCTCGAGATCGGCACGGAGGATCTGGCGATGTCTTCCGGCGAGGCCTCCTCACTGATCGCCACCGCCGGCGTCGCGGTGACCGACGCAGAGACGGACCGGCTGGTGCAGCAGACCGAGGGGTGGCCCGCGGGGCTCTACCTCGCCGCCCTGGCGATCCGGGAGGGTCAGGCGTCGGCCAAGCACGGGGTCAGGGGTGACGAGCGGCTGCTGGCCGACTACCTGCGGTCCGAGGTGCTGGACCGCATCCCCCGCAAGCAGGTGAGGTTCCTCCTCCGTACGTCGATCCTGGAGCGGGTGAACGGCGGGCTCGGCGATGCGGTCGCGGGCGGCGACGGTGGCATGCGGTTGCTGGAACGGCTGAAGCGACGGAACCTCCTGGTGCAACCCCTCGACGGCAGGGGCGAGTGGTACCGGTACCACCACCTCCTCCGAGAGATGCTGCAAGCCGAGGTCCGCCGGGACACTCCCGACCTGATCCCGGAGCTGCACGCTCGCGCCTCCGCATGGTTCGAGGCGGAGGGCGACCTGGAAGAGGCCATCGAGCACGCATTCCTGGCCGGCGACACGCTCCGGTTCGGACGTCTGGTCCTCGAGACGATGCAGGTGGTCTGGGCGAGCGGCCGCGTCGAGACGGTCCAGGGATGGATGGCGCGGCTCGGTCACCGGTCGCCGGCCGCACACACGCCGGCGATGATCAGCCATGGGGCCTTGATCTTCGCCCTGCTCGGGCAGGCCGGTGATGCCGAGCGTTGGGCCGCGGTCGCCGAGGGGCTTCCCACGACCGGCCGCCTGTCCGACGGCAGCACGGTCGAGGGAACGTTGGCCTATCTGCGGGCGAACCTGTGCCGCGACAGTCCGGCCGCGATGCGAGCGGACGCGGCCGCCGCTCTGGAAGGACTCAGCCCCGCCAGCCCCTACCGCGCCACGATGGTCCACACCCAAGGCTTGTCCTACCTGCTCGAGGGCGATCTCGAGCGGGCCGACGCGTCGTTCGCGCACGCCTACGACCTCGCCGCCGGCATCGACTCGGCCCCGTTGGCCGCTCTCGTCCTCACCGAGCAGTTTCTGATCGCCGTCGAACGTGACGAGTGGAGCGCCGCGGACTCGCTGATCAAGCGCTCGCTGCAGATCGTCTCCGAGGGTCCGTACGACGACTACTGGACCAGCGCTCTCGTGTACGCCGCGGCCGCCCATGCCGCGGTGCACCGCGGCAACATGCCCGAGGCACGTCAGTACGTGCGGAAGGCGGCCCGGCTGCGCCCTCTCCTGACCTACGCGTTGCCGGTCGTCTCGGTCCAGGCGTTGCTCGAGCTGGCTCGGACCTACCTGGCGCTGATCGACCCGGCGGGGGTCCGGGCCGTGCTGGAGCAGATCCGGGGGATCCTGAGGCAGCGGCCCGAGCTCGGCAACCTGGTGACGGCCACCCGCCGGCTGGACGAGCGCGTCAGCCAGATCATCGCCGCCACGCCGATCGGGGCGTCGTCCCTGACCACGGCCGAGATCCGCCTGGTCCCGTGGCTACCCACGCGGCTCACCTACTCCGAGATCGGGGAGAAGCTCTTCATCTCCCGGCACACCGTGAAGACCCAGGCCACCTCGATGTACCACAAGCTCGGCGCGTCATCGCGCACGGAGGCGGTCGACCGAATGATCGAGCTCGGTCTCGTCTAATCCGCCGCTCAGCCCGCCGCTCAGCCAGCGCCGCTCAACCAGAGCCGATCAACCCAGTCTGGTCAGCAGGTGGTCGCCCACGCGCAGCGCGTTCGCCATCGCGGTGAGTGCCGGGTTGACCGCTCCGATGCTCGGGAAGAAGCTCGTGTCCACGACGTACAGGTTGTCGACCTCGTGGGCCTTGCAGTCGGTGTCCAGCACCGAGGTCTCGGGCTCGCTCCCGAATCGCACGGTGCCGGCCTGGTGGGCGCACCCCGCGACCGGGATGTCGTTCTTCATGTACACGTCCCGCGGGATCAGGTGGTGCCGGTCCATGCCGAGGTGGCTCAGGTGCTTCTTCACCCGGCGGTAGAGCTGGTCCATGGGCTCCTGGTTGTTCGGCGTGTAGCTCAGTACGACGTTGCCGTCGCGGTCGAGGGTGACGCGGTTGTCGGGGTCGGGCAGGTCCTCGACGGACAGCCAGAAGTCGATGGCGTGCGCGGCGACGTCGCCCAGGGCGAAGGTCGGCGCCAACTTGGTCTGGATCGGCTTCTCCCCGCGATACATGGGGGCAGACGACTTGCCGACCATCTGGAGGTTGCCCATCGGGTAGTCGAAGTCGGCATCCCCGAAGTAGTAGTCGTTGAGCCCAAGCGTCTTCTGGAAGCGGGTGTCGTTGGGTTCGGTCGACACCGCCAGGAAGGCCCGGCTGTTGTGGAAGACGTAGTTGCGCCCGACCTGGTCCGAGCCGTTGGCGAGGCCGTTCGGGTGGCGGTCGTTGGCGCTGGCGAGCAACAGCTTGGCGGAGTTGGCCGCGCCCGCGGAGATGACGACGATGTCGCTGGTGAAGCGCTGCTCCACGCCTTCGACGTCGGCGACGACCGAGGTCACCGTGCGACCCGACTCGTCGGTCTCGAGCCGGCGTACGACGGCGTTGCGGACCAGGTCGAGGTTGTCGTGCTGCATCGCCGGCCGTACGGCGACCACCTCGGCGTCGGACTTGGCGTGCACCAGGCACGGGAAGCCGTCGCACGTCGCACAGCGGATGCACGGGCTGGAGGCAGGCTCCGCCTCGTCGAGCAGGATGCCCGACGGCGAGTGGAACGGATGGAGCCCGACCTGGGTCAGGTCGTCGAAGAGCTTCTGGATGCGGGGCTCGTGCGAGACCGGGGGATGGGGATACGGCGCCGACGCCGGCGGCTCGGTGGGATCCTCACCCCGGGCGCCGTGCACCTGGTAGAGCTCCTCGGCCTGCGTGTAGTACGGCTCGAGGTCGCGGTAGTCGATGGGCCAGGCCGGCGAGATCCCGTCGTGGTGCTTGAGCTCGCCGAAGTCGCGCTCCCTGAGCCGGTACAGGGCCGCCCCGTAGAACTTCGTCGCGCCGCCGACGAAGTAGTGGATCTGGGGCTGGAACGGCTCGCCGTGCTCGTCGTACCAGCGGTCGGTCGACACGTACCGGTTGTCGACGAAGACCGCCGCCGCGTCCCAGTTCTCGATCTCGCGAGGAAGCCAGTCACCGCGCTCCAGGATCAGGATCCGCTTGCCGGACGGTGCCAGCCGGTGCGCCAGGGTGCCGCCGCCTGCCCCGGACCCGACGATGATCACGTCGTAGTGGTCGTTCATGGCTTCCTCTCCGACTCAGGTGTGTTGCGTCGCGGTGCTGGGGGCGGGTTCGTCGACGGCGATGTGCGGGATGTCGGCCTCGTGGTCGCCCCACGCGATGCGCTTCGGGGCCGTGTGCGCCTCGATCGTGGCGGCATGGTCGCGGTCGAAGTAGTCCCACGCCCAGGTGAGGAAGGCATCGGTCTTGCTGTGCGCGCCGCTGAGCAGCGTCGCGTGCACGCCGAGCCACGCCGCGAACGCGATCGGACCCTCGACCAGGTGGTGCCGCTTGCCGACCTCGGCGACCGCGGCGTTGCGGCCGATCATCGCCATGATGCCCTTGTCCTTGTACTTGAAGGGGGTTGTCGGCTGATGCCCAAGCTCACGCAGGATGTTCTCGGCCGCCCACAGGCCCGACTGCTGTGCTACCGAGCCCAGCTGTGGCAATGTCGGCGCATCCTGGTCAGCGGAGGGGATGTTCGCGACGTCGCCTACGGCGTAGACGCCCGGGTAGCCCTCGACGGTCAGGTCGGGCCGGACGTTGAGCCGTCCGCCGCGCCCGAGGACCGGCCCGAGTGCTTGCGCGACTGCCGAGCCCGATTCCCCACCGCCCCACACGACGGTGCGCGCCGGGATCGTGGTCTTGTCGTCGAGCTCGACCCGGTCGGGGTGAACGGCGGCGACACCGACCTCGAGCTTGACATCCGCGCCGACCTCGGCGAGCTTGCGCAGGGCGTACTCGTGAGCCTTGCTCGAGAACTGTCCGAGAAGCATCGGTGAGCGATCAACGATGGTGATCTTCCCGGCGGGGTCGAGGCGGCCGGTGTTTTGCAGGGCCTGCATCAGCTCGGCCAATGCACCGGTGGTCTCGACCCCGGTCGGGCCGCCACCCACGATCACCACGTCGAGCGCTCCTGGCTCAGCGGAACCGCCGCTTGCCATGGCCTTCTGCAGCAAGCGCTGCAGGTGCAGGCGCAGCCGCTCGGCATCAGCCACCGAGTACAGCGGGAACGCGTGCTCGGCCGCCCCGGGCACCCCGAAGAAGTTCGGCCGGGCGCCCGCAGCCATCACCAGGTGCGAGCCCGTCAGGGTCTGCCCATCCGACAGCACCAGGCTGCGTTCGGAGAGCTTGACTGCGGACACGTGCGCGGTCACGAGGGTCACCGACGGGTAGTCCGCGAAGATCACCCGATGCGGCCTGGCGATGTCCTCGGCCGGGAGCTGCGCGCTCGCCACCTGGTA
>NZ_DASXQG010000023.1:0-4047 GCF_036493135.1 Nocardioides sp. | reverse complement strand
GGCTCCGGAAGTTCGAGGAAGCCGGTCCGCCGATCGAGCAGCCGCGCGAGCAGCAGGTGTCGATGCGGTTGAAGGGTGGCCGCACGGGCAAGCGTGCCGTGGTCTGCGAGAGCCTCGAGCTGACCGGGCTGATGCATCCGTACGACCTCGAGGTCTGGTACGGCGAGCGGGTCGCGGTGCTGGGCAGCAACGGGTCGGGCAAGTCGCACTTCCTGCGGCTGCTGGCCGCCGGTGGCTCCGACCCCGACGTCGAGCACCGCCCCGTCGACGACACCCCGATCGAGCCGGTCCGGCACTCCGGCAAGGCCAAGCTCGGCGCGCGCGTGCGTCCGGGCTGGTTCGTCCAGACCCACGAGCACCCCGAGCTCGCCGGGCGGACCCTGCTGGAGATCCTGCACCGCGGTGACGGCCGCCCCGACGGCCGCGTGGGCATGGGCCGTGAGGCCGCCGCCCGGGTGCTCGACCGCTACGAGCTCGCGCACGCCTCGGAGCAGAGGTTCGAGTCGCTCTCGGGCGGCCAGCAGGCGCGCTTCCAGATCCTGCTGCTCGAGCTGTCCGGAGCGACGCTGCTGGTCCTCGACGAGCCGACGGACAACCTCGACGTCCAGTCCGCCGAGGCGCTCGAGGACGGTCTCGAGGCGTTCGAGGGCACCGTCATCGCGGTCACCCACGACCGCTGGTTCGCGCGCGGCTTCGACCGGTTCCTGGTGTACGGCGCGGACGGCGACGTCTACGAGTCGGACGGACCGGTCTGGGACGAGGCCAGGGTCCGCCGGGCTCGTTGATGACCGGCGGTTCTTGATCGCGTCCGGCTGCGACGGGCTGTCGGAGCCGGCCCCGATCTCCTGGTGGGAGACCGTTCCCGGGCGGGGACGTCATACGTTCCGAGTCCTAGACGCCTCGGAACGTATGACGTTGCCCCCCGGTGTAGGGAACGGGGCCCGGAGGCGTCACCGGCGCAGTGAACGACCTCCGGACCCCGAGCTCAGGAGTTCGTGGTGGCCGCGTCGGACTCGAGCGTGACCTGCACGGTGTGGGTGCTCCCTCCGCGCTCGTAGGTGACGGTGACCTTGTCGCCGGGGCGGTAGGACCGGACGATCGCGATCAGCCCGTCGGAGGAGGTGATCAGGTGGTCGTCGACCTTGGTGATCACGTCACCCGTCTTGAGCCCGGCGTTGCCACCGGCGGAGCCCTGGTTGACCTGGGCGACCTTCGCGCCGTCGGTCGTCTGCTGGCCGCCGGCGGCGTTGTCCACACCGATGCCCAGGCGGGCGTGGGTGGGCGTCTCGCCCTTGATCATCTGCTGGACGATCGGCAGCACCTCGTCGATCGGGATCGCGAAACCGAGACCGATGGACCCGGGCTCGCCCTGGCTCGTGGTGTCGGTGGCGGTCTGGATCGCGGCGTCGATACCGACGACCGAGCCCGACAGGTCGACCAGTGGGCCACCGGAGTTGCCCGGGTTGATCGCGGCGTCGGTCTGGATCGCCGGGTAGACCGCGACGTTGCCCTGGCTGACCTGGCCGACGTTCACCGGGCGGTTCAGCGCGCTCACGATGCCGCTGGTGACGGTCGCGTCGAGGCCGAACGGCGAGCCGATCGCGACCACCCCCTGGCCGACCGCGAGGCTCGAGGAGTGCCCGATGGTGGCCGGCGTGAGGTTGTCGACCCCCTGGGCCTGGATCACCGCGGTGTCGGTGAGCGGGTCGGTGCCCAGGATCTTGGCGGAGGCGTGGGAGCCGTCGTTGAACGAGACGCTCAGACTGCCGGACTTCCCGGCGAGGGCGACCACGTGGTTGTTGGTGAGGATCTTGCCGTCCTGGCTGAGGATGATGCCGGAGCCGGAGCCGGAGCCGTCGGGACCGGCCACCTCGATCATCACCACCGAGGGCAGCACGCTCTGGGCGACCTTCTCGATCGATCCGGTGGCGGCGGTCTGGGCGGTGCTGCCGCCGCTCTGGGTGAGCACCGGCGAGGACTGCACCGAGTCGTGCGTCGAGGTCCACGCCGCGGCGCCGCCCACGCCGGCAGCACCGCCGACGAGCAGGCTGGCCGCCACTACGGTGGCGGCCAGCCCCTTGCCACGCAGCCCGCTCCGGGGACGTGGGTCGGGTGGGAGAACCGGGCCACTGACGTCCTGGCCGAGGGTGGCGCGGCCATCATCCGGCTGGGCTGCGAAACCGTACGGCGACCAGGTCGCGGGTGGAGCAGGCGGCTCCTGACCCCACTCGTGTCGGTTCTCCGGCTCGCTTCGGCCGTACGGGTCGTTCGTCATGACGCAGAGGTTGCCGGGCGAGTCTGGGAGGACGCTGAGATGGCGCTGGGGGGTCCTGAAGAAGCCGAGCCGATCGATCAGCCCAGACGTCGTACGACGTCACCGGGGCGGATCACGCCTCCGCGCACCACGCGCGCGTTCAGCCCGCGCAGCCTCATCCGGCTCCCGACCTCGCCGTTGACGAAGGCCAGCGCGTCCTCGCCGAACCTGGCCAGGAACTTCTTGCAGCCCGCGTGCGGCTTCGCGGTGACCTCCAGGACGGCGTCCTCGCCCAGCGCGATCCGGGTACCGGCGGGCAGGTTGTCGTGGGAGAGGTCGAGGTCGACGTACAGCTGGTCACCGGCCTGTGCCTGGACGTCGTCGGTCTCGCCGAGCAACGAGACCATCCGCGCGCTCATCACGGTGATCATCGCGTCGAGGTGGCGACCCTCGGTGATCGCACGCGAGGTGGCGCGGCTGAGCCAGTTGTCGCCCACGAGTCCTCCCGCCTCGTCGAGCACGCCCTCGCCGAGGATCTCCCGGACTCCGACGTCAGGGCGGCGCACGACCATCGCCAGCATTCCGGTCTGGGCCGGTGCGGCGAGCAGGTGGTCGAGGCGCGCCTCCAGCGAGGCCAAGCTGCTCAGGGTCGACACCCGCCGATCCTCCCAAGACCCGCAGGTCGACGCCCGTCATTTCCCGCCCCTCGGGATGAGGCTTCCGACACACGCGCACCTAGGCTGCGCCGGGTGAGGAAGCCGTTTCGCACCTTCGACTGGAACGTGCGCAACTGCGGCTGGCGCGGCCACGTCACGTGGGCGCCGACCGAAGCGGCGCTGGCCGAACGGCTCCGCGTCGAGACGGTGGTGGGGGAGGCCTGGCGGTGCCTGCGCTGCGGGTCGTTCATCCCGGGAGAGCCGCATGGACGCGGGCCGGCCGAGGACGCGCCGATCGTGCTGCGGGGGCGGGCGCTGCGAGACGCGTTCATCCTCCGACTGCTCGCCGTCGAGCGCGGCATCCGCGGCGTACTCCTCGTGGCCCTGGCGTACGGCATCTACCGGTTCGAGGGCGCACAGAACTCGCTGCAGCGGCTCTTCGACGACTACCTGCCGCGGCTGTCACCGGTCGCGGAGCACGCCGGCGTCGACCTCCAGGCGACCGGTCCGGTGCGATTGATCCAGAAGGCGCTGGAGACCGACCCCCACACGCTCACCCTGATCAGCCTCGGCGTCCTGGCGTACGGCGCACTGGAGCTGCTCGAGGCCGTCGGGCTCTGGTTGATGAAGCGCTGGGGCGAGTACGTCGCGGTCGTCGGCACCGCGGTGTTCATCCCGGTGGAGATCTACGAGCTCCTCGAACGGGTCACCTGGCTCCGGGTCGTGGCGTTCGCGCTGAACGTGTTCGCCGTGGTGTACATCCTGTGGACCAAGCGGCTCTTCGGCTTCCGCGGTGGCCGCGCGGCGTTCGAGACCGAGCGGCACTCCGAGTCCCTGCTCGAGGTCGAGCGCGCGGCCGCGTGACGAGTTGCCCTGAAGGGTGGCGGGATGTCGTAACGGCGCGATCGCGCGGTTACGACATGCGCCGGGCCCGATTGGATGTCATAACCGCGCGATCGCGCAGATATGACAGCCCCTCAGGACCAGCGCTGGGAGGCGGGCGTGAAGTCGAGGGTGCGCTGGCCGGTGTAGATCTGCTTCGGCCGGGCGATCTTCTGCTCCTTGTCCTGCACGAGCTCGAGCCACTGGGCGAGCCAGCCCGGCGTACGCCCGATCGCGAACAGCACGGTGAACATC
>NZ_DASXQG010000022.1:0-2173 GCF_036493135.1 Nocardioides sp. | reverse complement strand
CTCCTGGATGAGCACCGTCTTGCCCACGCCGGCCCCGCCGAACAGGCCGATCTTGCCGCCCTTGACGTACGGGGTGAGCAGGTCGAGGACCTTGATGCCGGTCTCCAGGATCTCGGTCCTGGGCTCCAGCTGGTCGAACGGTGGCGGGTCGCGGTGGATGGACCAGCGCTCCTCCACCTTGAGCTCGGCGGTGGGCACGTCCAGCGTTTCGCCGAGCACGTTGAACACGTGGCCCTTGGTGATCTCGCCGACCGGCACGGTGATGGGGCCGCCGGTGTCGGTGACGGGAGCGCCGCGCACCAGGCCGTCGGTCGGCTGCATGGAGATCGCCCGGACGATGTCGTCACCCAGGTGCTGTTCCACTTCCAGGGTCAGCGTCTTGGTCTCATCGTCCAGCGTGACATCCACCGTCAGGGCGTTGTAGATGTCGGGCATGTCCTCGGCGCTGAACTCCACGTCCACGACGGGGCCGGTGACCCGTGCGACCCGGCCTTCGTGCGCGCCGGTGGCTTCGTCGCCGCCCGCGGCGGCGTTCTCGGCGGTTGCGGTCATGATGACACTCACTCTTTCCCTGCGGCGGCCTCGGCCAGCGCGTTGGCGCCGCCGACGATCTCGCTGATTTCCTGGGTGATCTCGGCCTGTCGTGCCTTGTTGGCCTCGAGGGTGAACTGCTCGAGCAGGTCGTTGGCGTTGTCGGTAGCCGACTTCATCGCCCGCCGCCGGGCGGCGATCTCCGAGGCGGCGGCCTCCAGCAGCGCGTGGTAGATCCGGCTCTCCACGTACCAGGGCAGCAGCGCGTCCAGCACGTCCGGCGGGGAGGGCTCGAACTCGTACAGCGGGAACGCCCCGGCGGGCGGCGGCTCGGTGCTCTCCTCGATCTCGATCGGGAGGATCCGGCGCACGACCGACCGCTGGGTGAGCATGGACACGAACTCGGTGTAGACACAGTAGATCTCGTCCACCCCGCCCTCGCTGGCCGGGCGGCTGAACGCGTCGAGCAGGACCTCGGTGATCTCGCGGGCGTTCTCGCTGCGTGGCGTCTCCGAGAACCCGCTCCACTCGGCGGCGACCTCCCGCTCGCGGAACCGGTGCCAGCTGATCCCCTTGCGCCCGGACACGTAGGTGACCTCGTCGACACCCCGCTCACGGAGCAGCGCGCGCAGGCCCTGCGCCTCGCGCATGACGTTGGCGTTGTAGCCACCGGCGAATCCCCGGTCGCTGGTGAGGATCAGGAGCGCGGCCCGCTCGATGCGCTCGGGCTCACGGACGATGGGGTGGTCGATCTGCGCGGAGCGGCTGACCACCGCCTCGACCGCCTGGGTGATCTCCCGTGCGTAGGGCGCCGCGTCGCGGACCCGCTGCTGGGCTTTGATGATCCGTGAGGACGCGATCAGCTCCTGGGCGCGGGTGATCTTGGCAGTGGACTGGATCGACCGGATCCGCTGCCGGATGGCGCGAAGCTGTGCTGCCATGCCTAGTCCTCGGCAGCCCGCGGCGGCGGGCGCCTGGTTACTTTCTCCCGCTCGACCCGGTCCTCGTCCATCGGCTCGACTGGCTCGTCGCCGTCGCCGTCGCCGTCGCGAACGCGGCCGGGGTCGCGGCCATCTTCCCGGGCAGAATCGCCGTCGCTGTCGCCTTCCCGGTCGCGGTCGTGAGCCCGGCCGCCGTCGCGGCCATCTTCGCCTTCGCGGTCGCCGTCGTCGTCGCGAGCGCGGCCACTTTCGCGGTCGCCTTCGCCGTCGCGGCCGCCCTCGCGCTCGTCGTCAGAGCCGAGCGTCCCGCCGCCGGTGACCTCGAACTGCCGCCGGAACTCCTCGATCGCGTCCTTGAGCATGGTGGCGGTGTCGTCGTTCAGCTCGCGGGTCTCCCTGATCGACGCGTATACCCCGTCCCGATTGCGCTGCAGGTAGTCGAGGAACTCGTCCTCGAACCGCCGGACGTCGTCGACCGGCACGTCGTCGAGATACCCATTGGTGCCGGACCACACCGAGACCACCTGGCGCTCCACCGGGAGCGGGCTGTACTGGGGCTGCTTGAGCAGTTCCACCAGGCGCGCGCCCCGGTCCAGCTGAGCCCGGGAGACGGGATCCAGGTCGGAGGAGAACGCGGCGAACGCCTCCAGGTCGCGGTACTGGGAAAGGGCGAGCTTCAGCCCGCCAGCGACCTTCTTCAT
>NZ_DASXQG010000021.1:0-33144 GCF_036493135.1 Nocardioides sp. | reverse complement strand
CGACTCCGAGATGCCGTCGATCATCGCGGCGAGGAGGTCGAGCTCCTTGGGGTAGGCGTGCTCGGCCTTGTCGTAGGTGCGGCTGATCGGCCGCAGCATGTTCATCGCGACCTGGTGCGCCTGGTCGCGCAGGGGCCGCAGCTTCTTCGGGTCGTCCAGGGAGATGGGCATCAGACCAGCACCCCGCCTTCCATGATCGAGATGGCCCGGAGGTCGCGGTACCACCGCTCGACCGGGTGCTCCTTGACGAAGCCGTGCCCGCCGAGGAGCTGCACGCCGTCCAGGCCGATCTGCATGCCCTTGTCGCCGCAGAGCTTCCTGGCCAGCGCCACGTCCCGTGAGACGTCCTTCCCGGCGGCCGCACGCGACGCGGCCTTCCAGGTGAGCAGCCGCATCGCCTGGAGCTCGATGGCGATGTTCGCGACCATGAAGGCGACCGACTGGCGGTGTGCGATCGGCTCGCCGAACGCTTCGCGCTCCTTGACGTACGGCGTCACGTAGTCGAGCACCGCCTGGCCGACCCCGACCGAGAGCGCGCACCACGCGATCCGCGACAGCCGCACGCACTCGGCGTACGTCGTGCCGTCGACGGCGCCGAGGATGTTGCCCGGCGGGACGCGGACACCCTCGAGCGTCAACGTGGTGAGCGACGCGGCACGCACGCCCATGGCCGGGTCGGCCTCGACCGAGAGGCCGGAGGCCCCGGACTCGACGATCACCAGCACGTTCGCGCCGTCCGTGCCGGGTTCGGCGAGGCGCGCGCCGACCACGAAGAGCTCGGCGTCGGCGCCTCGCGGCACCATCGACTTCACGCCGTCCAGGACGAGGTCGTCGCCGTCCCGGGTGGCGGTCGTCTGCGGGGCGAGCGCGTCGTACAACGGTCGCGGCTCGGTGAGCGCGAGCGCCGCGGTGGGAGGCTCGCTCCCGGTGAAGGCCGGGAGGTAGGTCTGCTGCTGTGCGTCGGTCCCCCAGGTGGCGATCGCGGTGGCGACCGCGCCCGGGGCGATGCCGGCGACGGCCAGCCCCAGGTCGCCCTTGGCCAGTGCCTCGGCCACCAGCGTGCCGGCCATCACCGCGCGCTCCTCGGAGATGCCGCCGAGTGCCTCGGGCACTCCGAGCAGCGGCAGACCGATCTCGTTCGCTGCCTCGAGCACGTGGCCGGGGGCGGCGCAGGCGACGTCCGCGTACGCGGCGGCCGGGCGCAGCACCTCGGTGGCCAGCTCGGTGACCACGTCGACGAGCATCTGCTCGTCCTCGGTCGGCGTGAGGTCGAAGGCGCCGCGCGACCGGGCGGTCGCGGCGCGACGGCCGGACTTCCCGCGCCGGCCGGCCTTCGCGAACACGCGACCGGCGGTGGTCGCGGTGCGGAAGCCCCCGCGGGTCACCGTGAAGACCGTCTGCTCGGCCTGCCGGCGCAGTCCCACCCGGTCGAGGAGATCGCTCTGGGCCAGCTTGTTCATCGCCGCGACGGCGTACCCGATCGGGTCGCGGGACTCGCCGCCGGCGATGCCGTGCCGGCCTCCGGGGCGGAGGATCTTGAGCTGGAGCATGGAACTAATGTAACTCTGAGTTACATTTCGGGACCACCGTCCCACCGGGTGCTCCCGGTCACAGACCTTGGCCCGCCATCTCTAGGCTTTGGCCATGCCGCCCGACTCCGCCGCGCCGACGCGCGCGCCGTACGGACCACTCCCGCAGGGCGGCACCGTCCGGCCGGTCGTCCGCTGGGGAAGCCCGGTGATGCACCGGCGCCAGGCCGAGGTCACGGCGTACGACGAGGAGCTGCGGACCCTGGTCGCCGACCTGGCGGCGACCATGTACGCCGCGGACGGCGTCGGGCTCGCGGCGTGCCAGATCGGGGTCGACCTGCGGGTGTTCGTGTTCGACTGCCACGACTCGACCAGTGAGCGAACGGTGGGTGTGGTGTGCAACCCGCAGGTCACACTGCCCGAGGGCCGCGACCGGAGGCTCGACGAGGAGGACGAGGGCTGCCTGTCCCTCCCCGGCGGCTACGTGCCCCTGGCGCGACCCGACCACGCGACGGTGGACGGCACCGGGCTGGACGGCGCTGCGGTGACGTTCACCGGCGACGGGATGCTGGCCCGCTGCCTCCAGCACGAGACCGACCACACGCTGGGCATCATCTTCGCAGACCGGCTGTCGACGCGCTGGCGCAAGAAGCTCCAGAAGAACCACGAGCGGGTCGCCGAGAACTATCCGGACGAGTGGCCGGCGGTCCCGGCCACCGTCGACTGACCAGCGCTGCCGGTCAGCGGCGGGTGGCGACGACGTAGCAGGCGACGGCGGCGGCCGAGGCGACGTTCAGCGAGTCGATCCCTTCGCGCATCGGGATGACCGCGCGCCGATCGGCCGCCTTCTCCCACCGCGGCGAGAGCCCGTGGCCCTCGGAGCCGAGCACGAGGGCGACCCGGTCGAGTCCGACGACGACCTCCTCGATCGGATGGGCGTCGTCGGCGAGGGTGAGCGCCACCGTGGTGAAGCCACGAGCGGACAGGTCCGGGAGGGCGTCGTACCAGTCGGGGAGGCGGGTCCACGGCGTGGAGAAGACCGCGCCCATGCCGACCTTGATCGAGCGTCGGTACAGCGGGTCGGCACAGCGTGGCGCCAGCAGTACGGCGTCGAAGCCGAAGGCGGCGCCGCAGCGGAAGACCGCGCCGACATTGGTGTGGTCGACGACGTCCTCCAGCACCAGTACCTGACGCGCGCCGTCGAGCACCTCGTCGAGGGTCGGGAGCGGACGGCGCTCGAGCGAGGCGAGGGCGCCACGGTGCACGTGGAAGCCGGTGACCTGCTCGGCCAGCGCCTCACTGACGACGTAGCAGGGCGCGTCGCCGGCCTCGAGGACGTCGGCCAGCGCGTCGAGCCACCGCGACGCCATCAGGAACGACCGGGGGGTGAAGCCCGCCTCGACGGCCCGACGTACCACCTTCTCGCCCTCGGCCAGGAACAGTCCGTGCTCGGCCTCGAGATGGGTACGCAGCTGGACGTCGCGCAGGTCCCGGTAGTCGGCGAGCCGCGGGTCGTCGGGGTCGGTGACCTCGGTCAGCGCTGCCACGACGCCGGTTCTCTCACAGGGAGAAGTGTTGCGGATGTGCCACGGCGACGACGTCACCCACCACGATGATCGCCGGTGGGCGTACGGCGTGCCGATCGAGGTCGGCACCGAGGTCGGCGAGCGTGGTGAGGACCGTGCGCTCCCCCGGCATCGACCCGTCACAGACCACCGCGACCGGGGTGGCCGGGCCGCGACCGGCCGCGAGCACCGCCTGCGCGATCGCGGGTGCGTTCTCGACCGCCATCATCAGCAGGAGGGTGCCCCGGAGGTGGCCGATGGCCTCCCAGTCGACCAGCGAGTCCGGGTGGCCGGGCGGGACGTGGCCGGAGATCACCGTGAAGTCGTGCGCCACCTGGCGATGGGTGATCGGGATGCCGGCGACCGCGGGGACCGCGAGCGGGCTCGAGAGCCCCGGGATCACGTTCACGGCGACACCTGCGCGCCGGCAGGCCTCGATCTCCTCGAACCCACGCCCGAACACGAAGCTGTCACCACCCTTGAACCGCACCACTCGCTGACCGGCCAGGGCCCGCTCGACGATCAGCCGGTTGATCTCCTCCTGGCGGGCGGCGCTGCCGCGGGGCAGCTTGGCGACGTCGACGACCTCGGTGGTCGCGGGCAGGTCTCCGAGCAGCTCGCGCGGCGCGAGCCGGTCGGCCACGACGACGTCGGCCTCCATCAGCGCCTTGCGCCCCGCCACCGAGATCAGCTCGGGGTGCCCGGGGCCGCCGCCCACGAGGGTCACACCGGGCACCGACGGTCGCCTCTCGCTGGCCGCGATCGTGCCCTCGTGGAGCCCGGTCACGATCGCGTCGCGCACGGCCGCCGTACGCCGCGGCTCCCGACGCCCGAGGACGGCGAGGGTCAGCCCGTCGTACCTCCCGGTCGCGGGCGTCCAGGCGGTCGCGCTCGTCCCGTCGTCGGAGCGCACGCAGAACGTCCGCTCGACTTCCGCCGCCTTGCTCACCTGCTCGTTGACGGCCGGGTCGTCGGTGGCAGCGATGACGTACCAGGTGTCGGCGAGGTCCTCGTCGGCGAACCCACGCTCGACCCAGCCGATCTCTCCGGCCAGGACCTGTCCCTCGATCGCGGGCGTCACGTGGGGTGAGACGACCACGACGTCGGCCCCGGCCGCGAGCAGACCCGGGATGCGGCGCTGCGCCACCTGGCCGCCGCCGACCACCACCACCCGGCGACCGGCGAGCCGCAGGCCCGAGGGGTACGGCGGGTGGTCGTCCATGGGTTCCATGATGAGCGGCCTGCCGTGGTCTCGACCGGCTCGACCGACGGGCGAGATCAGGTGCGGAGTAGGTTGCGATTCGTCCCGCCACGTCCGCGAGTCAGGAGAGCAGATGAGTCTCGACCGTCCGGTGAAGCCCAACCCGTACGAGCTACTGCCGAAGGTCCCCTCCTTCACCGTCACCAGCGACGACGTCACCGACGGCCAGCCGCTCAAGGACGACCAGGTCGCGGAGTTCGGCAACTCCTCGCCGCAGCTGTCGTGGAGCGGCGCCCCGGAGGGCACGAAGAGCTACACGGTCACCTGCTACGACCCCGACGCCCCCACCCCGAACGGCTTCTGGCACTGGTCGCTCGTCGATCTCCCGGCCGACGTGACCTCGCTCGACGCGGGCGCCGGGGACGAGGGCGCGAGCCTCCCGGGCAACGCCTTCATGCTCGTCAACGACGGTGGCGTCCGCGGGTTCATGGGCGCGGCCCCACCCGCCGGCGATCAGGTGCACCGGTACTTCTTCGTGGTCCACGCCGTCACCCAGGAGAGCCTCGGGGTCGACGACTCCGTCTCGAACGCCGTGCTCAGCTTCAACCTCGTGTTCAACACCGCCGGCCGGGCGATCGTCACCGGGACCTACCAGCACTGAGCCCTCGAGGGACCGGGCCGTTCGCGCTTGCCACCGCCGGGGTGGTGAGCCAGACTGGGCGGCCGACAAGCGCATCGACAACCGCACAGCGCGCACGACCCGACACCCCCGCCTTTTCGTGAGGCGGGGTCACTTGGCGTGCGCGTCATGGGTCTCGAGCGGCTCGACCACCGATGGAAGGAGGGCTCCGGGTGCTCTACGCCGCCGTCGCCACGCGGTCGTTCCGTCGCTTCAGCACCTACCGGGTCGCCACCGTGGCCGGCATCTTCACCAACTCCGTGTTCGGAGTGATCTACAGCTACGCCTACCTCGCGCTGTGGCACCAGCGCCCCGACGCAGGCGGGTACGACGCCACCGACGCGGTCACCTACGTCTGGCTCGGGCAGGCGCTGCTGATGACGGTCGCGCTCTGGGGCGGCGGGACCACCGACGACCTCGCCGACCGGATCCGGACCGGCGACGTCGCCATCGACCTGTACCGGCCGGTCGGGCTGATCGGCTGGTACCTCGCCGGCGACCTGGGCCGCGCGGCGTACCACGCCCTGACGCGGGGCGTCGTGCCCACGATCTTGGGTGTCCTGCTGTTCCAGATCGCCCTGCCCGCAAGCCCGGCCGCCGCTCTCGGGTTCGTCGTCAGCCTCACGCTGGCGGTGGTGACCAGCTTCGCGATCCGCTTCCTCGTGGCGTGCACGGCGTTCTGGTCGCTGGACCAGACGGGCGTGCGGATGCTCTCGGGCGTGCTCGCGATCTTCCTGAGCGGGATGACGCTGCCGCTGGTGATCTTCCCCGAGCCGTTGCGCAGCATCGCGCTCGCACTGCCCTGGGCGTCGTACCTCCAGACGCCGGCCGACATCTGGCTCGGCCACCGCAGTGGGGCCGGGATCGTCTCGGGGCTGGCCGTGCAGGCGCTCTGGATCGCGGTACTGCTGGCGCTCTGTCAGGTCGTGCTCGGCACCGCGACCCGGAAGGTGGTGGTCCAGGGTGGCTGACGTCTCGGCGCGCCTCCACACCGTCCGCGAGTCGCCGCGGGAGTACACCTGGATCGCGCGGATGTGGGTGAGGTCCTCGTTCGCCTATCCCCTCTCGTTCTGGATCCTGACCGTCTCCAGCGCCCTGATCACGCTGCTCGACTTCGTCGGTCTGGCGCTGATGTTCCACACCGTGCCCCAGCTCGGTGGGTTCGGCCTGCGGGAGGTCGCACTCCTGTACGGCGCGAGCGGGATCGGCATCGGCGTGGCCGATCTGGTGATCGGCAGCGTGGAGCAGGTGGGGATGTACGTCCGGACCGGTGCCCTGGACTCGATGCTCACCCGGCCGGTCCCGTTGCTGGTGCAGATCTGCGCCGACCGGTTCGCGATCCGCCGCCTGGGCCGGATCAGCCAGGCGCTCGCGGTGTTCGTCTACGGCGCGTGGTGGGTCGACTGGACCGCACCGAAGGTGGCGCTGGCCGCGGTGATGCTGGTGTCGGGCTCCCTGATCTTCTTCTCGTTCTTCGTCGCGTTCTCGTGCATCCAGTTCTGGACCGTCGACTCCTCGCAGTTCGCCAATGCCTTCACCTACGGCGGCAACACGATGACCCAGTACCCGATGACGATCTTCCCGCGCGAGGTGCTCAAAGGACTGACGTTCCTGGTGCCGGTGGCGTTCGTGAACTGGTACCCCTGCCTCTACCTGCTCGACCGCCCGGACCCCTTCGGCATGCCGTCGTGGTTCGCCGTCCTCCCTCCCGTCGTCGCCGCCCTGACCGTCACCGTCGCGGGTCTCGCCTGGCGCACCGGGATCCGCCACTACACCTCCACCGGGAGCTGAGATGCCGCCGAAGTGGAACAAGTCCGCCGCCCAAGTGGGACTTCTCCCGGCCCCAAGTGGGAGAAGTCCCACACCACCCACGGAGAACTCCTACCTCGACCCCGGAGAACTCCCACTTCGGCAGTGAAAGGGAAGACGCATGACCCTGATCAACGTCCGCGACCTCACCCGTACCTTCGTCGTTCGCAAACGGGCGAGCCGGCTCACCCGGACCCGGAGCGAGGTGCGCGCGGTCCACGACCTGACGTTCACCGTCGAGGCCGGCGAGATGGTGGGCTATATCGGCCCGAACGGGGCCGGGAAGTCGACCACGATCAAGATGCTGACGGGCATCCTGGTGCCGACCTCCGGCCACCTCCGGGTCGCCGGCCTGGAGCCCAGCCGGGAGCGCACCGAGCTGGCCCGCCGGATCGGGGTCGTCTTCGGACAGCGGACGACGCTGTGGTGGGACCTCCCGCTGAGGGATAGCTTCGAGCTGCTCCAGAAGATCTACCGGGTGGAGCCGGCGCGGCACCGCCGCAACCTCGAGGAGTACGTCGAGCTCCTCGACCTCGGCGACCTCCTCGACACACCGGTGCGCCAGCTCAGCCTGGGTCAGCGGATGCGCGGCGACATCACGGCCGCGCTGCTGCACGACCCCGAGATCCTGTACCTCGACGAGCCCACCATCGGTCTGGACGTGGTCAGCAAGGGGCGGCTGCGCGAGTTCCTCCGCACCCTCAACGCCGAGCGGGGCACGACCCTGATGCTGACCACTCACGACCTTCAGGACATCGAGGCGCTGTGCGACCGGGTGATCGTGATCGACCACGGGACGTCAGTCTTCGACGGGCCCCTCGTCGACCTGCACCGGCGCGGCGAGTCGCGTCGCACGCTGGTGGTCGACCTGGTGGACGAGGCGCCACCGATCGAGGTCGCCGGTGCGGAGACCCACAAGGTCGACGGGCCGCGGCAGTGGCTGAGCTTCCCCGCGGGTGAGAGCGCCGCCCCGATCGTCTCCGCGCTCGCCGCGACGTACGCCGTCGCCGACCTGTCGATCCAGGAACCGGACATCGAGGCCGTGATCCGAGAGATCTACGCGGGCGCATGACCGCTCATCCGGATCGCGTCAGGGCAGCGGGGCAGCCAGGGTGACCCGCGCGGGGGGGAGCTCACCGGCCAGATCGATGGCGAACGACGACGCGTCGAGGTCGTCCTGCCGGACCGGACGGTCGGTGCGCAGGAGGGCCAGGCCGACACTGGCGCCGACCGTGGCGCCGTACGCCGCGCTGGTCACCTGCCCCGTGGGCTCACCGTCGCGCAGCACCAGCTCGCCGCCCCAGACCATCGGCTCGGGATCGTCCAGGACGAACGACACGAGTCGGCGTCGCTCGCCGCCGACCGCCAGCCGATCCCGGTGGGCCGTCAGCGCCTCGCGACCGAGAAACTCCTTGTCGCTGCCGGAGCGCGCGCTCAGCGCGGTGGCGAACACCAGACCGGCCTCGACCGGCGTGAGGTCCGGGGTCAGGTCGCGGCCGAAGGCGCGGTAGCCCTTCTCGAGCCGGAGCGACTCGATGGCGTGATACCCCGCATCGGCCACGCCCAGCTCGTCGCCGGCAGCCCGGAGCGCGTCGTACACGGCCAGCGCGTCCGAGACCGGGACGACCAGCTCCCACCCCACCTCGCCGACGTAGGTCATCCGGGTCGCGCGGAGGCCGACATCGCCGATGGTCACCTGCTGACTGGTGGCGAAGGGGAACGACTCGTCCGACCAGTCGCCGGCTCCGGCGGTCGTGCCCGTCGAGACCCGTCCGAGCAGGTCACGCGAGCGCGGACCCATCACGCCGATCACCGAGAGGTCGTCCGTGCAGTCGCGGACGGTGACGTCGGATCCGTCGGCCAGGTGCCGGTCGATCCAGTCCAGATCGCGGATCGTCGTGGCCGAGCTCGAGACCAGCAGGAAGGAGTCGCGTCCGGTACGGGTGACGGTGAGGTCTGCCTCGTAGGTGCCGCGGGCGTTGAGGAACGGCGTGTAGACGCAGCCGCCGACCGGGACGTCCACGTCGGCGGCACAGATCCACTGCAGGCAGCCGAGCGCATCGGGGCCGGCGGCGTCGTACAGGGAGAACGAGGTCTGGTCGAAGACCGCGACCCGTTCCCGCGTCGCGCGCTGCTCGTCGACACACCAGGGCAACCAGTCCGGCCGCCCCCAGGTGTACGCCGTGCCCGTGGCGGTGCCGGCCGTGGTGGCACCGGTCGGGCGGAACACCACCGGACGCTCCCAGCCCATCCGACTACCGAACACGGCACCTCGATCGGCGAGGCGGTCGTGCAGCGGCGAGACCCGCTGCGGGCGGCCCGTCTCGGGCTCACGGAGAGGCCACGGCACCTCGTAGTGCAGCCCGAGGATCTCGGCCACGCGCGATCGCAGCCACGCCTCGTCGCCGTGGAACGGCGCGAACCGGCGTACGTCGACCGCCACCAGGTCGCTGGTCGGCTCCCCCTCGACGATCCACTCGGCGAGCGCGCGGCCGGCACCGCCCGCCGAGGCGATCCCGACCGAGTTGAACCCGGCGCCGACGAAGTAGCCGTGCACTCCGGGCGCCTGTCCGAGCAGGAACTGGTTGTCCGGGGTGAAGGACTCGGGGCCGTTGTAGAACTTCCGGATCCCGGTCTCGGCCAGCGCAGGGATGCGCACGATCGCCTGTTCCATGAGCGGTGCGAAGTGCTCCCAGTCCTCCTCGAGCAGCTGGAACTCGAACGGGTGGGGCAGGTCGGACGGCGCTCGCCACGGCTTGGCGTCCGGCTCGAACCCGCCGACGACCAGGCCGCCGACCTCCTCCTTGAAGTAGGTCCAGCCGTCGGGGTCGCGCATGATCGGCAGGTCCGGGTGGGTGCCCTCGACCTGCTCGGTCACGACGTAGAAGTGCTCCGCCGAGTGCAGGGGGACGGTTACGTCGGCCAGGTCGCCGAGCGCCTTGGCCCACTGACCCGCGCAGTTGACGACGACCTCACACTCCACGTGACCGGCGTCCGTGCGGACGGCGGTCACGCGGCGTCCCGCCTGGCCTGCCTCTACCTCGAACCCGGTCACCCGCGCGTGCTCCACGACCCGGGCTCCACCCAGGCGAGCACCGCGGGCCAGCGACTGGGTCAGGTCGGCCGGGTTGACCTTCCCGTCGCCCGGCAGCCAGATCGCACCGAGCAGGTCGTCCACCTGCATCGGTGGCCACAGCTCCTGGGCCCGCGCCGGGCCGATCAGCTCGCAGTCGAGGTCGTAGGCGACGGCGTTGGCAGCGGTACGGCGGAGCTGGGTCATCCGGTCCTCGGTGCGCGCCACGATCACGCCCCCGACGTTGCGATAGCCCGTCGAGAGCCCGGTCTCCGCCTCGAGTGAGCCGTACAGCTCGGCGGAGTACTGCACGAGCCGCGTGCCCGCCTCGGTCGCGCGGAGCGGCCCGACCAGGCCGGCCGCGTGCCACGTCGTCCCGCCGGAGAGTCGACCTTGCTCGAGCAGCAGGACGTCGGTCCAGCCGAGCTTGGTGAGGTGGTAGGCAACCGAGCAGCCGATCACTCCCCCGCCGATGACCACGACCCGGGCGCGCGTCGGGAGCGGTCTCGAGGCAGGCGCCAGGGCGCCTTCCTCAACCACCGGAGGCGACCTGCTCGAGCAGCCGCCGCAGCCCGCCGCCCCGGAACGTCGCAGCGGCCTTCTCGTAGCGTTCCATCCCCCAGGAATGGAAGTCGAAGTCGAGCGGGCTGGTGGCGTCCTGGATGAAGCCCCAGAGCGACCAGCCGTACTGGCTGCACAGGGCCTGGACCCGCACCCGAGCGCGGTCCGCGGGCGTCGGGTCGCCGAAGTATGCCTCGCACCACGCGTCGACCTGCTCCTCGGTGAAGGAGCACTCGGTGGCGGTGTTGCCGAGCTCGAAGCAGGCGTCGTTGTTCCCGGAGTACTCGTAGTCGATCAGCCAGACGCGCCCTTCGCCCTGCCACACCGGGTCGTCGATGTAGTTCGCGGCGAGCAGGTCGTTGTTGCACGGCACGGCCGGCCAAGGTGCCGTGGCCAGGGCACGACGTACGTCGTCCCACGCGGCCGCGTGGTCGGCGTACCCCGCGGGGAGTCTGATCCCCTGCTCGCGCACCACCTCGAGGTACCCCTCCTGGCGCGCGAACATGTCGAAGTCCCCGGTGAACCGCGGACCCTGATGGAGTCGGCGTACGGCGTCGGCGGCGCGCCCCATCACGGCCGCATCGGCGAAGTCGGCGTCCACCAGCGCCGTCCCGGAGAGAAAGCCGATCACCAGCATCGACAGGTCCGGGCGGTACTCCACCACCTCGGCCCCGACGCCCGCCTGGTACGCCGCCGCCGTGTTGGCATGCTCCGCGTCCCGGTCGATGCCCAACATCCGCACGTCGGCGTGACCCCATCGGACGACCACATCGAGACCCTCGTCGTCCTGCACGCGGAAGTTGGTGTTGGTCAGCCCGCCCGGGAGCGCGGCCACACGCCAGGACCGCCCCGCCAGGCAGGCGAGGCGGTCCAGAGGTGGTGCGTGCTCGGGCACCCTCAGTCGGCGGTGAGCTTGTCGTCGAACGCCTCGAGGATCGCCTCATCGATGGTGTGCTTCGGGCCGGTGAACCAGTGCTTCGCCGAGGTCGTCCACCAGATCGTGAGCAGGATCAGCGCCCCGAGCGTGACGATCGGCGCGTAGTTGACGAACTTCCACTCGAACTCCGAGCGGAACGGGTTGGCCGCGGGTGTCGAGGGCAACATCAGGTACAGCGACACGATGACGATCTCGGCCACCGCGATCGGGTTCATCCACTTGTACTTCGCGCCGTTGTTCCACGAGCCGACGTCGAACTTGTCGCCGTGGCGGAATCGCAGCCAGATCGGGATCGCGAACGCGAGGTACAGCCCGATCACCGCGATCGAGGTGACGGCGTAGAACGCCAGCGGGACCGGGGTGCCGTTCACGTCGACCTTGATCAGTGCGGGCAGGGTCAGGACCGCCGCACAGATCGCCACCAGCGTGACGGCATTCGCCGGAACCCGACCGGCGGTGAGCATGGACCACCGCTTCGATCCGGGGATGGCACCGTCACGGCTGAACGCGTAGGTCATGCGGGACGCCGAGGTCATGCACGAGACCGTGCAGAAGATCTGGCCGACCGCGGACACCAACAGGACCGTGCCCGCCCAGTTCTGACCGAGCGCCGCGTTGAAGATCGGCGCCACGCCTCCGCCGGCCAACGCATTGTCGGGCTTGCCGTCGGCGCCGTTGGGGATCGCGAACACCACGCACAGCAGGAGGATGTAGCCGCCGATCACCGAGTAGAAGATCGACCGCCAGATCCCCTTCGCGGCCCCCTTGGCCGCCGACTCGGTCTCCTCGGACAGGTGGGCCGAGGCGTCGAACCCGGTGATCGTGTACTGCGTCAGCAGGAACCCGAACGGGATGATGAAGAAGAAGAAGTGGAACCCGCTCGTGCTGCCTCCGCCGTACCCGGAGTTGTTGAACCGTTCGGTGAACACGTAGCTCACCGACTGGTGGTGGTCCGGGACGAAGATCAGGATCAGCACGATCGCGGCAGCGCCCACCACGTGCCACCAAACCGACGCGTTGTTCATGATCGCCATCAGGTGACCGCTGAAGATGTTGAGCACGGACGCCACGGCGAGCACGATCAGGAAGGTGATGAAGACCCGGTTCAGGGAGTAGCTGTCGGCGTACGACGTCGAGAACGTGCTGATGGTCAGGTCGATGAACGTGGCGCAGCCGTAGGCCACGCCCGCCGTGACCGCGACCAGGCCGATCAGGTTCAGCCAACCGGTGAAGAAGCCGGCGCGCGGGCCACCCAGCTTCGACGCCCACCAGTAGATGCCGCCGGATGTCGGGTACGCCGAGACCAGCTCGCTCATGGTGAAGCCGATGAGCAGGATGAACACACCGAGGATCGGCCACGACCAGGAGATCGAGATCGGGCCACCGTTGTTGAAGCCGGCCCCGAAGTTGGTGAAGCAGCCGGCCAGGATCGAGATGATGGAGAACGAGATCGCGAAGTTGGAAAACCCCGACCACGAGCGGTGGAGGTCCTGGCGGTACCCGAGCTTGGCCAGATGCGCTTCGTCGTCAGTGAGCTCGGCGGCTGGGCCGTCGGCTGGTGCTGGCTCGAACGCTTCGGGCATGTCATGTCCCTTCCAGGAGCGGAACCGGTTGGCCCGGAGGCTAGACCCGCGCGGAATCCGTCGTAAAGGGTGAACGGGAAAATTCGGTATGAACCCAGACCATTGACACGTGCCGAGCGAGTGCCACACTGACCCGCGTGACTGCCCCTCCGCCTACGGGTCAGCAGCTGCCCGACCTGGCCGGGCCGGATCTGTCTGCGCCCGATCTCTCCGGGGTCATGTTGCGGCCGGTGCGTGGGCACCACGCGTTCGAGGCCTGCGTGGAGCAGCTCGCCACCGCGATCCGGCTGGGCGTCTATCCGCTGGGCAGCATGCTGCCCGCGGAGCGGGAGCTCGCCGAACGCATGCACGTCTCGCGCGCCACCCTCCGTGAGGCGATCGTCGCCCTCCGCGCGGCGGACCTGGTCGAGACCCGCCGCGGGCGCGGGGGCGGCACGGTGGTCACGATGAAGCCTCAGACGCCGTCGGCCCGCAAGGCGGCCCGGACGACGGCCGAGCAACGGGCGGACTGGCTCGACGCGCTCGAGTTCCGGCGGATCGTCGAGGCGGGCGCGGCGTACCAGGTCGCGTCCACGACGCTGGACGACCAGGCCCGGGCGCGTCTGGAGGCGGCCCACCTGGCCGTCGCCGGCGCAACCAGCCGGGCCCGGCACCGGCAGGCCGACTCACGATTCCACCTCACTCTGGCGTCGCTCACCGGTTCGCCGCGGACGCTCGAGTCGGTGACGTCGGTCCAAGCGAGCCTGCACGAGATGCTCAGCGCCATCCCGGTGCTGGATGCCAACATCGCGCACTCGGACGCCCAGCACGCCACCCTGCTCCGCGCCGTGCTGGCCGGACGGGCGGACCGCGCCCGCCAGACCATGGAAGAACATTGCGACGACACGGCCGCCCTCCTGCGCGGCCTGCTCGGTTGAGCGACAGACAGGGAGACCCATGCCACCCAACGACCGCTACCTGACCCTGGACGACCTGCGCAAGCGGATCGAGACCGGCGAGATCGACACCGTCATCCTCGCGTTCACCGACATGCAGGGGCGGCTACAGGGCAAGCGCCTGCACGGGCAGTACTTCTTGGACGTCGTGGTCGAGCACGGCACCGAGGGTTGCAACTACCTGCTCGCCGTCGACGTCGACATGAACACCGTCGACGGCTACGCGATCTCCTCGTGGGAGCGCGGGTACGGCGACATGGAGTTCGTCCCCGACTGGGACACGATCCGGCTGCTCCCTCATCTGCCCGCGACCGCGATGGTGCAGTGCGACCTGGTCTGGCTCGACCACGCGCCGGTGGTGCAGTCGCCGCGGTCGATCCTCAAGGCCCAGCTCGATGCGTTCGCCGGCCGCGACCTGGTCGCGCTGGCGGGCACCGAGCTGGAGTTCATCGCGTTCAACACGTCGTACGAGGACGCGCACCGGATGGGCCACCGCGACCTCGAGCCGGTCAACCAGTACAACGTCGACTACTCGATCCTCGGTACGACGCGCGCCGAGCCCCTGTTGCGCGACATCCGGAACACCATGTACGCCGCCGGTCTGGACGTCGAGGGCGCCAAGGGTGAGTGCAACTTCGGCCAGCACGAGATCGGCTTCCTGTACGCCGATGCGCTCGTCACCGCGGACAACCACAGCGTCTACAAGACCGTCGCCAAGGAGATCGCGGCCCAACGCGGGCAGGCGATCACGTTCATGGCCAAGTACAACGAGCGCGAGGGCAGCTCCTGCCACATCCACCTCTCGTTGCGAGGGGCGAACGGCGACGTCGTCTTCTGGGACGGCACCGGCGCCGGTCATGGCGCGCGCTCGTCGATGTACGACAGCTTCGTGGCCGGCGTGCTCGCCACGATGCGCGACTTCACGCTGCTCTACGCCCCGAACATCAACTCCTACAAGCGGTTCGCCGACGGCTCGTTCGCCCCTACCGCGATCGCGTGGGGCGAGGACAACCGCACCTGTGCCGTGCGCCTGGTCGGGCACGGCCCCAGCGCCCGGATGGAGAACCGCGTGCCCGGGGGCGACGTGAACCCGTACCTCGCGCTCGCCGCGATGCTGGCCGGCGGCCGCCAGGGCATCGACCAGGGGCTCGAGCTCGAGCCGGAGCTGAAAGGCAACGCCTACCACTCCGACAAGCCGCACGTGCCGCACACGTTGCGTGAGGCTCGCGAGGCGTGGGCGTCCTCGACGATCGCGCGCGCGGCGTTCGGCGACGCTGTCGTCGACCACTACACGAACATGGCCGACGTCGAGCTCAAGGCGTTCGACGCGGCGGTGACCGACTGGGAGCTCGCCCGCTCCTTCGAGAGAATGTGACGTGACGACCACACTCATCAACCCCGCCACCGGTCGCGAGATCCGAGAGGTTCCGTCGGCCACCGAGGCCGAGACCGACGCCGCCATCGAGGCCGCGCACGACGCCTTCCCGGCGTGGCGCGACGTGGCGCCGGGCGAGCGCGCTCGCCTGCTGCGCGCGTTCGCTGCGATCGTCGGCGACCACAACGAGGAGCTCGCCCGGCTCGAGGTCGAGAACGCCGGGCACACCATCGGCAACGCACGCTGGGAGGCGGGCAACGTCCGCGACGTCCTCACCTACTACTCGGCCACGCCCGAGCGCCTCGTCGGCAAGCAGATCCCGGTGGCCGGCGGCGTGGACATCACGTTCCACGAGCCGCTCGGCGTCGTCGGCGTGATCGTGCCCTGGAACTTCCCGATGCCCATCGCCGGCTGGGGATTCGCCCCGGCCCTGGCGGCCGGCAACACGGTCGTGCTCAAGCCGGCCGAGATCACGCCGCTGACCGCGATCCGCATCGGCGAGCTGGCGCTCGAGGCCGGCATCCCACCCGGGGTCTTCACGGTGGTCCCGGGCAAGGGCTCGGTCGTCGGCAACCGCTTCGTCACGCATCTCGACGTGCACAAGGTCGTCTTCACCGGCTCGACCGAGGTCGGCAAGCAGATCATGGCCGGCTGCGCGGAGCAGGTGAAGCACGTGACTCTCGAGCTGGGCGGCAAGAGCGCGAACATCGTCTTCGCCGACGCGGATGTCGCCGCGGCCGCGGCCGCGGCTCCCGGGGCGGTCTTCGACAACGCGGGCCAGGACTGCTGCGCCCGCTCGCGGATCCTCGTGCAGCGCTCGGCGTACGACGAGTTCCTCGGCCGGATGGAGAGGGCCGTCGTGCAGTGGCGGGTGACCGACCCCGGCGACGAGGCCAGCCAGATGGGGCCGATGGTCTCGGCCGGACAACGTGACTCGGTGCAGCGCTACGCCGACGGCGCCACGGTGGCGTTCCAGGGCGCCACGCCCGATGGCCCCGACACCGCCGGCGGGTTCTGGCTGCCGGCGATGGTCGTGGAGTCGGCCGACGTGACCGAGCCGGTCTGGCGCGAGGAGGTGTTCGGGCCGCTGGTCGCGGTGATGCCGTTCGACGACGAGGACGAGGCCGTCGCACTGGCGAACGACTCCGACTACGGGCTGTCCGGGTCGATCTTCACCAACGACCTCGGCCGAGCACTGCGGGTCTCGCGCGGCGTCCAGACCGGGAACCTCAGCGTGAACAGCCACTCGAGCGTGCGGTACTGGACCCCGTTCGGCGGCTACAAGATGTCCGGCCTCGGCCGCGAGCTCGGCCCGGACGCGCCGTATGCGTTCACCGAGGAGAAGAACGTCTTCATCGCCCACTAGCCGGTGGTCGAGGAGGTCGCTGTGCGACCGTCTCGAAACCATTGAGGAAAGGAACAGAAGTTGGCAGGACGCATCGAGGGCCGGGTGGCCGTCGTCACCGGCGGCTGCTCGGGGATCGGGCTCGCGACCGTACGCCGGTTCGCCGCCGAGGGCGCCAGGGTCGTGATCGGCGACATCGACGACCACGCCGGGACGCACGTCGTCGGCGAGCTGGGAGGCGTGACGCAGGCGACGTACGTGCACGTGGACGTCACCGACAAGGAGCAGGTGGACGCGCTCTTCAAGACCGCGAAGGACACCTACGGCTCGGTGGACATCGCGTTCAACAACGCCGGGATCAGCCCGCCCGACGACGACTCGATCCTGGACACCGGGCTGGACGCGTGGCGGCGGGTGCAGGAGGTCAACCTGACCTCGGTCTACCTGTGCTGCAAGGCGGCGCTGCCCTACATGCTCGAGCAGAAGCGCGGCTCGATCATCAACACCGCGTCATTCGTCGCGGTGATGGGCGCCGCGACCAGCCAGATCTCCTACTCCGCGTCCAAGGGTGGCGTGCTCAGCATGAGCCGCGAGCTCGGCGTGCAGTTCGCCCGCGACGGGATCCGCGTCAACGCGCTCTGCCCCGGGCCCGTGAACACCGTGTTGCTGAAAGAGCTGTTCGCGAAGGACCCCGAACGCGCCGCACGGCGTCTGGTGCATGTGCCGATGGGACGGTTCGGGGAGCCCGAGGAGATCGCCGGCGCCGTGCTGTTCCTGGCCTCCGACGACGCGTCCTTCATCACCGCGAACACCTTCCTGGTCGACGGCGGCATCAGCGGGGCCTATGTCACCCCGCTCTGAGCTCCCGGTCGTCGGGCTGACGACGTACCGCGAGAACGCACGCTGGGGCGTCTGGGACACGGCTGCGGACCTGCTGCATGCTCAGTACGCCGACTCCGTCACCCGCGCCGGCGGCGTACCGGTGCTGCTCCCGCCGGCGTCCGGGAGCGACGATGCCGCCGGCGCGGTGGTCGCCCGGATCGACGCGCTGGTGGTGACCGGCGGTGCCGACGTGGACCCGGGTCGTTATGCGTCCGAGGCACATCCCGCTACGTCGGGCTGGCGGGCGGACCGTGACGCCTGGGAGACCGCTCTGCTCCGAGCCGCCGATGCCGCCGGCCTGCCGACCCTCGGAGTGTGCCGCGGTATGCAGATGATGGCGGTCGCCGCGGGCGGCTCGCTCCACCAGCACACCCCCGACCTGGTCGGCCACGAGTCGCACAGCCCGGGCGCCGACGCGTTCGGCGCACACCACGTCCGCACGGCCGACGCGTCGCGGGTGCGGTCGGTGGTGGGCGAGGTGGTCACCGTGGGCTGTCACCACCACCAGTCGGTCGACGCCCATCCCGGGTACGACGCCGTGGCGTGGGCCGAGGACGGGTCGTTGGAGGCGATGGAGCGGCCGGGCCCCCGGTTCTGCGTCGGCGTCCAGTGGCATCCCGAGGTGGGCGAGGACGACACCCTGTTCGCGGCGCTCGTGGCCGCCACGAGCGAGGCATGAGGCAGGACCCCACCGCGCAGCTCAGCGTCCGGCGGATGCTCACGCTGGCGACCTCGGCGTTCCTGGTGCTCGCGGCCGAACCGCTCTACCTCCTGGTCGACACCGCGGTCGTCGGACATCTGGGCGCACACGCGCTGGGCGCGCTCGCCGTCGGCACCACCCTGATGGCGGTGCTGGCGATCGTCGGGACGTTCGTCGAGTACGGCACGACGTCCCGGGCCGCTCGTTGGTTCGGCGACGACCAGCGCGACCGGGCCGTCGACGAGGGCGTGCAGGCGTCGTACCTCGCCGTGGTGATCGGCGTGGTCGTGGTGGTCGTCGGGCAGCTCCTCGCCGGACCATTGGTGCGGCTGCTCACGGGGTCCTCGACCGAGCTGCAGGCGCCGGCGGAGCAGTGGTTCCGGATCGCGCTGTGCGGGATGCCTATGGTGCTGCTCGTGCTGGCCGGCAACGGCTGGATGCGCGGGGTGCAGCTGACCCGGGCGCCGGTGGTGATCGTGCTGGTCGCGAACGGACTGTCGGCACTGGCCTCGCCGCTGCTCGTCTACCCGCTCGGGCTCGGACTGGTCGGCTCCGCGTGGGCGAACCTCGGTGCCCAGGTGGTGGCGGCGGGGCTCTTCCTGCGCGCACTGCACCGGGAGACCGCCGGGCGGCGCCCGGACCTGGGCGTGATGCGGGCCCAGCTCGTGCTCGGACGCGACCTGATCGTGCGAGCCGCGGCGTTCCAGGCCGCGTTCATGGTGGCGGCCGGAGTCGCCGCCCGCATGGGCACCGCACAGATCGCGGCGCACCAGATCGGGATGCAGCTGTGGGAGTTCACCGCGCTGCTCCTGGACTCGTTCGCGATCGCCGCCCAGTCGCTCGTCGGCGCCGCACTGGGTGCCAGCCACGCGCGCGTGGCCCGGCAGCTCGCGGGGCAGGTGTCGCGTTGGAGCTTCGGTGCCGGCACCGCATTCGCCGCCGTGTACGCCGCGGGGTGGTCGGTGATCCCGCGGCTGTTCACCTCGTCACCGGCGGTCCTGCACCAGGCCCACGTGCTGTGGCCGTGGTTCGTGGTGATGTTGCCGGCGGCCGGGATCGTGTTCGGGTTGGACGGCGTGCTGATCGGCGCCGGAGACGTGGCGTTCCTGCGCACGATCACGATCGTCGCCGCGCTCGGCGCGTTCGTGCCGCTGACCCTCGCCGCGTCGCACTGGGACTGGGGCATCGGCGGGGTGTGGGCCGGTCTGACGGCCTTCATCATGGTGCGGCTGGTCGGGATGGTCCGGCGGGCGCGGACCGAGCGGTGGGTCGTTCTCGGCTCCGGCTGACCGGTGCCGAGGTGACCGGCTGCCAGGATGAGCCCATGACCGCCAGCGGCCGCCCGGCCACCAGAAGACGCGACGTCCTGGGAGCGCCGTACACGGCAGAGACGCTGGAGCTTCCCGACGACGAGGAGGGGAGGGTCGTCGCGACGCTCGTGCGGCGGCCGGTCCGATCGGGTGGCACCGGACGTCGTACGACGAAGGCGGTGCTGCACGTGCACGGCTTCGCCGACTACTTCTTCCAGACCGCGTACGCCGAGTGGTGGAACGAGCGCGGGTACGACTTCTTCGCGCTCGACCTGCGCAAGTACGGCCGGTCGATCCTGCCCCACCAGACGCCGAACTACGTCGCCGACCTGACCGACTACTACCCCGAGCTCGACCTGGCCTGGGACAGGATCACGTCCGGGCACCGGCACGTCGTGCTGAGCGGGCACTCGACGGGCGGGCTGACCGGGCCCCTGTGGGCGCAGGCGCGGGGTATCGAGGCGCGCGGGATCGCCCTGAACGCCCCGTGGTTCGACCTGCAGGGGAAGGCGTGGGTGCGGCTGGGCCTGACGCCGGTGGTGCAACAGGTCGCGAAGCGGCAGCCGATGCGGATCATCCCCCGCACCGTGACCGGGCTCTACGCCCGGTCACTGCACCGCGACCACGAGGGCGACTGGGACTTCAACCTGGAGTGGAAACCGATCGCGTCGTGGCCGGCGTACGCCGGATGGCTGGCGGCGGTGCGACGTGGCCATACCGAGCTGCATCGCGGCCTCTCGCTCCCGTTCCCGGCGCTGGTCCTGACGAGCACGCGGTCGACCACCCCCACCGAGCTCGGCGAGGACGTCCACTCCACCGACATCGTCCTCGACGTCGAGCAGATCCGGCGCTGGTCACCGGCGTTGGGACACCACGTCACCTACGTCGGGATCGAGGGCGCCCGGCACGACGTCTTCCTCTCCCGCGAGGAGCCCCGTGCCCGCGCCTTCGACGAGCTCGGCCGGTGGTTGACGGCGTACGCCGAAGGTTAGTCCCGCGGCCCCGGATGTGAGCTTGGTGTCGGATTCACCGCCGACGCGGTGAATCCGATGCTTCCTGGCCGATGCAACGCCGCAGAAGCATCAGGCAAGGCCAGGAAGGTCGAGCGCGGTCCGGCTCACCGACTCGGCACCGACTCGGCACCGACCGTCGGACGGTGGCTGAGGAGATGTCTCTGGGAGAGGCAGGAAGAGTGGAACCATGCCGAGGCGCTCGGGTCGACCACCCATCCGAAGCGGGTGTTCGGCCCGCCGGACGGCGGAAGGTCGGTCAACATCCAGGTCCGTGAGGCGCATGGCGAGACGGCTCGCTACGCCCTGCTCGTCCGGGACTTCCTGGGGGCCGACTCCGACCATCGTGATGCCACCGGCTGGCAGCCCTAGGCCCGAACGCCGGGTTCACGCCGCTGCCCCGCGCCCGGTCACGGCTGGCAGTCGCATCCTTGACCTCAAGTCGACTTGAGGTCACAGACTCCCATCCGAGGACTGGAGGTCACGGTGAAGCAGCACGATGGCTTGTTCGGTTGGCCGACCTGGATCGGGGTGGTGGTTGACGACCTGGAATCCCAGCGGACCTTCTGGGGCGAGATGCTGGGCGTTCCCGAGGACCACGCCGGCCCGGGCTTCGCACACTTCATCGTGCCTACGGGCGAGATCTTCGAGGTGATCGAGCGTTCAGAGATTCCCGAGTACGACGGGCGCAGGTTCCAAGTCGGGTTCGAAGTCGACGACATCGAGGCCACCCGCGCCGAACTCATCCGTCGTGGTATCACGCCGATCAGCGAAATCATGGGGGGTGACTCGCCGGACCCGTGGGCCTACTTCCGGGATCCTGAAGGCAACGTCTTTGAGATCAAGCAGAGCAAGCCAACCGCTCGTTGACCGGGCGTGTCTCTGTGTCCTCGGCCCGTCGCGGCGCCCCGGGCCCACCGGCGCACGACGTACGTCAAGGTGGGTAGCCCGCCTCACTTGAGGAGGAACGACGCGAGGGCGACGAGGCCGACGATCACGATCACCACGCGAAGGACGACCGGCGACAGGCGGCGGCCCACCGTGGCGCCGAGCTGACCACCGATGATCGAGCCCGCGGCGATCAGCGCCACCACGGTCCAGTCGACGTCGGCGACGAACACGAAGATCAGCCCGGCAATGCCGTTCACCAGACCGGCGAGCACGTTCTTGAGGCCGTTGAGGCGTTGCAGCGAGTCGTTGATCGCGATCCCGAGGATGCCCATCAGGATCACGCCCTGCGCGGCGCCGAAGTATCCGCCGTACACACCGGTGCCGAGCACGGCCGCCCACACCCACCACGGGCCGAACTCGCCGGTGGCGCCCTCGTGCCGCTTGTTGACCCACGCCGAGATGCGCGGCTGAAGCACGACCAGGACGAGCCCGACCAGGATCAGTGCCGGCACGATCGCGCGGAAGGCGCTGCTCGGCAGCACGAGCAGGAGCACCGCCCCGACCACGCCACCGGCCAACGACGCGCTGCCGAGCCGGATCGATCTCGCTCGTTGCCCTTTCAGCTCGCGCCGGTAGCCGATCACGCCCGACGCCACGCCGGGGACGAGGCCGATCGTGTTCGACACGTTCGCGGTCACCGGAGGTACGCCGAACGCCAGCAGGGTGGGGAAGGTGATCAGGGTCCCCGACCCGACGACGACGTTGATGGTCCCGGCGGCCATGCCCGCGATGAGCACCGCCACCATCTGCAGAAACGTCACTACGCGGGCGGAGCCCCCGTGGTGTCGTCGCTGACGGCGTCATCCGGCGGCTCGGCAAGGTGCGCCCCCTCGGAGTTGCGCCCGGGGTTGGCCGACCGCTCGGCCTCGGCGATCGCGTCCTCGACGGCCTTGTTGGCCATGGACAGCTCGTCGTCCAACGCTCCCGACCCGCGCAGGGTCGGCGCCTCGGTCGACCCCATGTCGACGCGCTTGAGGGGCCCGTCCACCTTGTGGGGGATTCCGGCGATCTCGTGGACCGACGAGCCGAGGCCCTCGAGGGCCTTGGTGATCTCGGACGGGATGACCCAGACCTTGTTGGCGTCGCCGGCGGCGATCTTCGGCATCATCTGGAGGTACTGGTAGGCCAGCAGCGACTGGTCGGGCTGTCCGTCGTGGATCGCCTGGAAGACCGTCTGGATG
This sequence comes from Nocardioides sp., assembly GCF_036493135.1. GTDB lineage: Bacteria > Actinomycetota > Actinomycetes > Propionibacteriales > Nocardioidaceae > Nocardioides. The sequence continues at coordinate 10,518 of NZ_DASXQG010000021.1, read as the reverse complement.
GCCTGGCCCTCGCCCTGGGCCCGCAGGATCGCCGCCTCCCGGTCTGCCTGGGCCCGCAGGATCTGCGACTCGCGCGCACCCTCCGCCGAGAGGATCGCCGACTGCTTCTCACCCTCGGCGGTCAGGATCGCGGCCTGTCGCCCACCTTCGGCGGTCAAGATGGTGGCCCGCTTCTCGCGATCGGCGCGCATCTGCTTCTCCATCGAGTCCTTGATCGAGGGAGGCGGGTCGATGCCCTTGAGCTCGACCCGGTTGACGCGGATGCCCCACTTGCCGGTGGCCTCGTCGAGCACGCCGCGCAGACCGGAGTTGATCTGGTCACGGCTGGTCAGCGTCTCCTCGAGGTCCATCCCGCCGACGATGTTGCGCAGCGTGGTCATCGTGAGCTGCTCGATCGCCTGGATGTAGTTGGCGATCTCGTACGTCGCGGCGATCGGGTCGGTCACCTGGAAGTAGATGACGGTGTCGATCGAGACGACCAGGTTGTCCTCGGTGATCACCGGCTGCGGCGGGAAGCTCACGACCTGCTCGCGCAGGTCGATCAAGTACCGCACCCGATCCACGAACGGGACCACGATGTTGAGGCCGGCCGGCAGCGTCTCCTTGTACTTGCCGAAGCGCTCGACGATGCCTGCCCGCGCCTGCGGGATGATCCGCACGGTCCGCGCCAGCATCACGATGACGAACAGCACCACCAGGATCAGCAGGGCATAAACGACCTCCATGGCCGCTCCTTCTCTTGAGGGATCAGGGCATCAGCTCGCCGATGGGGTGCACGTACGCCGTGGCGCCGCGGATCGCGAACACCTCGACCGTAGCCCCAGGGGCGATCGTGAGGGACTCGTCGTACGGGCAGGCCGACCAGATCTCTCCGGCCAGCTTCACCCGCCCCGGGTGGTGGGTGGACAGCTCCTCGGTGACGACACCCTGCTGCCCGACCAGCTTGTTCATGCCCGTGACCAGGTCGGGTCCTTGATGGAGCTTCTTGACCAGGTTGGGGCGCACCAGGGCGAGCATCGCGGCCGAGCTGCCGGCCGCGAGCAGAACCTGGAGGATGAGGGGGAACGACGCGAGCGCAGCGAGAGCGCCGACGACGGCGCCGACCGCGATCATGATCAGGATCAGGTCGAGGCTGACCATCTCGGCCACGCCCAGAGCGACCGCCAGGACCATCCAGGCGGCCCAGAGATGATTCCCCAGCCAATCCACGCCTGAAGCCTATCCCGCGACACCGCGCCGGACGGGCGATCGGGGTCAGGCGCCGGGGCGGCGCCGCGCCCGTCGACGCGCGGTCCAGCGGCCCCCTTCGTAGGCGAGCACGAGAGGCATGTCGAAGGTCTCGGTGAGATGCTCCTCGTTGATCACCTGACGGATCGGGCCGACGGCGACCACCCGCCCCTCACGCAGCAGGAGCGCGTGGGTGAAGCCGGGCGGGATCTCCTCGACGTGGTGCGAGACCAGCACGGTGGCGGGCGCCGCCGGATCGAGGGCGAGGGTCGACAGCGTGGACACGAGATCCTCCCGGCCGCCGAGGTCGAGGCCGGCGGCCGGCTCGTCGAGCAGCAGCAGCTCGGGGTCGGCCATCAGCGCCCGGGCGATCTGCACCCGCTTACGCTCCCCCTCGCTCAACGTGCCGAACGTGCGGTCCAGCAGATGGTCGGCCCGGACCGCGGCGAGCAGCTCGTGGGCACGGTCGTGGTCGAGGTCGTCGTACGCCTCACGCCACCGCCCGATCACGGCGTACGACGCGCTCACGACGACGTCGCGGACCAGCTCGTGCCGCGGGATGCGGTCGCCCAGGGCGGCGCTGGTCAGGCCGATCCGCGGCCGCAGCTCGAAGACGTCGACCGTGCCCAGCACCTCGTCGAGGATCCCGGCGACGCCTTCGGTCGGGTGGATCTGCGCGGAGGCGACCTGGAGCAGGGTCGTCTTCCCCGCGCCGTTCGGCCCGAGGATCACCCAGCGCTCGCCCTCGGCGACGCGCCACGAGATCTTGTCCAGCAGCGTTGCGGAGCCCCGTCGCACGGTCACGTCGGCGAATTCGATCACCGCGACCATGCGCGCCAGCCTAGTGTCGTGCGCGTGCAGCCCGCTCTTCCGGTCTCCGCGCGTCTCGCGTGGTGGGGCACGTCCTGGCTCCGCGGTCGGGTGGTCACCGACCTCGCCCTCGACGCCGTGCTGCGGGATGACGCCACCCACGTCGTGGCCGGCCTGCCCGGGGTCGACGGCTCGGTCCCGCTCGCCCGGGCGTTGGCCGAGCTCCGGATCAACGGCGCCGAGATGTGCGGGCTGGCCCTGCCCGAGCCCGGTGACCCGGTCGGGATCGGTGGCCCGCGTGAGCTCAGCGCGGCCGCCCTGGAGGCGGGCGAGGCCGTCGTCGCCGGAGCCATCGGCCTCGTGCCTCGTCGCGTCGGCGCGGCGATCGAGTGGACGGCGTACGACGCAGCCCCGCGGCAGCTCAGCGATGTGGGCGAGGCCGACCGAGGTCTGCGTCGAGCGCTCCAGCAGGCAGCCACGGCCCTGGCCGACCTCGACGTCGCCCGCTGGCGCCCCGAGGTGGCCGACGTCCTGATGAACCTGCACCGCCCGCCCTCCATCAAGCCTCCGCCGGGGACTCCGGAGAGGTGTGCCGAGCTCGCGGCCAGGGCGCTGCAGGCGCGGGCGATCGTCGACCTCGCGCTCGAGGACGACGGCGGCGCCCTCAGCGCCGCCGAGGTGACGGGTCGGCGGGCAGCGCTCCAGCCTCTCGGCGCAGCCGCGCGCCGTGGACTCGTCGCGGCGTTCTCCCCCGAGGTCTGGCCCGAGCGAGGACGCTTCTGACCCGCCGAAGCCGGGGCAGAACGGCCGCAGCGAGCAGCGACGCGAGCTTGCTCGCGAGCCGAACGAATCTCAGACCTCGGTCCACACCGCGAGCGCGTTGCCGGCCGGGTCGCTGAAGTGGAAGCGTCGACCGCCCGGGAACTCGAACGGCTCCTCGTCGATCGTGCCGCCCGCTGCCTGCACCGCGGCGTACGTCGCATCGAGGTCGTCGCTGTAGAGGATCACCAGCGGCAGCCCGGGGCCGGCGGGCCGTGCCGGGTTGAGGCCGCCCATCTCTCCGCCGCCGGGTCGATGGATGCCGGAGTACTCAGGGCCGTAGTCGGTGAAGCTCCACCCGAAGGCATCGGCGTAGAACTGCTTCACGGCCGGGATGTCCGGCGCGGCCAGCTCGACGTAGTCGAAGGTGTGGTGCCGGGGTGCTGTCTTGTCTGCCATGTCTCGACACGGTAGGGACCACCACCGACGGCCCTCGGGCCTCGATAGCCTCGGGGGGCCATGACCGACCAGATGCCGGAGACGCTGCTCCTCACGATCTCGGGGAAGGACCGACCCGGCGTCACGTCGGCGATGTTCCGGACGCTGACCTACGCCGGCGTCGAGGTGCTCGACATCGAGCAGATCGTGCTCCGGCGCCGGCTGATCCTGGGCATCCTGGTCACCGCCCCGCGCGACTGGAAGAAGCTGCGCGACGCCGTCGAGGCCACCGCGACGGAGCTCGGCATGAGCGTCGAGGTCGATCGCGGCACCGGTGACAACAAGGTCAGGCGCGAGGGCCGTTCGCACGTCACCGTGATCGGCGCGCCGCTCAAGGCCTCGGCGATGGCCGCCGTCGCGGGCCGGATCGCCGACAGCGGCGCCAACATCGACCGGATCGAGCGGATGGCCCGCTACCCGGTGACCGCCATCGACCTGCACGTTTCGGGCGCCGATCCCGACCGGCTGCGCGCGATGCTCAGTCTCGAGGCGGCCGTGCAGGGCGTCGACGTCGCGGTCCAGTCCGCGAGCCTGCTACGGCGCGCCATGCGGCTGATCGTGATGGACGTCGACTCCACGCTGATCCAGGGCGAGGTGATCGAGCTGCTGGCCGCTCACAGCGGGCACCGGACCGAGGTGGCGGCGGTCACCGAGCGGACGATGCGTGGCGAGCTCGACTTCGAGGAGTCGCTCCGAGCTCGCGTCGAGCTCCTCGCGGGGATCCCGGCGTCCGCCCTCGACGAGGTGTACGACGCGCTGGTCCTGGCCCCCGGTGCCCGCACCCTGGTGCGCATCCTGCGCCGGCTCGGCTACCGCTTCGCCCTCGTCTCGGGCGGCTTCAGCCAGATCACCGACCGCCTGGCGAACGATCTCGGCATCCACTATGCGCGGGCCAACGAGCTCGAGATCGTCGACGGCGTCCTCACCGGGCGCATCGTCGGCGACGTACTCGATCGGGCCGGCAAGGCCGACGCGCTGCGCTACTTCGCCGGTGAGGTCGGGGTCCCCGTCGAGTCCGTGGTCGCCATCGGTGACGGCGCCAACGACCTCGACATGCTGGAGATCGCCGGCCTCGGCATCGCCTACAACGCCAAGGGACTCGTGCAGCAGGCCGCAGACACCACGATGAACGTGCCCTACCTCGACGCGATCATGTACCTCCTCGGCATCAGCCGCGAGGAGATCGAGGCCCTGGACCTCGCCCACGGCGTCGTCACACCCGCACCGCCCGTCGGATAGTACGTATCAAACGGCAGGGACTTGCCGCGGGCGGTGCCTGCCGATTGATACGTACTATCGGGTCCGAGCGGCGTGGAAGGCGATCAGGCGGGCGGACGCCAGCTCGAGGGAGGCCCAGGACACGGTCACCTCGAAGACGGCCAGGGCGGAGGTCGGGAACCCGACCGCCATCTCACGGTGCGCCTCCTCGTCACCGCTGCCGTCGTCGAGGAGCTGGGCGAGGTAGGCCATGGTCGGGTTGTGGCCGATGACCAGCAGCGTGGTCACGTCGTCGTCGGTCTCGCGGACCAGGTCGAGCGCGGTCTCGGGGCCGGCACTGTAGAGGCTGTCGGAGTACGACGCCTCCGCCTCGAACGAGCCACCCTCGGCCACGGCCAACCAGGTCGACCGGGTACGGCGCGCCGACGACACCAGCGCGCCGTCGGGCGTGATCGCGCTTCCGGCCAGCCAGCGCCCGGCTGCGAGCGCGTCGTTCCAGCCGCGCTGCGCCAGCTCGCGCACGGCATCGGTCTCCCCACCGGGTTCGGCCTTCCCATGGCGCATCACCACGAGCCGGCGCCCTCCCGGTTCCGACTGCACGCTCACACGCGCACTCTGGCACCGGCTAGCCTTCCCTGTCATGCCTCGCCCCGATCATCAGGTCGCCGACGAGCAGCATCAACCGTCGGGCGGCCCCGCCCCGGACGTCAGGTCGGGGCCGGGTCCGTTGATGATCATCGGCGGCGCCGAGGACAAGCTCCGCAGGCGCACGATCCTCACCGACTTCGTCGCCGTCGCCGGCGGCGCCGACGCCCGGATCGTGGTGATCCCGACCGCGTCGAGTCTCGGCGGCGAGGTCGTCGAGGTGTACGACGCGCTGTTCCGGAAGCTGGGCGCCGGCGAGGTCACCGCCTGCCGTCCCGAGAGTCGCGAGGAGGCCTACGACCCCGACCTGGTGAAGCTCGTCGACGAGGCGACCGCCGTCTTCATGACCGGGGGCAACCAGCTGAAGCTCTCGGCCGTCATCTGCGGCACCCCGGTCGGGGACGCCGTGGTCCGGGCCCACGAGCGCGGCGCCGTCGTCGGGGGCACCTCGGCCGGCGCGAGCATCCAGTCGTCGCACATGGTCGCCTTCGGGCCCGGTGGGGCCACGCCCAAGCAGCGGATGACCCAGGTAGCGGCCGGGCTCGGGCTGCTCGACACCACGGTGATCGACCAGCACTTCGACCAGCGCAACCGCTACGGCCGGCTGCTGATGATCGTGTCCCAGTCACCGCAGCTGCTCGGGATCGGCGTCGACGAGGACACCTGCGCGACCGTGACGCTCGAGGACGGCCACGAGGTGCTGCGCGTCTCCGGACGCGGGGCCGTCACGATCCTCGATCCGACCGACCTGGTCACGAACTCCTACGAGGCCAAGCGCTCATCGCCGCTGCTGGCCAGCGGGATCGTGCTGCACGTGCTGCCGGCAGGCACGGCGTACGACCTGACCGAGCGGACCCTGCTCCCGCACACCCCGCAGAGGTCCGCCGCGGACGCCGCCGAGGTCGCGGGGGCGCAGGCAGACCTCCGCCACATGGCACACGCCATCGCGTCCGGCGACGTGGGTCCGTCGCACCTACGCAGGCGTCTGGCCCGCACACGCAGGAGTCGCAAGACTGGCCGTGACATTGCCGACCGACAGCCCCCTCACGAGGAGCAGGACGGAGACCCCCGGTGACCGAACGTCCGACCCCCGACCTCGAGATCGTCGAGACCCGCGTCTACCGCGGACCGAACATCTGGTCCTACGACCGGGCGATCCACCTGGTCGTCGAGCTGGGCGGGCTGGAGGACTTTCCCACCGACAAGCTCCCGGGCTTCACCGAGCACCTTCTCGGGGCCCTGCCCGGTCTCGTCCACCACTCGTGCTCGCGCGGTCGCAGGGGCGGCTTCGTCGAGCGGCTCCACGAGGGCACCTGGCTGGGCCACGTCACCGAGCACTGTGCGCTGGCGCTGCAACAGGTCGTCGGGCACGACATCCGCCGCGGCAAGACCCGAGGCGTGAAGGGCGAGCGCGGCCGCTACAACGTCATCTACGGCTACATCGACGAGAACGTCGGGCTCGCCGCCGGCCGGCTCGCGGCCCGGCTGGTCAACCATCTGGTCCAGGCGGACCCGGAGTTCGACTGGGACAGCGAGCTCGAGAGCTTCATCATCCGCGCCGAGCGCACGGCGTTCGGTCCGTCGACGCAGGCGATCCTCGACGAGGCCGTGAGCCGCGACATCCCGTGGATCCGGCTCAACCAGTACTCCCTGGTCCAGCTCGGTCAGGGCGTCCACGCCAAGCGCATCCGGGCGACGATGACCTCCGAGACCAGCTCGATCGCCGTCGACATCGCCTCGGACAAGGACCTGACGACCAGGCTGCTCGGCGCGGCCGGGCTGCCGGTGCCGAAGCAGGAATCGGTGCGCAACGCCGACGGCGCGGTGGCCGCGGCACGGCGGATCGGGTTCCCCGTGGTGGTCAAGCCGCTCGACGGCAACCACGGCCGCGGCGTCTGCCTCAACCTCCGGAACGACGACGAGGTGCGCGCCGCGTTCCCGGTCGCCGAGGAGCAGTCCCGGCGCGGCACCTGCATCGTCGAGTCGTTCGTCACGGGCAAGGACTACCGCTGCCTGATCATCGACGGCCGGATGGTGGCGATCGCCGAGCGCGTGCCCGCGTCGGTGACCGGCGACGGCAGGGCCACCGTGCGCGAGCTCGTCGAGCTCACCAACGCCGACCCGCGGCGCGGCGTCGGGCACGAGAAGGTGCTGACGAGGATCAAGGTCGACGCCGCGGCCCAGGAGGTGCTGGAGGGCCAGGGCCACACCTGGGAGTCGGTCCCCACCGAAGGCGAGACCGTGAAGCTCGCACTCACCGGCAACATGTCGACCGGCGGTATCTCGATCGACCGCACCTTCGAGGCACACCCGGAGAACGTCGAGATCGCCGAGGAGGCGGCCCGGATGATCGGGCTCGACATCGCCGGCATCGACTTCATCTGTCCCGACATCACGCAGCCGGTGCGCGACACCGGTGGCGCCATCTGCGAGGTGAACGCCGCCCCCGGGTTCAGGATGCACACCCACCCGACGATCGGGGAGCCGCAGTTCATCTCCAAGCCGGTCGTCGACATGCTCTTCCCGCCGGGTGCCCCGTCGCGCATCCCGATCGTCGCCGTGACCGGCACCAACGGGAAGACGACGACGGCACGGATGATCAGCCACATCTTCAAGGGCACGGGGCGCAAGGTCGGGATGACGTCGACGGACGGTGTCGTCATCGACGAGCGGCTCTTGATCAAGGCCGACGCGTCCGGACCGCGCAGCGCCCGGATGGTCCTGCAGAACCCGCGGGTCGACTTCGCGGTGTTCGAGGTCGCCCGCGGCGGCATCCTGCGGGAGGGCCTCGGCTACGAGCGGAACGACGTCGCCGTCGTCCTCAACGTCCAGCCCGACCACCTCGGGATGCGCGGCATCGACACCGTCGAGCAGCTGGCGGACGTGAAGGCCGTCGTGGTCGAGGCGGTGCCTCGCGACGGGCACGCCGTACTCAATGCCGACGATCGGCTGGTGCGGGAGATGCGGCGCCGGTGCTCGGGCCAGGTCGTGTGGTTCTCCATGGAGGAGCCGGGCTCGGACGTGCGGGAGATGATCGAGGCGCACTGCCGTCGCGGCGGCAAGGCGCTGGTCCTCAACCCCTCCGACCGCGGCGAGATGATCGTGGTCAAGCACGGGCATCGCGAGATGCAGCTCGCGTGGACCCACCTGCTGCCCGCGACGTTCAACGGCCGAGCCCGGATGAACGTCCAGAACTCGCTCGCCGCCGCCGCCGCGGCGTTCGCGGCCGGTGCTCCTCTGCACGACATCCGGCAGGGCATGCGCTCCTTCTCGACGAACTACTACCTCTCCCCCGGCCGCCTCAACGAGGTCGACGTGAACGGCGTGCACGTCGTCGTCGACTACTGCCACAACGCTCCCGGTATGCGGATGCTCGGCGACTTCGTCGACCGCGTCGGCGAGTCACTCTCGGCCTCGTCCGAACTCGGCCGGCTCTCGCGGATCGGTGTCGTGGCCACCGCCGGCGACCGGCGCGACGAGGACATGCGCGAGCTGGGTGCGGTCGCCGCGGCGCACTTCGACGTGCTGATCGTCCGCGAGGACGACCAGCTGCGTGGCCGCGAGCGCGGCTCGACGTCGAACCTGGTGGCCGAGGGCGTCCGCCACGCGATGTCGGAGGGCGCCCGCTGCAAGCAGGTCGAGGTGGTGCTGGAGGAGATCGACGCCGTCCGGCACGCTCTCTCGCGCGCCAACCGGGGCGACCTCGTCGTGATCTGCGTCGATCAGCACGGGCGCGTGATGAGCGAGCTCGAGAACTGGTCGAACCAGGCCCAGGCCGGCTCCGGGGAGAACCCGGACGCGCCCGCCGCCGACCCGGACTACACGCCGTCCGAACCGGTCGAGGCGGTCCCGACCGCCTAGCCTCGTACGGCGCTCACCAGCCGCGCCATCGCCCCGGGGATCTCCTCCGCCTCGATGCCGGCGAACCCGATCGCCAGGCCCGGCCGCGGCGGCTCGTCGCGATGGTGGTCCGACAGCGCCTCCGTCCGTACGCCGCGTGCGGCGGCCCGGGCAACAAGGGCCCGGTCGTCGGTCGCCTCGTCACGGAACCGCGCACACACGTGCAGCCCGGCGACCGAAGGGACGACGCGGAGCACGTCGTCCAGACGACCCAGCCCGTCGAGGACCAGGGCGCGGCGTTCCCGATAGACGCGGGTCGCGCGGCGTACGTGGGCGGCGTGGTGGCCTTCGGCCAGGAACTCGGCGAGCGCCCCCTGGGTGGTCAGGTCGCCCTCCCACGTGGTGACCCGTTTGGCCTCGCGCAAGGCGGGCGTCAGCGATCGCGGCGGCACGAGGAAGCCGGTCCGCAGCGCCGGCAGCAGCGACTTGGAGAACGTGCCGACGTAGACCACTCGGCCGTCGCGGTCGAGGCTCTGCAGTGGCTCGACCGGCTGCCGGGAGTAGCGGTACTCGCTGTCGTAGTCGTCCTCGAGCACCACCGCGTCGCGCTCGGCGGCCCAGCGCAGCAGCGCGGTACGGCGGCTCAACGACATCGACACCCCGGTCGGGAACTGGTGCGACGGCGTGACATAGACGAGCCGCGCCTCGGGCGGCAGGGCGTCGACCACCAGGCCCTCGTCATCGACCGGTACGCCGCGGAGGACCGCGCGGTGCGTCTCGAGCAGGCGGTGTACCGCGGCGTACCCGGGATCCTCGACGGCCACCACGGTCCGGGGCGCGACCAGCACCCTGGCCACGAGGTCGATCGCCTGCTGGGCTCCGGCGGTGACGACGACGTCCTCGGCGGAGGCGACGACCGACCGCGACAGCCCGAGGAACCGGGCGATCTCGCTCTGGAGCCGGAACGACCCGCGCCCGCCGTACGTCGCCTCCTCCAGGCGCGAGCGGCGCAGCTGGGCGGACACCAGCCGCCGCCACACCTCCAGTGGGAACAGCGCCGGGTCAGGCAGTCCGATCGAGAGGTCGTGCAGACGGCGGTTGTGCGGAGTGGGTGGCCGCGCCTGGCCGTCCCACAGCGGGAGCGGTCGTACGGCGCCGGGGCGCGCGCGCCGTCGGCCGCTGCCGGCTGGTGCCTCGAGGGACACGTCCGCCACGTAGGTGCCCGACCCGGGACGGCTCTCGAGGAAGCCCTCGGCGGTCAGGCGGTCGTACGCCGCGGTGACCGTGCCGCGGGCCACCCCGAGCTGACCGGCGAGGTCGCGGCTCGCCGGCACACGGTCACCGGCGGCAAGGCGTCCGTCGAGGACGGCCTCGCGCAACGCCCGATAGATCCGTGCGACACGGTCGCCCGGACCTTCCAGCGTGACGTGGAGCTCCACCCAGGCGCCTTTCCGGATAGTACGTATCAATCGGCCGGGACCTACCAGGGAATGAGCGGCCGATTGATACGTACTATCGCTC
>NZ_DASXQG010000020.1:0-36345 GCF_036493135.1 Nocardioides sp. | reverse complement strand
CCCTGGTCGGCGTACTCCTGCGCGAGCTCGGCGAGCGCCGCGGTCACGTCGGGGACCGGTGCGCCGACGGCCGACGCCAGCGTCGTCTCGTCGAGCGGCTGGTCGGCGATCATCAGCAGCGCCTCCAGCGACGGGCGCAGCTCGGCGACCGCGACCTCCAGCACGTCCTCGCTCATGCGGTCTCCTCCTCGGCATCCTGGGTCTCGTCGGTGGGCCGGTCCGGCGGTGGCTCCGGCACGCCCTCGAACTCGTCGATCCGGAGGTCCGCGACCGCCTCCGCGTGCTCGCCGGTCCAGCGCACGCTCAGCTCCCCCAACGGGGAGACCTGGTCGAACGCGACGACGTTCTCGCGGAACAGCTCCAGGAGTGCCAGGAACCTCGCGACCGTCGTCAAGGTGTCCGGAGCGTCTCCGCACAGTGCCCGGAAGGTCATCGTGCCGGTACGTCGCAGCCGCTCCGCCACGAGCTCGGCCTGCTCGCGCACCGACACGGCCGGGGCATGGATGTGCTGGAGCGACACCTCGAGCTCCGGCTTGGGCTCGAGTGCCCGGGCGGCGAGTCCGGCGAACGCGTCGAGCCCGATCCCGATCAGCACCTCCGGAAGCAGGCCGGCGTACCGCTGCTCGAGCCCGACGACACGCGGATGGCGCAGCGACTCCCCGGCCAGCCGCTGCTCGAGCACGGCCGCGACCTCCTTGAACGCGCGGTACTGCAGGAGCCGGGCGAAGAGCAGGTCACGCGCCTCGAGCAGCGCGAGATCCTCCTCGTCCTCGATCTCGCCCTGCGGCAGCAGCCGCGCCGACTTGAGGTCGAGCAGCGTGGAGGCGACGAGCAGGAACGACGAGGTCTGCTCGAGGTCCCACGTGCCGTCCCCGTGCCGACTCGCGCCGGCCTTCACGTGAGCGATGAACTCGTCGGTCACCTGGTGCAACGACACGTCGGTGATGTCCAGCTTGTGCTTGGAGATCAGGCTCAACAGCAGGTCGAACGGGCCCTCGAAGTTGTCGAGCCGCACCTCGAAGGCATGGGACCCCTCGGAGGTGGACTCGGTGAGGGCGTCCGCCCCTGGGGGGTCGGACGCGGTCGCGACGGTCATGTGTGGCGCTTCAGTCCTCGATCAGGCGTTGCACGAGCATGCTGTCATGGCCGTGCTCCTCGAGATCGGCCAGCACCAGCGCAACCGCCTCGCGGACCAGCCGGCCGCGGTCGACGGCCAGGCCGTGGTGGCGGCGCAGCTCGAGGCGGGCGTGCTCGAGGTCGACCAGCTCGTCGGCGGTGACATAGATCGTGATCTTCTCGTCGTGCCGCACCCGGCCGCTCGGACGGCGACGTGAGTCGTCGGCCGGATCGGCCGTCGGGACGGCACGCACGCGGCGTTCGCGTGGTGCCGGCGCAACCTCGCCGTGCGGCTGCGGGTCGGTGGGGCGGAAGAGGTCGTCGGCGGCGGGCAGGTTCACGCGTCGAGGCACCGCAGCGCCACCTCCTTCGCCAGCTGTCGGTAGGCGTCGGCGCCGGTCGAGGTCGAGGCGTACGACGTGATCGGCTCACCGGCGACCGTGGAGTCCGAGAACTTCACGGTCCGCCGGATCACCGTGTGGAACACCTTCTCGCCCCAGGCCTGCACCAGCCGCTCCAGGACCTCGCGGCTGTGCAGGGTGCGGCCGTCGTACATGGTCCCGAGCACCCCGTCGATCTCCAGGCGCGGGTTCAGCCGCTCCCTGACCTTGTCGATCGTGGTCTTGAGCAGCGCGACACCGCGGAGCGCGAAGTACTCGCACTCGAGCGGGACGATCACGCCGTCGGAGGCGGTCAGCGCGTTCACCGTGAGCAGGCCCAGGGACGGCTGGCAGTCGATCAGGATCACGTCGTACTGCTCGATCGCGGGGCCGAGCACCCGCTGCAGCGTCTGCTCGCGGGCCACCTCGTGCACGAGCTGGACCTCCGCGGCCGACAGGTCGATGTTGGAGGGCAGCAGGTCCATGCCCGGGACGCCGGACGGGACGATGACGTCCGCGAGGGTGACGTTGCGGTCCATCAGCAGGTTGTAGACGGTCTGCTCGATCTCGTGGGGGTTGAGACCCAGGCCGACCGACAGCGACCCCTGCGGGTCGAAGTCGACCAGCAGCACCTTGCGGCCGAACTCCGCCAGCGCGGCGCCGAGGTTGATCGTGGTCGTGGTCTTGCCGACCCCGCCCTTCTGGTTGCACATCGACATCACCCGCGCCTGACCGTGGGTGGTCAGCGGCTTCGGATCGGGGAACACCGGCACCGGCCGGCCGGTCGGGCCGAGCACCACCTCCGCCACCTCGTCCACCATCTCGTCCACCATCTCGTCCACCATCTCGTCCACCGCCACGCCGCCGCCGACCTCGTCGACGTCGGCCGCGACAGGCTCCTCGTCGCTCGGGCGGACGAAGGGCACCGGCGCGGACAGGGAGTCCGGGGCCTCCTCGACCGGCGCCTCGGGGCCGGGGGTCGGGACCTTCGGCGGGATCACGGGTGCGTTGGCTCCGGAATGGCCGCGCGAGAAGATCCCAGGCATGTGTGCTCTCCAGGTGTCGTGTGCTGAGCAAACGTGTCGGCAATTTGTCGACTTTGCGACATAGTGCCCGAGGTACGGCGCGACTGTAGGAGGGCGCGCCGAAGGATCTCTACCGGTTCCGGGAATCCCCCAGGCACCGGGCCAAATCTGTGCACAGCGTGTGCACGAGCGCGCCGGGGAGTGCACAAGCGACCCCTGGCCTGTGCACAAGGTTGTGCACATCTGGTACGGACCAGTCAGGACCCCTCGGAGGGTCCCGGGCGCTCGAAGAGACGCCGCAAGGGCCGGCCGTCGCGGGCACGGCGTACCCGGCCCCGACGCGAGCGGCGTGCCGCCGACCGGGCCATGTCGGCCGCCCCGATGAAGCCGGCGTTCGGGCCGAGCTCGGCTCGGACGATCACCGGCTCCTCGCGGTGCCCGCGGCCGGTCAACGACCGGGAGAACGCGCGCCGGGTGGGGTCGATCAACAGATCGCCGGCGTCGGACAGCCCGCCGCCGATGATCATGCAGCCGGGGTCGAAGGCAGCGGCCATGCCGGCCAGGCCGACGCCGAGCCACCGGCCGACGTCGGCGAGCAGCTCGATCGACAACGGGTCTCCGTCGCGAGCCGCCTGGGTGATCTGGGGACCGTCGAGCGCGTCCGCATCGCCGTCCACGACCGAGCGGAGGTGCCGAGCCATCGGCGACGTCGACCGCACGAGCTCGCGCGCCTCGCGGACCAGGGCGTTGCCCGAGGCGTACTGCTCCCAGCAGCCGCGGTTGCCGCACTCGCAGCGGTGTCCGTCGGGCACGACCTGCATGTGGCCGAACTCCCCCGCCATGCCGTTGGCACCGCGGTAGACGCGGTTGTCGAGCACCAGGGCACCGCCGATGCCGGTACCCAGGGTCGCGCAGAGCACGAAGCGATGACCACGGCCGGCGCCGAAGCGGCACTCCGCCAGCGCAGCGGTGTTGGCGTCGTTGTCGACCACCACGGGGAGCCGCACCCGCTCGGCGACCCGCGCCCGCAGCGGCTCACGGCGCCAGTTCAGATGGGGCGAGAACATCACCACGGTGCGGGTCACGTCGACGAAGCCGGCGGCGCCGATGCCGACCGCGGCCACGTCGTACTCCCGGGCGAAGCCGGCGACCACGTCGACGATCGTGTCCTCGACCTTGCGGACGTCGTGTCCCTCCGTCGGACGGCGGTCCAGGGCGATGATCTCGCCCGCCGAGTCCACGACCGCGCCGAGCACCTTGGTACCGCCGATGTCGATGCCGACCGTCAGCGGCTCCCAGCGCGGGGCGCGGGCGCGGCGCGGACGGACCTCGGCCATGCGCTCAGGCTAGTGCTGCGGGCGCCGCCGGCCCGTGAAAGTCGGCGTAGGCGTGCTGAAACCGCGCTGAAACCGTCGGCTTGCACGCTGGAGCCATGAACGAGACCACACCCGCAGTCCGGGCCGAGGGCCTGGTCAAGAGCTTCGGTACGCAGCGCGCCGTCGACCACGTCGACCTCGAGGTCCGTCAGGGCCAGGTCTTCGGGGTCCTCGGTCCGAACGGCGCCGGCAAGACCACCATGCTGAAGATGCTCGCGACCCTGCTGCCGATCGACGGCGGCCGCGGCGAGATCTTCGGTCACGACGTACGCCGTGAGCCGCACCTCGTGCGTCAGCTGCTCGGCGTCACCGGCCAGTACGCGTCCGTCGACGAGAACCTGACCGCGACCGAGAACCTGCTGCTCTTCGCCAGGCTGCAAGGCATCTCCAAGCCGAAGGCCCGTTCGACCGCGGCGAGCCTGCTCGAGCAGTTCGCCCTGACCGAGGCGGCCAGCAAGCCGATCTCGGCGTTCTCGGGCGGCATGCGGCGGCGCCTCGACCTGGCCGCCAGCCTGATCACCCGACCGCCGCTGATCTTCCTCGACGAGCCGACCACCGGCCTCGACCCGCGCACGCGCGGTCAGATGTGGGACACGATCCGCGACCTGGTCGCGAACGGGTGCACGGTGCTGCTGACCACTCAGTACCTCGACGAGGCCGACCAGCTGGCCGACCGGATCGCGGTGATCGACCACGGCGTGAAGGTCGCCGAGGGGACCTCCGACGAGCTGAAGGCCTCGGTCGGGACGTCGACGCTCACGCTGGGCCTGGTCGACCCGCACCAGATCCCGGCGGCCGGCGAGATCGCCGCTCGCCTGCTCGGCGAGCAGGCGTCCCTCTCGCCCGAGTCCCGCCGTCTCTCCCTGCCGCTGCAGCGCAGCGAGCAGGCCGTCGAAGTCCTGGTGACGCTGCGCGAGCGCGGCATCGCCATCGACTCCTTCAACGTCCAGAAGCCGTCGCTCGACGAGGTGTTCATGGTCCTCACCGGACATGGCGCCGCGAGCGACGACGACCACACCGACACCACGTCACCCGAGCTGGAGGCCGTCCGATGACCGCTCTCACCACCGCCCTGCGCAACCCCGCCGAGGGCCTGTCCACCCGGGTCGGGCTGCGCGACACCGCCGCCCAGACCATGACGCTGGCCTGGCGGGCCACGATGAAGATGCGTCGCAACTTCGAGCAGATGTTCGACGTGACCCTGCAACCGCTGCTGTTCACCGCCATGTTCGCCGGCATCTTCGGCGGCGCCGTCGCCGGCAGCGTGAGCGGATACAACCCGGTGATCATCCCCGGTCTGGTCGGCCAGACCGTCCTGACCGCCTGCGTCGCCACCGGCGTCCAGCTCCGCGAGGACATCGACAAGGGCGTCTTCGACCGGTTCAAGGTGCTCCCGATCGCGCGGATCGCGCCCCTGGCCGGTCCGATGGTCGCCGACATGCTGCGCTACGCGATCGCCAGCACCCTGACGTTCGCGACCGGGATCGTGCTCCTCGGCTACCGCCCCGGCGGTGGCGTCCTGGGCGTGGTCGCCGCGATCGTGTTCGCGACCTTCGCCGGCTGGTCCATGGCCTGGATCTTCGCCTGGTTCGGCACCATCGGGCGCAGCGCCCAAGGCGTCCAGGCGATCTCCCTGATGGTGATGTTCCCGCTGACCTTCCTGTCCAACGCGTTCGTGCCGACGAGCACGATGCCGGGATGGCTGCAGGCGTTCGCGGACGCCAACCCGGTCTCGCACATCATCTCCGCGATCCGCGACCTGGCCAACCAGGGCCAGATCACCGCCAACGCCGGCTGGGCGCTGCTCGGCTGCGCGATCGTCGTGGCGATCTTCGCGCCGCTCTCGGTCCGCAGCTTCACTCGGAAGATGTGACACCCAGCAGGGCCAGCACCCGCTCGGCCTCGGGGCGCAGCTCCCGGCCCTTGCGGTCGCCGTACTCCTCGAGGACGACGGCCAGGAGGCCGGGGGCTGCGTCGTCGGCCATGGTCGCCACCGGTTCCCAGGCCATCGCCGGGAACCACCGGTTGTACCCGAACCGGGCGGCGAGAGCGAGCAGGCGGACGGCGGGCTCCGGGTCGCGGTCGGCCTCGTGGCGGAGCAGCCACCGGGCGAGCGCGTGCGCAGCCATCCCGGTGACGGGGTAGTCGACGGCGGAGTCGGCCATCGTGCCCAGGCGCCCCAGCAGCTCCCGGGTCTCGGTCGCCAGCTCGGCCCCGCGCGCGAGGCGACCGGGCGTCTCCGCGAAACGCGCGTGGGCAGCGAGGTCGGTGGCCAGGGGGATCAGCGTCCAAGGCTCCAGCCCGTCGAAGGAGAGGTCCAGGAATCCCCAGGCCAGGCTCGTCTCCAGACAGCCGTCCAACGCCTGCAGCCCGGCTTCCGTGTCACCTCGTCGAAGGAGGATCTCGGCGCGTACCTGTGAGATCAGAAGGTCGGCGGTCACGTCGGCGGGACGGACGTCCCCGATCTCGTCGAGGAGCCGCTCCGCCTCGTCCAGCCGACCGCGGCGTACGGCGGACAGGGCCAGGCTGGCGCGCATCGTCGCGGCCTCCTCGTCGGCATGGAGGCTCTCGTGGAGCGGGATCGCGATGCGCGCATGTCGTTCGGCTTTGGCGATGTCGTCGGTGTTGAGCGCCTGGTTGGCCGCCTGGGTGTTGAGCGAGGCGATCTCCCAGGCCGTGGTGTCGGTCCCCACCATGGCCAGGGCCCGCTCGAGGTACTCCGCCGCCTCCTCGATGGCCCCTTCGTTCTCGGCCAGGATCGCCGCCCACTGCCAGGCCATCGCGGCCGTGCGCGGATCAAGGTCGTCGGTGAGCGCCAGGACGGCATCGCGACGGCCGTCGGGCGGAACTGCGTCCACGAACATCGCGCGGGCGATCCGGCTCCACGGGTGACGAGGCTCGGGCAGCCGGGCCAGGGTGGCGGCGAGGTCGGAGACGCCGTCTGGGCGCATGAAGCCGAGGTGCACCGTCACCAGGGCAACCGCGTCCGTCGTCACCTCCTCGAGCTCGGGCGGAGGCACCCACGAGACCAGCACCTGCTCGGCCAGGTCGGCCATGGCCAGGAAGCGGGGGAAGTTCCCGGTTACCGACCACAGGCCGCCCAGCGCGGCGAGCATCCGCACGCCTCGGGGCGCGTCGCCGGCCAGGAGCAGCCGCCGCAGGACGTCAGCCAGGTTGGCTTCCTCCGAGTCGAGCAGGTCGACGGCCTCCACCTGCCGCGGCCCGAACAGCTCTGCTCCCTGCCGATCGGCAGTCTCGACCGCCCAGGTGGTCAACGCCTCCCGCGCGGCGTCGGTCTCGCCGAGCTCGGCGAGGCGCAAGGCGGCGAACTCACGGACGGTCTCGAGCATCCGGTAGCGGGCCGCGCGGTGGTGCTCGGCCACGCCGACCAGCGACTGGTCGACCAGCGCCTCGACCAGGTCGGCACCGGCGTGGCCGAGCAGGTCGCGGGCGCCGTCGGCGGAGAAGCCGTCCTGGAACACCGAGAGCCAGGCCAGTGCGCGCTTCTCGTCCTCGGCCAGCAGGTCCCACGACCAGCCCATCACCGCAGTCAGGGTCTGGTGTCGGGCCGGGGCCGACCGGTCGCGGCCGCGGAGCAACGCGAAGCGGTCGTCGAGCGCGCGGCGTACCTCGTCGACCGACATCGTGCGCACCCGCGCGGCGGCGAGCTCCACCGCGAGCGGAAGCCCGTCCAGCCGCGCCACGATCTCCGTGACGAGGTCGTCGGGCAGCTCGGCGTCCGGTCGTACGGCGCGCGCCCGGCGCCGGAACAGCTCGGCGCCGTCGGGGGCGGCGAGCTGGCTGAGCGGGAAGACCCGTTCGGCCGCGATGCCGAGCGGCGCGCGACTCGTGGTGACGACGCGGAGGTCGCGGGTCGTCACGAGGAGGAACGCGACCAGCGAGGCGACGGCGTCGAGCACGTGCTCGCAGTTGTCGAGGACGAGCAGGGTCGGGACGGAGTCGAGCTCCTGGGCGATCCGGGGGCGGACGTCCGCCTGCTGCGCGGGGGTGAGGGTGCGCCGGCCCGTCACCGAGTGCCGGACCCCCAGCGCGGAGCCGACCTCCGAGACCACATCATTCGGTGAGGAGATGCCGACCAGCTCGACGAAGTGCACCCGCGACTGGCTCGCCTCGCGGGCGAGGACGTGCGCCACGCGGGTCTTCCCGAGCCCTCCCGGCCCGAGGATCGTCGTCAGCCGGCCGCTGCGGACCAGCGACCGCAGGCCGGCGAGGTCCTCGGCACGTCCGAGCAGCTCGTCGGGGTCGTACCGCACTCCGCTGCGCACGGGATCGTCCGACGCGAGCAGCTCCTGGTGGACCCTCTTCAGAGCCGGATCGGGATCGACGCCCAGCCGCTCGGCGAGGTCCCTGCGATACGCGTCGTACCGGGACAGGGCGACCGGCGCCCCTGACGCCGCCGCCTCGGCGCGCAACAGCGCGTCGAGCACCTCGGTGTCATCGGGATCCGCCGCATGCGCCTGCTGCAGTCCCGCGACCGCATCCGCGTCGCGCCCGGAACGCGCGAGTGCCAGGGCGTGCGTACGGCCCAGGCCCGGGCCCAGTGCCAGCACGTGACGACGTACGTCGGCCAGCGGTCCCTCGCCGTCCACCGTGGCCAGCCCGCAGATCAGGGCGTCCGCGGCGACCGCGTTTGCCAGCGCCTCCTGCGGGTCGTCGAGAAGCGCCTTCCGGGCCGACTCCACGAGGGACTCGGCCAGCCAGGCGTCGACGGCGTCCTCGCCGAGGCCGAGCCGGTAGCCGCCGTCGTACCGTTCGACGACGCTCGCCCCGCACTGCGCCCGGACTCGGGAGACCTGTACCTGCAGCGCCTTGGGGTTCGGCGCCTGCTCGGCCCACACCTCCTCGAGCAGCCGGGCGTCGGACAGCCCGGACCGATGGAGGGCCAGCGCGGCCAGGAGGTCAGCGGAACGCGCGCCGGCGATCGGCTCACCGCCGTACGACACCTCGTCGAGGAGGCGGAGCGCGATCGTCACGCAGCCAGCATAGGAAGCAGGTGCGCGGTGACCGACGCGGATGCAAGATGTGAGCGACACGTACGCCGATCGCCAGGAGACTCCGTGAAGAGCACCATGCAGGACGCCCAGCTCACGATCGGATCGGTGTTGGCGCACGGCTCGGCCGTGCACGGCGACTCCGAGGTGGTCACCGCGACCACGGAGGGCACACGCAGCCGCACGTACGCCGAGGTGGGCGGGCGAGCGGCCCGGCTCGCACACGGCCTACGCGGCCTCGGTGTGGACGGCGACCAACGCGTCGCGACGTTCATGTGGAACAACGCCGAGCACCTCGAGGCCTACCTGGCCGTCCCGGCGATGGGTGCGGTGCTGCACACGCTCAACATCCGCCTCTTCCCCGAGCAGCTGGTCTACATCGCCAACCACGCCGAGGACCGCGTCGTGATCGTCGACGACACCTTGGTCCCCCTGTTCGCCAAGGAGCTGCCGAAGCTCGAGACCGTCACCCACGTCCTCGTCTCCGGACCCGACGCGGCCGCCGCGGATCTGGACTCGTTGCGCGCCGCCGGCAAGGAGGTGCTGCTCTACGAGGACGTGCTCGCCGACCAACCCGAGACCTTCGCGTGGCCGGAGATCGACGAGCGCTCGGCCGCGGCGATGTGCTACACCAGCGGCACCACCGGCAACCCGAAGGGCGTTGTCTACAGCCACCGGTCCGCGTGGCTGCACTCGCTGGCGGTGAGCACCGGCAACGCCGCCGGCCTCGACTTCCACGACCGGGTCCTCCCGATCGTGCCGATGTTCCACGCGAACGCCTGGGGTCTGGCGTACGCCGCGGTGATGACGGGCGCGTCGCTGTGCATGCCCGACCGCTGGCTGCAGGCAGAGCCGCTCGTCCGGTTCATCCAGGCCAGCCGCCCCACCGTCTCGGGCGCCGTCCCGACGGTCTGGAACGACGTACTGTCCTACCTCGACGGGCACGAGGGCGTCCGGCTCGACTCTCTCCGCCTGATCCTCTGCGGCGGCTCGGCCGTCCCCGTCGCGCTCCAACGGGGCCTCCAGGAGCGCCACGGCCTGTACATCCGGCAGGCCTGGGGCATGACCGAGACCTCGCCGGTAGCGTCGGCCGGCCTCGTCCCGGCGGGCGTCGAGGGGGACGACCAGTGGGCCTACCGGGGCACCCAGGGCCGACTGCTGTGCGGCGTCGAAGGCCGGATCGTCGGTGACGACGGCGGCACGCTCCCGTGGGACGGGACGTCCGTCGGTGAGCTCGAGGTGCGTGGACCGTGGGTCACCGGCGGCTACTACCACCCCGACGACGCGGACAGCGAGAAGGCCGACCAGAAGTTCCACGACGGGTGGCTGCGCACCGGCGACGTCGGACACCTCGACCCACTCGGCTACATCACGCTCAGCGACCGCGCCAAGGACGTGATCAAGTCCGGCGGCGAGTGGATCTCGTCGGTCGACCTCGAGAACGCCCTGATGGGCCACCCCGACGTCGTCGAGGCGGCGGTCGTCGGCATCCCCGACGAGAAGTGGCAGGAACGCCCGCTGGCCACCGTCGTGGTCCGTGAGGGCGCGACCGTGACGCCCGAGGAGCTCCGCTCCCACCTCGCCCGGTCATTCGCGAAGTGGCAGCTGCCCGACGCGTGGGCGTTCATCGACGAGGTCCCGCGCACCTCGGTCGGCAAGTTCGACAAGAAGGTCGTCCGGCAGGGCTTCGCCGAGGGCCGGTACGACGTACGCCGCCTCACCGAGTGAGCCGACGGAGCGGGGTCGAGCCGCGAGTCCATCCCCGATCCAGAGCTCCGAACTGTTGCGGTTTGGTCCCAAACCGCAACGACACGCCGACAGAACCTGCGGTTTGGGACCAAACCGCAGGTGTTTCGCCGCCCGCCGACGCGGCCGTCAGGCGGTGCGCTGCGCCGTGGCGAGTCGGGTGAGAGAGAACTCCGTGATCCGGATCAGCGCCCTCTTCGCCGAGTCGCGGTCCCGCGCGTCGACGGTGATCAGCGGGACGTCGTCTCGCAGTGCGAGGGCCTCGGCGATCTCGTGCAGCGGGTAGCGCGAGCTGCCCTCGAACTCGTTGACCGCGACGATGAACGGCACGTTCTTCGACTCGAAGTAGTCCAGCGGAGCGAACGCCGCGTCGAGACGCGCGGTGTCGACCAGCACGATCGCACCGATGGCACCCCGCACCAGGTCGTCCCACATGAACCAGAAGCGCTTCTGACCCGGCGTCCCGAAGAGGTAGAGGACGAGGTCCTCGGCCAGGGTGATGCGACCGAAGTCCATCGCGACCGTGGTGGTCGACTTGGCCGGAGTCTGAGCCAGGTCGTCGACACCCACCGACTCGTTGGTGACCAGGGCTTCGGTACGGAGCGGCACGATCTCCGAGACGGAGCCCACCAGGGTGGTCTTGCCCACGCCGAAGCCGCCGGCGATGACGATCTTCGTCGAGGCGGCGGTGCGGCTGACGCCAGGGGAAGCGTTAGAGAGCACGGAGTCCACGGAGGGTCCTTTCGAGGAGGTCGAAACGTTCGTCGTCGGTGGAGGTCTCGGTCAGGGTCGCCTGTACGTGGACGAATCCCTGCTGAACGAGATCTCCGAGCAGTACCCGCACGACACCGATGGGGCGTTGGACCAAGGCCGAGACCTCGGCGACCGACCGGGTGTCGAGGACCCCGATGATCTTCCCCTGGACGTCGTCGGCCCAAGCACGTCGCGTGGCGCTGGTGTCCAACCGCAGCGTCGCCTCCAGCGGGAGGTCGACCGCGGTGCGGGTTCGTCCCGCCGTCAGTGCATACGGTCGGACGATGCGCGCAGCCGGGGGGCTGGCGTGCATCTGCTCGACCTCGGGTTCGTCTGCCATCTCATCCCCCCTACACCCCGTGCGCCCGGGCCTGGGCCTGCACCATCTGCCCGACACGCTCGACGAGGAGGGCCATCTCGTACCCCACCTGGCCGATGTCGGCGGTGGCCTGGGTCAGCACCGCCAGGTGCGACCCGTCACCCACGCTCATCAGGAGCATGAAGCCGTTCTCCATCTCGACGATGGTCTGCATCACCGCGCCGCCGTCGAAGAGGCGCGCGGCACCGGTGGCCAGGCTGGCCAGACCGGACGAGACCGCCGCCACCTGCTCGGCACGATCGGCCGGCAGCCGGCCGCTGGCGGCCATCAGCAGGCCGTCGGCGGACACCAGTACGGCGTGCGCGGCGCCAGAGACGCTGTCGACGAATCTGTTCACGACCCAGTCGAGCTCTCGGCTCTCGGTCTCGACGGCGGTCATCTCTGCCTGGAGGCTCTCGGTCATGCTGGTCCAGTCTCCTCGTGCGCGTAGTCGTCGGTGAAAGGTTCTGCCGCCGCGGCCGCACGGCCACGGGACACGCCCGCCGCATGCGCGGCGAGGCGGTTGCGAATGGCCTCCGGGTCACGGACGACCTTGGCTGCGTCCTGCGAGAGGCCGCCGGGGACCAGGCGGCCGCCCGGACGGCGTACCGGCAGACCGGCGCGGGTGGTGCCATCGGGATCGGCGCTCTCGGCACGCTCGGCGGCGTTCCAGCCCTGGTCCGCCTCGCTCGGCGTCCACGCCTCCTCCCGCTCCTCGTCCTCGTCGCTCAGCCAGTTCGAGCGGAGCTCACCGAAGATGGTCGAGTCGTCCGACTGCTCGGTGTCGTCGACGAAGTCGCCCTCGAGGGCGGTGGCCGCCGGCGCCGCGGACAACGGGCGACGGATCTGCAGCCGGATCGGGGACTCCGAGACCGGCGTCTCCTCCGGCACGTCTGCCGCGGCGACGATCTGCTCGGGCGCCTCGACCGGCTCCAACGTTTCGTCCGGCGCGGGGGCGTCCACCGGCTCGGACGAGGACGCGTCGCCCCAGTGGCTCGCTTCGGCGACCTGCACCGGCCCGTCCTCGTGCTGGTCCGCGTGGTCGGGCTCCTCGACGGGTTCCTCGGACCATGCGGTGAGCTGCTCGGGTTCGTCGGCGGCCTCCCCCACGGGCTCTTCGGCCACGATGTCGCCGTCAAGCGCGGCGGCAGGGTCACGCTCGGCTCCGAACTCGGGCGTGACGACGTCGGCGAGTGCGTCATCGGCGTCCGCGCGAACGGCAGCCGGGAGAGCGATCGGCTCGCGCTCCTCGTCCTCGGACCGGTCGTCGGTCAGGCTCGGCAGCTCGGTCGGTTCGAAGGCGGCCGGCAGCTCCGGGCTCGGCGGGGCGTCGAACATCCCGACGGACGCGGCCGGGGCTGCGGGCTGAGGCTGAGGCGGCCCGGCCTGGCCCGGCCGGCGGCGCGGGAGACCGGTGACGGCTGCGATCGCGTCCTCGATGCGCTCGAGGTAGGGGTCGTACTCCTCCTCGGGCTCCTCGGCGACCACGGGGGCAACCGGCTCCTCCACGGTCTCGGGAGCGTCCAGGACCGAGACGTGCTGGACCGGACCGTCCAGGACCAAGACGTCTGCCGGCAGGAGGATCGAGGCGATGATGCCGCCGCCGTTCGCGTTGCGGCGCAGCTTGACCTTCAGGCCGTGCTCCTCCGCGAGGCGGCTGACCACGAACAGACCCATCCGGCGGGCGGTGTCGATGGTGACCTCGCCTCCGGTCTTGAGGGACTCGTTGGCATAGGCGAGCGCGTCGCCGGCCATCCCCAGGCCGTTGTCGATGATCTCGATCTCGACCTTGCCGCCGTCCTCGGCCGCCTGAATCGTGACCGGGCTGCCCGGAGGCGAGTACGACAGGGCGTTGTCGATGAGCTCCGCCATCAGGTGGACGATGTCGGACGCGGCACGACCGACGATCATCCGGTCCGGAGCGACGTCGATGCGCACCCGCTGGTAATCCTGGACCTCCGAGACGGCCGCATGGATGACGTCCGAGACGCTGAGCTCCTCGAAGCCCGCCGTCCGGCCCTCGGCACCACCGAGGATCACCAGGCTCTCGGCCGTCCTGCGCATGCGGGTGGCCAGGTGGTCGAGGCTGAACAGCTGCTCGAGGCGCTGCGGGTCCTCCTCGTCCTGCTCCAGCGACTCGATCAGCGCGAGCTGCTGGTTGACCAGTGTCGTGTTGCGGCGTGAGAGCGTCACGAACATGGCGCTGACCTGGGTCCGGAGCTGCGCCTCACCGGTGGCCAGGTTCACCGCTTGCTTGTGCATGTCGTCGACAGCGCGGGCCAGCTGGCCGAGCTCCTCGTGACTGTGCACGGGGATCGGGGTGATCTCCTCGGGCGCCTTGCCGGACCGGATCCGGGCGACGGTCTCGGGCAGCTGCTCGTTGGCGACCTCGAGCGCACCGGACCGCACCTTGCGCAGCGGCACGATCAGGGCACGAGCGACGAACAGGGCCAGTAGCAGCGACGCCAGCAGGGCGCTCAGGATGATGGCCGCGTCGGTCAGTGCTCGCGACTTGGCATCGGAGGCATTCGTCGCCACCTTGCCCTGGATGTCGCTCAGCAGTCGCTGGTTGAGGCCGTCGTACATCGCGAACATCCTGGGCGTGGCCGCGAGGTCGGACACCTTGTTGCTCGTGGCCAGACCCAGGCGGGTGCCGTTGGCAGAGCTCAGCAGAGAGATGCGGCGGCCGGTCTCGAGGCCCTGCAGGTTGTCGAGGGCCGTGCCCTCCACGCCGATCTCGGCCGCGAGCCACACCGCCCCGAGGAGCGATGCCTGCTGGTTGTTGCTCTCGATCAGCAGCTGCTGCTTGACCAGCGACAGCCGGCCGTCGAGCGACTGGACCAGCGCCTGGACCCTCGGGTCCGGGGTGCCCTGCGTGTTCAGGGTCGAGTTGATCAGGGAGGCGGTCAGCCGGTTCATCTCGCTCAGCTGCACGGGCGCCGTCGCGGTGATGCCGGTGCCCGAGCCGCTCGCCAGCGTTTCGCCGATCTGGAGCATGTTGGTCACGTCGGCGTTCTGCTTGCTCGTCAGCGCGGCGTCCGATGCGGCCTTCTTGAGGTTCGTCGAGGCCGTCGAGTACGCCGCCTTCGCGTCGCCCTGGCTCTCACCCATCTTGTCGGACAGGGCGGACGGGAGCGCGAGGCGCTGGGTGGCGCTCAGGTAGGCGATGGTGGGACCGAGCACGGTCGCCTGCTGCTTGTTGGTGGAGTAGGAGTTGGCGTCCGACAGCTCGGTTGACACGCGGAGGCCACCGAACACGGCCGCCAGGATGACCGGGATCGCGAGGACGGCCACGACCTTGCGGCGGACCGACCACTCAGATACGCGAAAGGCTGAGAACGCGCCCGAGGTGGCGTCACGGCGAATCTTTCTCAACGGTACTCCAGAGAGAATTGAGTCGAACCCGCATCTCCGACCGAGGTCAGCGATGGTCGGGCTGTGCCGCCCGGCGCTGCCACGATAGGAGTCCGATGGGATCGACGAGATGCGATTGGCAAAGAAGTAGGCCAAACGGGGTACGCCCATGGCTCGAAATGACTAGGTCGGCGCTCAACGCGCGCGCGGGTGAGCAGCTGCGAACACCTCCCTCAGGTTGTCCACGGTGACCAGCGTGTAGATCTGGGTGGTGGTCACCGAGGCGTGGCCCAGAAGCTCCTGGACCACTCGCACGTCTGCTCCCCCCTCGAGCAGATGCGTAGCAAATGAGTGTCTCAGCGTATGCGGGGAAACGTCACGCGTCACCCCTGCCCGGTCAGCGGCCTTGACGAGCACGGTCCAGGCCGACTGGCGCGAGAGCCGGCCACCCCGGGCGTTCAGGAAGAGCGCCCCGGCCCGATCCGGGCTTCCCGCCGACGCGAGCTCGGGCCGGGCCCGGGTCAGATAGGCGTCGACAGCGTCGAGCGCGAAGGAGCCGATCGGGACGAGCCGCTCCTTCCCGCCCTTGCCGCGGAGCAGGACCGTGGCGTCGACCCGGTCCACGTCGTCCACGTCGAGGCCGACCGCTTCACTGATCCGGGCACCCGTGCCGTACAGCACCTCGAGCAGTGCCCGGTCTCGCAGGGCGAGCGTCGTACCGGCCGAGCCTGCGGCGTCCAGGATCGACTCGACATCGCCGAGCGGCAGCGCCTTCGGCAGGCGACGTGCCGGTGCCGGCGGGCGTACGGCGGCCGCGGGGTCGTGCCCGGCGAGCCCGTCGACGACGCAGAACTTGTGGAAACCCCGAACCGCGACGACGGTGCGGCCCGCCGAGGTCGCCGAGAGCGGCGGATGCTCGGCATCGCCCTCGCGGAGCCGCATCAGGAACGCCGAGACCGTCGCCTCGGTGACCGCGTCGACGTCCTCGATGCCGGCCTCGCCGAGGAAGCCGAGGTATCGACGCAGGTCCCGCCGGTACGACGTCAGGGTGTTCGCCGCCAACCCGCGCTCGACCGTCAGGTGATCGAGGTAGGTGCGCACGGCGAGGGCGAGGTCGGCCACGGTGGTCCCGATCTGTGCCGCCCGCGCTCAGCCGGCGGCGAGGACCTCGTCGAGGGCGACCGCGTCGATGCCGGTCGCCTCGCCGACCGGTGCGTTGGTGAGCTTCCCGCCGTGGGTGTTGAGCCCGAGCGCGAGCGAGTGGTCGTCACGGCAGGCCCGCACCCAGCCCTTGTCGGCCAGCGCGACGGCGTACGGCATCGTCGCGTTGGTGAGGGCGTACGTCGAGGTGTTCGGCACCGCGCCGGGCATGTTCGCGACGCAGTAGAAGATGGAGTTGTGGACCTCGTACGTGGGGTCGGAGTGAGTCGTGGCGTGGGTGTCCTCGAAGCAGCCGCCCTGGTCGACGGCGATGTCGACCAGCACCGAGCCCGGCTTCATCTGCGACACCAGCTCGTTGCTGACCAGCTTCGGTGCGGCGGCACCGGGGATCAGCACGGCTCCGATCACCATGTCGGCCTCCATCACCTGCTGGCGGATCGCCAGCTGAGACGAGGCGATGCCGTGTACGCGGTTGTTGTAGCGCCAGAAAGACATCCGCAGCTTGTCGAGGTCGGTGTCGAGCAGGGTCACGTCGGCACCCATGCCGAGGGCGATGTTGGCGGCGTTCTGCCCGGAGACGCCGGCCCCGATGATCACGACCTTGGCGTTGGCGACGCCGCCCACGCCGCCCATCAGGACGCCCCGCCCGCCCTGCGCCTTCATCAGCGAGTGCGCGCCGACCTGAGGGGCCAGGCACCCGGCGACCTCGGACATCGGGTAGAGCAGCGGCAGCCCACCGGACGGAAGCTGGACCGTCTCGTAGGCGATGCCGGTGACCTTGCGGGTGATCAGCTCGTCGGTGAGTGGCTTGTCGGCGGCGAGGTGGAGGTAGGTGAAGAGGGTCAGACCCTCGTGCATCCGGTGGTACTCCTCGGCGACGGGCTCCTTCACCTTGAGTACCATCTCGGCGTTGCCCCAGACCTCGTCGGCGCTGTCGAGGATCTTCGCCCCGGCCGATTCGTACTCGCTGTCCTCGATCAGCGAGCCGAGGCCGGCGCTCTTCTCGACGTACACGTCGTGGCCGTGCGCGGTGAGCTCATGGACGCCGATCGGCGTGATCGCCACGCGGTACTCGTTGTTCTTGACTTCCTTGGGGACGCCGACCTTCACGGGGCTCACTCCTCACACTCCGGCCCGCCTCGGGTACGGGGACCGATCACGACACTATCCGCATGTGACCCGGGCCACGCTCCTGGGCGGCACCCCACGGTCACCCACCGGTGGCGACGTCCTCCGCCGCTCGCATGGTGCGCAGCACGTTGCGGCAGGTCACCTTGGCGAGGTCGTCGTCGGACCAGCCGCGGTCGCGCAGGGCCGCCAACAGGCGTGGGTAGCCGGTCACGTCCTCCAGGCCCTCGGGGAGCCAGTCGACGCCGTCGTAGTCACCGCCGAGCCCGATGTGGTCGATGCCTGCCACGTCGCGCACGTGCTCGAGGTGAGCGACGACGTCGGACAGGTACGCCGGAGGGTGCGGCACCTCCTCCTGGTACGCCTTCTCGACCGCCTGCAGGGCCGGGATGTCCCGTGGGTCGACGCCTTCGGCCACGGCGCGCACCTCGGCACCGCGGGCCCAGTCGCGCACCGCCTGGTTCACGAAACGCGGGACGAAGGTGACCAGGCACGTTCCGCCGTTGCCGGCGAGTCGGGCCAGGACGTCGTCGGGCACGTTGCGCGGGTGGTCGCACACCGCGTACGCCGAGGAGTGGCTGAAGATCACCGGCGCGGTCGCGGTGTCCAAGGTGTCTCGCATGACGTCGTGGCTGACGTGGGACAGATCGACCAGCATGCCGATCCGGTTCATCTCGCGGACGACGTCGCGGCCGAAGTCGTTGAGGCCGCCGAGTACCGGCTCGTCGGTCGCGGAGTCGGCCCACGACACGTTGTCGTTGTGGGTGAGCGTGAGGTAGCGGATGCCGAGCCGGTGGTACATGCGCAACACCGCGAGCGACTCCGCGATCTGGTGCCCACCCTCGGCACCCATCAGGCAGGCGATCCGACCGTCTCGCCACGCCGCCTCGACCTCGTCGGCGGTGGTCGCGAGCGCGAGGCGGTCGGCGTACCTCGCGATCATGGCGTACGTCGCATCCACCTGCTCGAGCGTGGAGGTCACCGATCGCTCGCCCTCGCGGCACGGCACGAACACCGACCAGAACTGCGCTCCCACTCCCCCGTCCCGCATCCGTGGCAGATCGGTGTGGGTCTGCGTCTGCCGCTCCCCCACGTCGTACGCCTCGAAGTCGTAGTCGTTCAGGTCACGCATCGTCCACATCAGGTCGTTGTGGCCGTCGATGACCGGGTGGTCGGCGAGCAGGGCCCCGATGGCCGGCTTGTCGGGGGTCGGCGTCACAGCAGTCCTTTCGCGTCGGCCAGCAGGAGTGCCTGCACCAGGGGTCCGTCGCCGACGTCGCCGGCGAGCACGGCGGCGCGCAGGTCGTCGACCGGCACCCAGGCGCCGGACATGTCGGCCTCCTCGTGCCTGCGTTCGAAGTCGTCGTTCTCGACGGCTCGGAGGCCACGGGCGAGGAAGAAGTGCATCACCTCGCCGCTGATGCCGGGGCTCGACCACGTCGTGCCGACGAGCGTCCACTCGTCGGCCTCGAGCCCGGCCTCCTCGCGCAGCTCGCGGCGCGCCGTCTCCTCGGACGACTCCCCGTCCGCGTCCAGCAGGCCGGCGGGGAGCTCCACGAAGCGTCGCTGCGCCGGGTGGCGGTACTGCCACAGGCAGTAGGCACGGCGTCGGTCGTCGACCGCGAGCACGATCACTGCTCCGGGGTGCTCGAGCACCAGGCGTGGGAACACCGTGCCGTCGCCAGGGTCGTCTCCGGGACGGTGCAGCTCATCGAGACGGAAAGCCATCACCCAGTCGGTCCGGTAGAAGTCCTCGGTGCCCACGATCGGCCATGACTCAGGGACGTCTCTCAGGTCACCAGCCATGCCGCGACCGTACCGAGCGGCTCCCGCTCAGAGACGACCGGACTTCACCACCCGGCTCAGGAACTGCTGGGTCCGTTCCTCTTTGGGGTCCTCGAAGATCTGCTGCGCCGAGCCGCGCTCGAGGATCGAGCCGGCGTCGAGGAAGCACACCTGCGAGGCGACCTCCTTGGCGAAGCCCATCTCGTGGGTCGCCAGGAGCATGGTCAGACCGCCATGGGCCAGCTCCCGCACGATCTCGAGCACGTCGCCGACGAGCTCGGGGTCGAGGGCGGCGGTGATCTCGTCGA
This sequence comes from Nocardioides sp., assembly GCF_036493135.1. Classification (GTDB taxonomy): domain Bacteria; phylum Actinomycetota; class Actinomycetes; order Propionibacteriales; family Nocardioidaceae; genus Nocardioides. The sequence continues at coordinate 16,843 of NZ_DASXQG010000020.1, read as the reverse complement.
GCAGCATCACCCGCGGCTGCATCGCCAGCGCCCGCACGATCGCGACCCGCTGCTGCTGTCCGCCCGACAGCATGTCGGGATACGACTTCGCCTTGTCCTGCATGCCCACCGACGTCAGCAGCGCCATCGAGCGATCCGCCGCGTCCCGCCTGGACACACCGCCGACCCGGGTCGGCGCCAGCATGACGTTGTCGAGCACCGACATGTGCGGGAACAGGTTGTAGCTCTGGAACACGATGCCGACGTCACGCCGCAGGGCGTTCAGGTCGACGCCCGCCCCGGTGACCGTGTCACCCTCGATCCGGATCTCGCCCTGCTGGATGTCCTCCAGGGCGTTCACGCAGCGCAGCAGCGTCGACTTGCCGGAGCCGGAGGCACCGATCAGGCAGACCACCTCGTGTCGCTCGACGTTCAAGGTGACGCCCTTGAGCACCTCGTGGTGGCCGTAGGACTTGTGGACGTCATCGATCTCGAGGAACGCCATGGCTACTTCCCTGCCCGTCGGGCCGCGTCACGGTCGATGAGGTAGTCCACGAACCGCGCCTGCGGGATCGTGATCACGATGAAGAACGCCGCGACCAGGACCACGGGTGAGAGGTTGAACAGCTGGGACTCCCAGAGCTTGGACACCAGCAACGCCTCGGAGATGGCCGCCGTGGAGAGCAGCGCCGTGTCCTTCTGCAGACTGATGAAGTCGTTGAGGAGCGGCGGGATGACTCGACGCACTGCCTGGGGCACGAGCACCGTACGCAGGGTCTGGACGTAGTTCAGGCCCAGGGACCGCGCGGCCGCGCTCTGGCTCGGGTGGATCGAGGCGAGCCCGGCTCGGTAGACCTCCGAGACGTAGGCGGTGTAGGTCAGGGTCAGCGCGATGATGCCCAGCCAGGTGGTCGACATCGTCACGAAGAAGTGCACTCCGGTCAGTGGCAGACCGAAGACGATCAGGAAGATCACCACGATCGCCGGGATGGCCCGGAACACGTCGCAGTAGACGATGGCGATCATCCGCAACGGCATGCCCGCGCGTCCGGGGAGCATCCGGACGATCGCCACCAGCAGTCCGAGGACCAGGACCAACACCTCGGAGACGCACGCCACCCAGATGTTCGTCCAGAACGCGTGGCTGACCTGGTGGAACGACTGCTTGATCGGGTCGATGGCGAAGAAGGTGCTCGCGACCCCCCCGGAGTTGGCGAAGAGGAAGATCAGCAGCCCCGCCACGATGAGGCCCGCCGCGGCGTACCCCATGGAGATGAGCGCTTCCTCGCGCGCCCGGGCGGCGACCCTGCGGGACGGCACCAGCTGGCCCTGGGCCAGCAACGCCCCACGTTCGCGCGCTCCCACGAACGCGCGGGCGCACGGCACCCAGGCGTACAGACTGAGGACCACCAGGACGACGCCGACCGTGGTCGCCAGCCAGCCGTCGTTGTTGTAGTCCCTCAGCATGAGGGCGCCCTTGACCATGACCGCGGTCACGGCCGCGGCGAGCGCCAGCGCCACCACGGCCAGTCCGTAGACCGAGCGTGGCGGGCTGGGCGACGGACTCGGTTGAAGCTCCTCGGTGACGAGGCTCGCGGCGCTCATCCGCCGAGGACTACTTGATGGTCCAGATCGGCACCGACGACGGGTCGCCACCGAAGGCGGGACCGAGGTAGTCCTTCGACAGGGTGTCGAGCGTGCCGTCGCTGAGCATGGTCTGGATGCCCTGGTTCAGAGCGTCCTCGTTGGCCGAGCCCTTGGGGTAGATCGCGCCGTACTTCTCACCGGTCTTGTACTGCCCGACCACCTCGAGCTTGTCGCCGGTCTGCTTGGCCTCGGCCAGCACGATCGCGGTGTCGAGGAAGTCGGCGTCGACCTGGCCCGACAGCAGACCCTGGTAGAGCGTCGGCGAGTCGGGGTAGATCTTGGTCGAGGCGCAGTGGAGGTCGTTCTGCAGGAAGTCGACCGACGTGGTGCCGGCGTACGCCGCGCAGCTCTTCGAGGTGATGTTGTCCTCGGTGACGTCTGCGCCCTTCTGGATCAAGACGCCGATGTTGGAGTCGAAGTACGGCGTGGAGAAGTCCACCACCTTCGCGCGCTCCGGGGTGATCGAGATCTCCGCCAGGGCGAGGTCGAAGTCGTTGGTGCGCCCGGCCACCAGCTGGTCGAACGAGACGTTCTTGACCGTGACCTTCGGCAGACCCGCCATGTTCGCGATCTCGGCCGCCATGCAGTACTCATAGCCGCTCTTGATCGACTCCGGCGTCGTGCCGTTCCACCAGCCCGGAGCCGGCAGGGTCGTCTCCACGGTGAGCGTCCCGGCATTGGCCGGCGTCAAGGAGATGCTGTTGGGCTTGCTGGTGATCTTGCAGTCCCCATAGCTCCCCGAGGTGGTGGTCGTGCTGCCGCCGGTGTCGGTCGCCGTCGACGACGAGTTCGACGACCCACACGCGGTCAGGGTCGCTGCCAGGATGGCGGCACTCCCCACGCTCAGGGTTCGCTTGAGAGACAAAGACATGGGGCGCTTCCTTCCGACGGGGCAAGCCACAACGGCTTGGGAGCAGGGTCGTCGCCGTAGCCGGTGGAGTCAAGGACATTGCCTACCGATTCCGGCATCGATCCGGACACGACGCGGAGGAAAACGACGGTGGAACACCCGGGACACCTCGACGGTACGGTGGCGGCATGACCGACATCGCCAGCCTCACTCGGGAAGAGGCCGCCGAGCGCGCGGCCCTCATCAACGTGCACCGGTACGACGTGAACGTCGACCTGCGCGGCCTCTACGAGGGCGAGCTCTGGGCGGCCACCTCGACGGTGTCCTTCACCTGTCGAGAGCCCGGGGCCGGCACGTTCGTCGACTGCGTCGGCGACGTCTCCTCGGTGACGCTCAACGGCGAGGCACTGGACCCGTCGACGGCCGAGCGCGGCCGGATCCCGCTGTCCGGCCTGCGAGCCGACAACGTGCTGGTGGTCTCGCACACCCAGCCCGACACCCACTCGGGCACCGCGATCCTCAAGACCGTCGACCCGCTCGACAAGCTGGTCTACGTCTGGTCGAGCTTCGAGCCCGACCGGGCCCGCTTCGCGTTCGCGTGCTTCGACCAGCCCGACCTGAAGGCGCCGCACCGCTTCGTCGTCGACGCCCACGAGACGTGGACGGTGACCAGCAACTCCGCGCCCGATCGGGTCGAGGACCTCGACGGCGACAGTGATGATCACGGTGGCGGCGGCCGGCGTTGGACGTTCGGCGACACCCCGAAGCTCTCGACGTACGTCACCGTGGTCAACGGCGGCCCGTTCCACGAGCTGCGCTCGCAGCGCGGGGGGCACGACCTCGGCCTGTACAGCCGACAGTCGCTCCAGCAGTTCCTCGAGCGCGACGCCGAGGAGCTGTTCGACCTCACCGACCGCGGGCTGGCGTTCTTCGGTGAGCGCTTCGGGCAGCCGTTCGCGCAGGAGCGCTACGACCAGGTGTTCGTGCCCAACATGGGCGGGGCGATGGAGAACTGGGGCTCGGTGACCTGGACCGACAGCGTGCTCTACCGGAGCACTCCTACGTACGGGCAGCGAGCGGTGCGGGCACAGATCCTGCTGCACGAGATGGCCCACATGTGGTTCGGCGACCTGGTGACGATGAAGTGGTGGGACGACCTCTGGCTGAACGAGGCCTTCGCCTCCTGGGCGTCCAACTGGGCCGGCGTGAACTGCACCGAGTTCACCGACGAGTGGGCCACGTTCCTGGCCGGAGGGAAGATGGGCGGCTATCGGCAGGACATGTCTCCGGCCACCCATCCGATCCGCGGCGACGTACCGGACGTCGCACAGGCGATGGCGAACTTCGACGCGATCACCTACACGAAGGGCGCCAGCGTGCTGAAGCAGCTGATGGCCTTCGTGGGCGAGGACCGGTTCGTCGAGGGGCTCCGCGGCTACTTCCGCGAGCACGCCTGGGGCAACACCGTGCTCGCCGATCTGATGTCGGCGGTCGGTCAGGCCGCGGGGCGTGACCTCGATGGCTGGACCGTCGCGTGGCTGGACCGCGCCGGCACCGACATCCTCCGGCTGGAGGGCGGCACCATCACCGCCACGTCACCGGACGACGGCGAGCCGCGACCGCACCGGCTGGACGTGGGGTCGTACGCCGTCTCCGACCACGGGCTCGCGCTGGTCGGCACCACGTCCGTCGAGACCGCCGGCACCTCGACTCCCATCGACCTCCCCGACGCCGACCTCCACCTCCTCAACGCCGCCGACCACACCTTCGCCGCCGTCCGCCCGGACCAGGCTTCGGTGCGCGTGCTGCTCAACCGCGCCGCCGACCTGCCGGAGGCGGTGGACCGGGCGCAGGCCGTGGTCACCGGCTTCCAGATGCTGGCCGACGGCGAGCTGGCCGCCGACGAGCTCTTCGACTGCGTGCTCGACGTGCTCGCCCGCGAGAAGAGCCCTGCTGTCGTCGAGGCGTTCCTCAACGTCGCCCTCGAGATCGCCCAGCGGTGGAGCGCGGCGGACCGGATCGCGACCGAGCTCGAACGGCTCGCCGAGCTGGCGGTCACCCTCGCCGACGACCCCGACCACCAGACCTCGGCCCTGCGGACCCTTGCCGCCGCGGCGTCCTCGCCCAAGCACCTCGCCCGGCTCGACGAGGCGGCTCGGTCCGACGTCGACCTGGCATGGCGCGTGGCGACGCGTCGCGCGGCACTGGGTCAGTACGACGAGGAGACCGTGGAGTCGTTGCTCGCCCGCGACCCCGACCCCGACGCAGGCGTCCGGGCGCTCGCCGTACGGACCGCGCGGCCGGAGTCCGAGGCCAAGAACGAGGCCTGGGTCGAGCTCTTCGAGAAACGCAACATCCCGGCCGGAACGATGCTCGGGGCCATGGTCCGGGCCTTCTGGCAACCCCAGCAGGAGGACGTGCTGCTGCCGTACGCCGACCGGTTCCTCGACGAGATCCCGGCCCTCGCGGGCGGGGGCATGCTCGCGGTGTTCGGGCTGATGTTCGGGATGTTCCCGCAGGTCGCCGACGACGCGTTCGTGGAGCGCGCCCAGGGCATGGCCTCCGACCCGGGCTGTGACCCGACCGTGCGCGCCGCGCTCCTGATCGGGACCGACATCCTGAGCCGGATGGAGCGTGCCAGGGCCGCCTGAGCCGTCCGTCAGCCGGTTGCGGCCCGGGCCTCGACGATCGACATCTGCGAGGCCGTGTCGACCACGCCGGTGAGCCGCAGCCCGGCGGCGTCGAACAGCACGGCGTACTCCTGCTCGGAGCGCTCGCGTCCGCCAGGCATCACCAGCATGTTCAGGTCGGAGAACGCCGCCTCGACCTCGAACCCGGCACGGCCCAACAGCCTCTCGACCACGAGTACGGCGCCCCCCGGGCGAAGGTTGTGGGCACAGACCCGGAGGATGTCGACACACCGGTCGTCGGGCCAGTCGTGCAGGACCGACTTCAGGACCAGCGCATCGGCTTGCGGCACGTCGTCGAAGAAGCTGCCGCTCGCCGATGCCCAGCGCGGCGCCAGTGCCGGCGAGGAGGGCTCGGTCGCGACCACGTGCTCCTGGTCGAACACCGTGCCCGTGAGCTGGGGGTGACGGGTGAGCACGGCCTCGAGCAGGCTCCCCTGTCCCCCGCCCACGTCCACGACCGTGGACATGTCCGCGAAGTCGTAGGCCTCCGCCACCGCGGTCGCGATCGCGGTGGTCTGCACCGTCATGTTCTGGTTGAAGATCGCGTTCTCCTCCGGGTGGTTCCGGCGCCGGGTCCAGGCGTCCACCCCGTGCTTTGCCTGGAACGCGTTCTCGCCGGTGCGCACGCTGTGACCGAGGTGCCCCCACGCGGCCCAGAGCGCGGGGCTGTTCAGGGTCCGCGCCAGCGGGCGGATGCTGTCGGGGACGTCCGAGCGCAGACCTTCGCCCAGCTCGGTGTTCGCGAAGGAGCCATCGGGACGTTCCTCGTAAACCCCGACCGTGCCTAGCGCATGCAGGAGCCGGTGCAGGGTGTCGGGGTCGGCTCCCACGCACCGCGCGAGATCAGCAGCGGTGCGTGGGCCGTCGACGAGCTCGTCGGAGATCCCGAGGTCGGCCGCCACGTCGAGGGCCGCGGACAGCCGGTAACCCGTGACCATGGCGCGCAGCTGCGCTCGTTCTGACATGGCGCGATCATCCTCGGCGGGACTACCGGGCGCCAGGGTCCTCCGGATGCGGGGTCAGGCGTACGCCGGCGACGTCGGGTCGTCCTCGGGCTCGCGGCGCAGCTTCGACTCGTCGATCGGGAACCGCTCGGCCTTCTGGCGCTCGATGGCCGCCCCGATCAGCCCCGCGAACAGCGGGTGCGGCCGCGTCGGGCGCGACCGGAGCTCGGGGTGGGCCTGTGTCGAGACGTAGTACGGGTGGACGTCGCGCGCCAGCTCCACGAACTCGACCAGCTCGAGGTCGGGATTGGTGCCGGAGAACACGAGTCCGGCGGCGGCGAGCTGCTCGCGGTAGTGGTTGTTCACCTCGTACCGGTGGCGGTGGCGCTCCTCGATCCGGGCGTCGCCGTACGCCTGACGCACGATCGAGCCGGGCATCAGCTCGGCCGGGTACAGCCCGAGCCGCATCGTCCCGCCGAGGTCGCCCGCGCCCTCGACGTAGGACTTCTGCTCCTCCATGGTCGCGATCACCGGCTCGGGGCAGTCGGTGTCGAACTCGGTCGAGTCGGCCTTCTCGAGGCCCGCGACGTTGCGGGCGTACTCGATCACCATGCACTGCAGGCCCAGGCACAGGCCGAGGGTGGGGATGCCGTGGGTCCGGGCGTAGGTGAGTGCACCGATCTTGCCGTCGAGCCCACGCACGCCGAAGCCGCCCGGCACGCAGATCGCGTCGACGTCGTGCAGCTCGCGATGGGCACCGGACTGCTCCGCGCACTCGTCGGCCGGCACCCAGCGGATGCGGACGGCCGACTCGTGGGCGAAGCCACCCGCCTTGAGTGCCTCGGCCACCGAGAGGTAGGCGTCGTGCAGGTCGATGTACTTGCCGACCAGGGCGACCGTGACCTCCTCCTGGGGGTGATGCACCTTGCGGAGCAGGTCGTCCCAGGTCGTCCAGTCGACGTCGCGGAACGGCAGGTCGAGCCGGCGTACGACGTACGCGTCGAGGCCCTCGCGGTGGAGCACCTTCGGGATGTCGTAGATGGAAGGTGCGTCCGCGGCCGTCACGACGGCGTCCTGGTCGACGTCGCACATCGAGGAGATCTTCTTCTTGATGCCCTCCGGGATCTCCCGGTCGGCGCGGCAGACGATGGCGTCGGGCTGGATGCCGATAGAGCGCAGGGCGGCCACGGAGTGCTGGGTCGGCTTGGTCTTCAGCTCGCCGGACGGGCCGATGTAGGGGACCAGCGAGACGTGCAGGAAGAAGCAGTTGTCCCGGCCGATGTCCTGGCGCACCTGCCGCGCGGCCTCGAGGAACGGCAGAGACTCGATGTCGCCGACGGTGCCGCCGATCTCGGTGATCACGACGTCAGGGCGCTCGCCACCCTCGGTGTCGGGGTCGGCCATGGCCCGGATGCGCGACTTGATCTCGTCGGTGATGTGCGGGATCACCTGGACCGTGTCGCCGAGGTAGTCCCCGCGGCGCTCCTTCGCGATCACGCTCGAGTAGACCTGGCCGGTCGTGACGTTGGCGCGCTGGTTGAGCTCGCGGTCGAGGAACCGCTCGTAGTGCCCGATGTCGAGGTCGGTCTCAGCCCCGTCGTCGGTGACGAACACCTCGCCGTGCTGGAACGGGTTCATCGTGCCGGGGTCGACGTTCAGGTAGGGGTCGAGCTTCTGCATCGTCACGCGGAGACCCCGCGAGCTGAGAAGTCGGCCCAGGCTCGAGGCGGTGAGCCCCTTGCCGAGCGAGGAGGCGACGCCCCCGGTGACGAACACGTGCTTGGTGACGGGCGCCTGCTTCACGGGGTTCCATCCTACCCGAGGGGGACCGCGCCATCCGCACCCGACGCCCCGAACGCCCCGCCCCGGGTGCTCCAGGCCCGCACGAGCCCCAGCACGGCGGCCACCCTCCCGGCGCTGGTCTCGCTGCCGTCGACGGTGGTCACGTACCGGGTGACGCCGTCTGCGGCGAGACCGACGAGGTTCGGGTCCTTGGTCGGCGCGACGGCGACGACTCCGCGTGACCGGGCACCGAGGCCGGTGACCACGCCGTCGGCGATGGCCTGGTCGAGGGGCGACCCGAGGACGACCAGGACCAGCGGAGCGGTCTGTGGGTTGCCCGTCGGGACGCTGAGGAGCTTCGCGGCCACGAGGCTCTGTCGCACGGCCGCCGCGTCGTCCCCCGCGGGGGCGCCAGCGCTGCCTCGGTTGGCGACCGCGATCGCGACCAGCTGCCCGATGCGGGGGTACGTCGTGGCCTTCGGGTCGGTCTGGCCCTTGACCTGCTGGGCGAGCTGGATGCCGAGAGTGTCGACCAGGCTCTTCTGCCCGGCGTCGACCAGCTGGCTCTGGATCGCGTAGGTCGCGGTCAGCTGCCCCCCGGCGGCCTTCACCTGGGACGTGAGTGCGGCGACGGTGGCCGGGTCGGCCCCCGGCATCGTGACCAGCGCGACCGGGCGCCGGGAGAGCCCGTGGTCGTAGAGCCGGCCGGCGACGGTCGCGGCGAACGCGTCCGTGTACGTGGCGTCCGGCGACTCGGTGACCACCCGCGGGCCGGGCGAGGCGCTGGACCCGGTGTCGGTCAGCGGACCGGCCCCGAGCGCGACGCCCGTTGCCAGTGCCAGGAGGACGGCGGTGAGCGGTACGGCGTACGAACGATGACGGATCACGAGAGCCTTCCCCCGAGGACCTGGTCGAGCTGGTCACGCAGGTCGAGCGCCCACTGGTGGCCGACATCGGTGGTCGCGATCGCCGCGGCGACCACGATCAACCCGATCAGCAGGACGAGGTAGGCGTGGCGTGCGCGGAGCTGACCGGAGTAGAGCATCGGGACAGCGGTCGCGTCGACGAGGCGGGGACCGACCTTGAGCCTGGTGACGTAGCCGCTGCCCAGGCCGTCGCGCGTGCCGTCGAGGAACTCCTCCACCGTGCCCCGCAGCCCGACCCCGATGATCGGAACGGCGCCGCCCGCGTCGGCCAGCAGGAGCGCGGCGTCGGCGGGTGTCGCCGTGGTCTGCATCGCGATCGCGCGCACGCCCACCCGCTCGAACCGGTCGGAGCCGGCACCGGAACGCACGCCGCCGCGAGCCTCGGTGACCACGACGTCTCGGCACGCACGGAGAGACTTCGCGGGCGGTAGGTCCTCGGTGCGCGCATCCAGCACGACCACGTCGGGGCTGAGCCCGGCCGCTCCGGTCACCGCGAGCCCGTCGCCGGTCGCGATCACGACCGGCTTGACCTCGTGCAGGTAGCGGCGGAGGCGACGTAGCTCTGCGGCGTCGTCGGGTCCCTGGCCGACCACGACGACCGGGCGGCCACGCAGCCGCGTGCGTACCCGGGGTATCCCCTCGCCGTGGAGGATCAGCGCCTCCTCGCGCCGCAGGAACTCCGCGCTGTTGTGCGTGAGCGTGTCGAGCTGGCTGGTCAGTCCGGACTCCGCTTCGGCCAGCTGGTGGATCACGTCGTCGGGAGTCAGCGCCCGCCCCTCGGCGACCACCTGCTCGCCGATCAGCAGCGTGCCCCCCCGCAGCACGACCCGTCGCCCGTCCGCGACGGCGGACAACAGGTCACGGCCTCCGGTGCCGTCGGCCTGGTCGACCATCGGGATGCCGGCATCGACGAGGAGCTGGGGACCGCGGTTGGGGAACCGCCCCGAGATCATCTGCGCGCGGTTCACGACGGCGGCGACTCCGGCCTCGACCAGCGCCTCGGCGGTCGGACTGTCCAGGTCGACCTGGTCGAGGACGGCGATGTCTCCCCGGCCGATCCGAGAGAGAAGAGCACTGGTACGACGATCGGTACGAGCGGTGCCGGCCACGCCGACGTCGGCCTGCAGACGTGTCCTGAGCTTCACCACCGAGTCATCCTGTCAGCCGGCCGGCCCTTGATCCGGCAGGCCGCGCCCGGGCGCGTCGGGCTCAGCCGGAGGCGTGTCCGGCGGACTCCAGCAGCTCACGGGCGTGCGCCAGCGCGGTCTCGGACTCCTCCATGCCGGCGAACATCCGGGACAGCTCACGCTCCCGACCAGCACCGTCCAGCGCGGTGAGCCCGGACGTCGTCACGGATCCGTCGCTGGCCTTCTCGACCACGACGTGACGGTCGGCGAACGCCGCCACCTGCGGGAGGTGGGTGACGACCAGGACCTGGGCGGTCGCCGCCAGGCTCGCGAGCCTCCGGCCGACCTCGACCGCGGCCTTGCCGCCGACGCCGCTGTCGACCTCGTCGAAGACGAACGTCGGCACCGGGCTCGTCCCGGCCAGGGCGACCTCCAAGGCCAGCATCACCCGCGACAGCTCGCCGCCCGACGCGCCCTTGCCCAGCGGCCGGGGTTCGGACCCGGTGTCGGCGGAGAGCAGGAACTCGACCTCGTCCACCCCGGACGACCCGAACCTCACCCGCTCACCCCCGATCTCCAGCCCGTCGTCGGCGGGCGTCTGCCGCACCTCGATATCCAGCACGGCGTGCGGCATCGCCAGCGAGTCGAGCTCACCGGTCAGCTCGGCCGAGAGCGTGGCGGCGCTGGCCGTGCGCGCGGCGGACAGCTCGGCGGCAGCCGGGCCGAGCCGTGCGCGCAGGTCGTCACCCTTCTCACGCAGGCGCGTGATCCGGTCGTCGGTGTCGTCCAGCTCGGCGAGTCGCCCTGCGGACGCCGCCGCCCAGGCGAGCACCTCCTCGGCCGTCTCGCCGTACTTGCGGGTGAGCGTGGTCAGCGCCGCCCGCCGCTCCGAGACGGCGGCCAGCCGGGACGGGTCGGTCTCGAGCCCGTCGGCGTACGACGCGACGTCTGCTGCGACGTCGGACAGCAGGTACGTGATCTCGGCGACCCGGTCGGCCAGCTCACCCGTGGCGAGGTCGTGCTCGCGGACGCCGTCCAGGAGGGTCCGCGCCGCGGCCACCGCGGCGAGCGCGTCCGGGTTGCCCTCGTCGGAGGAGAGGGCCTCGCGCGCCGACTCGGCAGCCGTTCGAAGCGTGTCCGCGTGCCCGAGACGTCGTTCCTCATCCGCCAGCGACAGGTCCTCGCCCGGTTGCGGAGCGACCGCTTCGATCTCACCCAGCCCGAACCGCAGCAGGTCGGCCTCGCGGGCCCGTTCGCGCGCGCTCGCCACCACCTCCGCGAGCTCGCGCTCGGTCTCTCGCAGGTCCGTATAGAGGGTGCGGTAGTCCGCCAGCAGCCGCGTCGTGTTCTCGCCGCCGAACGCATCCAGGGCGTCCCTCTGCGCACGCGGCTGGAGAAGCCGGTGCTGGTCGGACTGGCCGTGCACGGCGACGAGCGGCTCCGCGACGTCGGCGAGCTGGGAGACCGGCACCGACGCGCCACCCACGAACGCTCGGGATCGCCCCTCCGCCGAGACGTTGCGTGCGAGCAGCACATGCTCGCCCTCGATCTCACCGCCGGCCGCCTCCACGGCCTCGGCCACGTCGGGCAGGTCGGACACCCGGAGCGAGCCCTCGACGCGGGCGCTCTTGCTGCCCACGCGGACCGCGCCGCTGTCGGCCCGGCCGCCGAGCAGCAGGCCGAGAGCCGTGACCACCATCGTCTTGCCCGCGCCGGTCTCACCGGTGATCACCGTCAGTCCCGGGCCGAGCTCCAGGGTCGCGGAGTCGATCACGCCGAGGCCCGTGATGCGCAGCTCCTCAAGCACCGGACTCACCGCGCCGCCGGCGCTCGCCCGCACCGCGCCAGCCCTCGACCGAGAGCCCGAACTTCGCGACCAGCCGGTCGGTGAACGGAGCCTCGTGCAGCCTGACCAGCCGCACCGGCCGCTCGCCGCGGCGTACCTCGATCCGCGCTCCCCTCGGCAGGTCGACGGTACGGCGCCCGTCGCACCAGACCACGCCGGCCGCTTCGCTGGGCGCGATCACCTCGATGGCGAGCACGGACGTGGGCGCGACCACGAGGGGCCGCGCGAAGAGCGCGTGCGCGCTGATCGGGACCATGAGCAGCGCCTCGACGCCGGGCCACACCACGGGGCCGCCCGCGCTGAAGTTGTACGCCGTGGAACCGGTCGGCGTGGCGCACACCACGCCGTCGCAACCCCAGCGCGAGAGGGGACGCCCGTCGACCTCGACCACGACCTCGAGCATGCGCTCGCGTGCGGCCTTCTCCACGCTGGCTTCGTTCAGCGCGAAGGTCCTGGTCACCAGCTCACCGTCGCGGAACACCGAGACGTCGATCGTGAGCCGGTCCTCGGCGGTGTAGCGCCGCTCCACGATCGCGTCGATCGTCGCCGAGACGTCGTCGTACTCCGCCTCCGCAAGGAAGCCGACATGCCCCAGGTTCACCCCGAGCAGCGGCGTCCCGCTCTCGTGCGCGAGCTCAGCGGCGCGCAGGATGGTCCCGTCGCCACCGATGACCACGACGAGCTCGCAGTCGGCGCTCGGGTCGTCCTCGCCCGCCAGCTGGACGTGGGCGTTGTCCGCGAGTCCGAGGGCGGCCGCCTCGTCCGGCAGCATCCGAACCTGCATCCCGTGCTCGCTCAGCGCGTCGACGAGCTGGGAGGCCACGTCGCGCGCCTCGGCCCGACCCGGGTGCGCGAGCAGCAGCACGCGGCGCTGGTCGGTCATTCGTCCACCTTCTCATCCGGCACCCCCGTGAGACCGGCCGACACCACCGCGTCGATGGCGAGCCGATCGACCAGCGCCGGACCCAGGCGCAGCCACAGGAAGAACTCGACATTGCCCGACGGGCCCGGCAACGGACTCACGGTCACGGCCCGAGCGCCCCACCCACGCGCCGCCCCCGCCGACGCCACCGACTCGACCGCGTCCGCTCGGAGTCCGACGTCTCGCACCACGCCGCCCCTGCCGACCCGGGACCTGCCCACCTCGAACTGCGGCTTCACCATCAGCACGAGATCGCCGTCCTCCGCGGTCACCCCGACCAGTGGGTCGAGCACGAGCGTCAAGGAGATGAACGACAGGTCGCCCACGACGACGTCCACCGGCCGACCCACGGTCACCCGATCGAGGTCACGGATGTTCGTGCGGTCGTGCACGGTCACGCGCTCGTCCTGCCGTAGCCGCCACGCCAGCTGTCCGTACCCGACGTCCACCGCCACCACCTCACGAGCACCGTGCCGGAGCAGCACGTCGGTGAAGCCGCCCGTCGAGGCACCGGCGTCGAGGCACCGGCGTCCGGCCACGACCAGGCCCCGCGGCTCGAATGCGGCGAGCGCGCCGGCCAGCTTGTGACCGCCGCGCGAGACGTACTCCTCCCCGCCTGTAATCGCCGGGTCGGCCGCCACGACCAGGGCGACGTCGGTGGTCACCGCGGTGGCGGGCTTGGTCGCCCGTGCTCCGGCAACCGACACCCGTCCGTCGGCGATCAGCTCGGCAGCGTGGTCGCGGGAGCGAGCGAGACCTCGACGGACGAGCTCTGCGTCGAGCCGCAGGCGTCGCGGCGCCACTGTCAGGCCGGGTCGCCCGGCTGGTCGGCGGATGGAGCGTCGAGAGCCGCGCGCAACGACTCGTGTACCCGCTCGAAGGTGGGCAGATGTTCCTCCAGCGGCAGGTCGTCGAGACCATCGACCTCGGACAGCACCTCGTCCACCGCCGGCACTCCCGTGGCGGTCGGTTCGTCGGCGGTCTCCGACTGCTCCTCGGGCTCGTCGCCCCGGTGGCCGGTCGGCGGCACCTGCTCCGTCATGCCGGCAGGCTACCCCGGCCGCGCCGCTCAGCCGGGACCGGTCAGGTCGCCCGGGTCCGCCGGCGAGCCGGTGCGGTCGAGATGGTCCCACCCGGCTGCCGCGACCGTCGTCCACCACGCGTCCGCGTCCGCCGGCTCGCTCCCGGACCCGGTGGCGACCAGCCGCCCGTCGTCCACCCCTGCGGTCCACGGTCCCGCCCGCCACCGGCCGTCCTCGCCGTGGGCTGCGCAACCGGGCCGGGACAGAGCCGTCAAGTCCCCGCCGAGCCAGGTCGGGCGCTCCTCGGGGCCGGCCGCGAGCAGGTCCCGCAGGGTGCTGACGCCGGTCATCACGAGCAGCGAGTCGACCTCGGCCTCGTGGGCGCCCGCGATGTCGGTGTCGAGGCGGTCGCCGACCATGAGCGGGCGTTCGCCCTCGACCCGCCGCCGCGTCTCGTCCAGCAGCGGCCGCTCGGGCTTGCCGGCCACCTGCGGCGTCACCTCGGCGAATTCGCTGATCAGTCGGACCAGCAGACCGTGTCCCGGGGCCAGCCCGTCGTCGGTCGGCAACGTCAGGTCGGTGTTGGTGGCCACCCACGGCAGACCGTTCCGGATGAGAGTTGCGGCCTGCATGATCACCCGCCACCGCACGTCCGGCGCGTATCCGGAGACGACCGCGACCGCCCGTGGGTCCCCGACCTGGACCGGCTCCAACCCGGCCTCGTGCAGGGCGCCGACCAGGCCGTCGGTGCCCAGCACGGCGATCGGCGCCCCCTCGCCGTGCGCGGTCACCAACAGCCGCGCTGCCGCCTGCGAGGACGTGACGACGTCGCCGGGGCTCGCGGCCACCCCCAGCTCCCCGAGGTGCGCTGCCACCTGCTCGGGAGTCCGCGACGCGTTGTTGGTGATGAACGCGATGTGGGCGCCGCCCTCCCGAGCGAGAGCGATGCTCTCGGCCGCGTGCTCCACCGCGTGGCCGTCGACGTAGACCACTCCGTCGAGATCGAACATCAAGAGGTCGTACGACGTCCCCAGGCTCTCGCCGCGAGGTCCAGCCACCGTCCAGCTCCTTGGTCGTAGCCCCTACGATGCACCGATGGAGTCCGGTCTCCCCACGGTCCCGCCGTATGTCGCCGGCCCGCTCCAGCTGGCGCCCTTTCGGGCCGTGCAGCTGGCTCCGCGGCGCGTCGGGGATCCGGCGTCGGCGCGTGTCTTCGCGCGACCCTACCGTGGGGTCCCCCAGCGCTTGGAGACGTGGTGCAAGCGTGGACTGGCCACTCGGGACGACGAGCCCGCGGTGTACCTCCACGAGTACTCCGACTCCGGACTGACGATGCGCGGGCTCGTCGGATGTCTCGACCTCTCGCGACTGGCGTCCTCGCCTCGCGAGCGCCAGGTCTTCCCCCACGAGGGCGTCCACCCCAAACAGGTCACCGAGCTGGCGAGCCGGATGGGGACCATGCGGATCAACCCGGCGCCGATCCTTCTGGTCCATCGTGGCCCGGCCGCGATCCGTGAGGTGAGCCGGAAGGTGCGCACCGGCACACCGGAACGGGAGTACGTCGACTACGCCGGACAGGAGCACCGGATCTGGGCGATCACCGACCCCCACCAGCTCGAGGTGATCGGGGCCGGGCTGGCCGATGCCCGGTTGCTGGTGGCCGACGGCCACCACCGCTACGCCGCCTACGTCGGGCTGAACGCCCGGGAGCCGGCGGACGCCCATCACCGTGGCCTTGCCATGGTGATCGACCAGGACGAGACGCCGTTGTTCCTCGGCGCGATCCACCGACTCCTGCACGGCACGAAGATCGCAGACCTGATGGCGGCGGCCGCCGGTGCAGGTGCCGAGGTGCACCACATCGACGGGACCGAGGCCATGGCGGCCCTGGCACCGGACACGGTCGTGCTGACCGACGGCCACCGTTGGGCCACCGCGCGCATCGACGTCCCGGAGGGCACCGCGATGGTGCAGCTCGTCGACGAGTTCCTACTGGCCGGCCTTCCGAAGCGACCCTCACGTGTCGGCTTCGCGCACTCGGTGGCCGAGGCGCTCGAGGAAACACGCCCCGGTCGGGTCACCGCGGCCCTGATGCCGGCCGTCGACCTCGATCTCGTCGTCGACGTCGTGCGCACGGGTGTCCTGCTCCCGGAGAAGGCCACGTCGTTCCAGCCGAAACCGAGCCTGGGTTCGTTCATCCGTCTGCTCGACGAATGAGCCGAGCCGAGGCCACCTCGACCTCGCACCGCGACACGCGGCCGCCACCCGCCGGCGAGAAGAATCGTCGCCTCAAGCTGCCCTTGACCTCCACCAGGTCGCCGCTCGCCCACTTGGCGACCGAGCGCGCCGGACGTTTGGACCAGACCACGCAGTCCAGCGCGTCCACGGTCACCCGGGACGCCGGCGAGGGTGGCCGCCCCACGATCACCCGGAACTTCCACAGCTCCGACCCGCTGGGCAGCACCTGTTCCTCCGCCGGCTGGGACAACCGGCCCACCAGGGTCACCTCGTTGACCTCGTCGTGGTCCTGACTCTCCTGCGTAGACATCGCAGATCACCTCCTGGCCAGCCAGCCTCGGGGCGGCCTCCGACGATGAGGCCCGACCCCGAACGAGCCTGTGGACAGGCACCACCGGAACTGGTCCTGTTGATGCAAACCGGGCTCGAGACCTCATCGCTGAATGCTCGGAAGAATGCTCCGAAATGACGAAAGGGGCCACCGTGTGGTGGCCCCTTTCGGAAGTATGTTCGGCGGCGTCCTACTCTCCCACATCCTGTCGGGTGCAGTACCATTGGCGCTGGCTGGCTTAACTTCCGGGTTCGGGATGGGTCCGGGTGTTTCCCTGCCGCTGTGGCCGCCGTAACGTTGTGAACCGTTGTTGTTTTGTGTGGCCCGTGTCCCCCGTTTTTTGGTGGGGGTGGGTTTGTTGGTTCAGATTCTGGGTAGTGGACGCGTGGTGGTTTGTGGGTGGGTGTGGGTGACAAGCCCTCGGCCTATTAGTACCGGTCGGCTGGGCATTGCTGCTGTACACCTCCGGCCTATCAATCCCGTGGTCTGCGGGTGGCCTTACCCCATCTTGTGGGTGGGAAACCTTATCTTGAAATGTG
>NZ_DASXQG010000019.1:0-21317 GCF_036493135.1 Nocardioides sp. | reverse complement strand
GTTGACCTGCGGAGCACCACGGGCATCACCGAGGATCACGCCGAGGACCCGGGCAGGGTGCTCGTGCGAGGACTGGCGGGCGACCCGCATCGCGTCGGGCGCGCCGTCCTCGTCGACCACGATCACCAGCGTCATCACCATCCCCATGGCCGGACTGCCGGCCCGGATCCGTGCGGCCACGAACTCGGCCGCGATCTTCGACGCGTTGGTCTCGATCAGCTCGATCATGGTCGCCTCCATGCACGTCCGTCACGGGCCAACATCTTGTCCGCGGAAGGCGGCCCCCAGGTGCCCGCTTCGTACTGGTCGGGCCTGCCCTTGGCGGCCCAGTGGTCCAGCACGGGGTCGAGGATCTGCCAGGACCGCTCCACTTCTGCGTGGCGTGGGAACAGAGGCGGGTCGCCGAGGAGTACGTCGAGGATCAGTCGCTCGTAGGCCTCCGCGCTGGACTCGGTGAACGAGCCGCCGTAGGCGAAGTCCATGTTCACGTCGCGGATCTCCATCGCGGTGCCGGGCACCTTGGAACCGAATCGGATCGTCATGCCCTCGTCCGGCTGGATCCGGATCACCAGTGCGTTGTGGGTCAGCTCCTCGGTCGCGGTCTTCGCGAACGGGAGGTGCGGTGCGGGCTTGAAGACGACGGCCACCTCCGTCACGCGCCGGCCGAGCCGCTTGCCGGTGCGGAGGTAGAAGGGCACTCCGGCCCAGCGCCGGTTGTCCACGTGCAGGGTGACCGCGGCGTACGTCTCGGTGGTCGACGTCTTCCGGACGCCCTCCTCCTCGAGGAAGCCGATGACCTTGTCGCCGCCCTGCCAGCCGGCGGCGTACTGGCCACGCGCGGTGGTGAGGTCGAGGCGGCGCGGGAGCGTGACCGCCGAGAGCAGCTTGAGCTTCTCGACGCGCAGGCTCTCGGCGTCGAACGACGTGGGCTCCTCCATCGCGACCAAGGACATCAGCTGCATGAGGTGGTTCTGGATCACGTCGCGCGCGGCGCCGATGCCGTCGTAGTAGCCGGCGCGGCCGCCGATGCCGAGGTCCTCGGCCATGGTGATCTGGATGTGGTCGACGTAGTTGGAGTTCCAGATCGGCTCGAACATCGCGTTGGCGAAGCGCATCGCGAGGATGTTCTGGACGGTCTCCTTGCCCAGGTAGTGGTCGATCCGGAAGATCGAGCCGGAGGGGAACACCTCGGCCAGCGTGGTGTTCAGCTCGCGTGCCGACTGCAGGTCGTGGCCGAACGGCTTCTCCACCACCACCCGGCGCCAGGAGCCCTCGGCCGCCTGCGCCAGCCCGTGCTCCTTCAGCTGTCCGACGACGTTGCCGAAGAATCCGGGCGGGATCGCGAGGTAGAAGGCATGGTTGCCGCCTGTGCCACGGGCCTCGTCGAGCTCCTCGATCGTGCGTCGCAGGGTGTTGAACGCGACGTCATCGTCGAAGTTGCCCGGGACGAAGCGGAAGCCCTGGGCGAGCTGCTTCCAGACCTCCTCCCGGAACTCCGTGCGGGCGTGCTCCTTGACCGAGTTGTGCACGACCTGGGCGAAGTCCTCGTCGGCCCAGTCGCGTCGGGCGAACCCGGTGAGGCTGAAGCCCGGTGGCAGGAGCCCGCGGTTGGCGAGGTCGTAGATCGCCGGCATGACCTTCTTGCGTGACAGGTCGCCGGTGACCCCGAACAGCACCATGCCGCACGGTCCCGCGATCCGTGGCAGACGCCGATCCTGGGGGTCTCGCAGCGGGTTGACCCAGCGGGTCGTCGGGGGCGTCATCGGCGACGGTTCTCCTGGTAGTAGGCGATCAGGGATCGGGTGGACTCGTCCTGACCCGCCAGCGCCTCGGCGTCCCCGGCGATGGCCGGACCGACCTGCTGGGCCAGCTGCTTGCCGAGCTCCACTCCCCACTGGTCGAAGCTGTCGATGCCCCACACGGCACCCTGGGTGAAGGTGATGTGCTCGTACAGCGCGACCAGCTGGCCGAGCACGGACGGCGACAGCTCCGGCGCCATGATCGAGGTGGTCGGCCGGTTCCCGGTGAAGACCCTTGCCTGCACGATCGCCTCCGAGGTCCGCTGTCCCGGATCTTCTTGGGCCCGCACCTCGTCGGCGGTCTTGCCGAACGCGAGCGCCTTGGTCTGGGCGAAGAAGTTCGCCAGGAAGAGCTCGTGCACGTCGATGCTCTGCCCGTCATGGGTGTCCTTGAGCGGGTACGCCGGGTTGGCGAACGCGATGAAGTCGGCGGGGATCAGTCGGGTGCCCTGGTGGATCAGCTGGTAGAACGCGTGCTGCCCGTTGGTGCCGGGCTCGCCCCAGAACACCTCGCCGGTCGTCGTGGTGACGGCGCTGCCGTCCCATCGCACACCCTTGCCGTTCGACTCCATCGTCAGCTGCTGGAGGTACGCCGGGAACCGGTGCAGCAGCTGGGAGTAGGGGAGCACCGCGTGACTCTGGGCGCCGAGGAAGTTGGCGTACCAGACGTTCAGCAGGCCGAGCAGCAGCGGCACGTTCCGAGCGGGTTCGGTGCTGCGGAAGTGCTCGTCCATCGCATGGAACCCGGCGAGCAGCTCGGCGAAGCGCTCGGGGCCGATGGCGACCGCGAGCGACGTACCGATCGCGGAGTCCATGGAGTAACGGCCGCCGACCCAGTCCCAGAAGCCGAACGCGTTCTCGGGATCGATGCCGAACGCCGCCACCCGGTCGAGCGCGGTCGACACCGCGACGAAGTGCTTCCTGACCGCCTCGGCCGGGTCGGAGCCGCTGAGTCCGCCGAGCAGCCAGGCCTTGCAGAGGCGGGCGTTGGTGAGCGTCTCGAGCGTCCCGAAGGTCTTGCTCGACACGATGAACAGGGTGGTCGCCGGATCCAGCCCGGCGAGCGTGGTCGCTGCGTCCGTGGGGTCGATGTTCGAGATGAAGCGGCACTCGAGCCCGTCCTGGCGGTACGGCGCGAGCGCCTCGTAGGCCATCACCGGTCCGAGGTCTGATCCACCGATGCCGATATTGACCACCGTGGTGATCCGCTCGCCGGTGACACCCGTCCACGAGCCGCTACGCACGCTGTCGGCGAACGCGTAGACCCGCCGGAGTACGTCGTGCACGTCGGCGACGACGTCCTGGCCGTCGACCTCCAGGTGCGCGTCGGCCGGGAGCCGGAGCGCGGTGTGCAGCACGGCCCGGTCCTCGGTGACGTTGATGTGGCGACCGGCGAACATCTCCTCGCGCCGAGCCGTGACCCCGACCTCGTCGGCGAGCGCCAGCAGCGCGGTCAGCACGTCGTCGTCGAGCAGGGACTTCGACAGATCGATGTGGAGATCGGCCGCCTCGAACCCGAGTCGGGTCACCCGGTCGGGATCGGCGTCGAACCACGCCCGCAGATCCGGCGTGAAGCCGTCCGCGATCTCGGCGAGGCGTGCCCACGCCGCGGTGGTGGTGGGGTCGACGGGGGACTCCGTCACGACTGCGACTTGGCCGCTTCCAGGGCCTGGGCCACCGTCTCGCCCAGCTCGGACCAGGCCTTGATGAACTTGTCGACGCCTTCCTTGATCAGCACCGCGATCACGTCGTCGTAGTCGATGCCGGCGTCGGCCAGCGCGCGCAGGTGTGCGGCGGCGTCGTCGTAGAACGGCCGGATCCGGTCGCCCCGGATATCGCCGTGGTCGGCCACCGCGTCCATGGTCTTCTCGGGCATCGTGTTGACGGTGTCCTCGACGACCAGGTCGACGACGTACATGGTGTCGTCGTAGTCGGGGTTCTTCACGCCGGTCGAGGCCCACAGCGGCCGCTGCAGCCGGGCGCCGTCCGCCTCGAGGGATGCCCAGCGGTCACCGGTGTAGAACTCCTCGAACGCCTTGAAGGCCAGCCGTGCGTTGGCGACGCCGGCCTTGCCCTTCAGCGACGGGTCGGTTCCCGGCCCGGAGGTGGCGGCGTCCAGGCGCTTGTCGATCTCGGTGTCGACGCGGGAGACGAAGAACGACGCGACCGAGTGGATCGTCGACAGGTCGTGGCCGTTGTCCCGGGCCTTCTCCAAGCCGGCGATGTGGGCCTCCATCACGTCGTGGTACTGCTGGAGACCGAAGATCAGGGTCACGTTGACGCTGATCCCGGCGGCAAGCGTCTCGGTGATCGCCGGGCAGCCCTCCTTGGTGCCGGGGATCTTGATGAACAGGTTGGGCTCGCCGACGGTCTTCCAGAGGTCGCCCGCCTCCGCGACGGTGCCTTCGGCGTCGTGAGCGAGACCGGGGGACACCTCGATCGACACGCGTCCGTCGACGTGGTCGGTGGCGTCGAAGACCGGACGAAGCACCTTGCAGCCGTCCCGGACGTCGTCGGTGGTGAGGACCCGGACCGTCTCGTCCGTGTCGGCGCCCCGGGCGGCGAGCTCGCGGATCTGCGGGTCGTAGCGCTCGCCATCGTTGAGCGCGGCCTGGAAGATCGAGGGGTTGCTGGTCACCCCGACCACATGGGAGTTCGCGACGAGCTCGGCCAGGTTGCCGGTCTCCAGGCGCTCGCGCGAGAGGTCGTCGAGCCAGATGGAGACCCCCGCGTCGGAGAGCTGCTGCAGGCGGTCGGTCATGTTCCACTCCTCTTTCGTGGGAAGCGTCAGTCGGTGGCGCTCCGGATGCTGTCCTGGGCCGCCGCGGCGACCGCCTCGGCGGTGATGCCGAACTCCTGGTAGATCCGCGCGTAGTCGGCGGACGCGCCGTAGTGCTCCAGCGAGATGATCCGGCCGTGGTCGCCCACGACCTCCCGCCAGCCCTGCGCGACTCCTGCCTCGACCGAGACCCGTGCCTTCACGGTCGGCGGAATCACCGTCTCCTGGTAGGAAGCCTCCTGGGCATCGAACCATTCCCGGCACGGCATCGAGACCACGCGTGCGCGTACGCCGTCCGCGGCGAGCAGGTCGCGCGCCTTCACCGCCAGCTGCAGCTCGGACCCGGTGCCGACGAGCACGACGTCGGGCAGCCCGCCCTCGACATCGAGCAGTACGTATCCGCCGCGGTGGACGTTGCTGGTGTCGGAGTAGCCGTCGACCCCGCGTGGGAAGGTCGGAAGGTTCTGCCGGCTGAGGATCAGGCCGGCCGGGCGGTCGGTCTGCTCGAGGATCGTCTGCCAGCACGCCACGGTCTCGTTGGCGTCGGCCGGCCGCACGATGTCGAGGCCGGGGATGGCTCGCAGGGCCGCGAGGTGCTCCACGGGCTGGTGGGTGGGGCCGTCCTCGCCGAGGCCGATCGAGTCGTGCGTCCAGACGTAGGTGACCGGCAGCTTCATCTCGGCCGAGAGCCGGACGGCACCCCGCATGTAGTCGGAGAACGTGAGGAACGTGCCGCCGAAGACGCGGGTGCCGCTGTGGGCGGCGATGCCGTTCATGATCGCGCCCATGCCGTGCTCGCGGATGCCGAAGTGCAGCACCCGACCGGCCAGCGGGTCGGCCTTCCACATCTTGGTCGCGCGGTCGCCGGGCAGGAACGACGGGACGCCCTCGATGGTGGTGTTGTTGGAGCCGGCCAGGTCGGCCGAGCCTCCCCAGAGCTCGGGGATGTGTTCGGCGAGGGCATTGATCACCTTGCCTGAGGCGACCCGGGTCGCGATGCCCTTCTCATCGGCCTCGAACGTCGGCAGGTGGTCGGCCCAGCCCTCGGGCAGGGTGCGCGTCTGGAGGCGCTCGAACAGGGCCACGTCGGCCGACGGCTTCTTGGACCACGCGGTGAACGCGTCGTCCCACTCGGACTGCGCAGCCTTGCCGCGGTCGACCGCCAGCCGTGTGTGGTCGAGCACGCCCGGTGGCACCTCGAAGTTGAGCGCCGGGTCGAAGCCGAGCACCTTCTTGGTGGCGGCCACCTCGTCCTCGCCCAGCGCGGAGCCGTGGGCCTTGCCGGTGTTCTGCGCGTCCGGAGCGGGCCAGGCGATGATCGTGTGCAGGACGATGAAGCTCGGCCGGTCGGTGACCGCCTCGGCGGCGCGGATCGCGGCGTACAGGGCCGGGACGTCCTCCTCGTACGTCGTCCCGCCGTGAGTCCAGTCGACGTGCTGGACGTGCCAGCCGTACGCCTCGTAGCGCGCGCCGACGTCCTCGGCGAGCGCGATGTCGGTGTTGTCCTCGATCGAGATCCGGTTGTGGTCGTAGATCAGCGTGAGGTTGCCCAGCTGCTGGACGCCGGCGAGCGCGGAGGCCTCCGCGGAGACGCCTTCCTGGATGTCGCCGTCGGAGCACAGCGCGTAGATGTGATGGTCGAACGGTGAGTCTCCGAGCGCGACGTTCGGGTCGAGCATGCCGTGCATGCGCCGGGCGGCCATCGCCATCCCGACCGCGTTGCCGACGCCCTGTCCGAGCGGGCCGGTGGTGGTCTCGACGCCGGCGGTGTGGCCGTACTCCGGGTGGCCGGGGGTCTTGCTGCCCCAGGTGCGCAGGCTCTTGAGGTCGTCGAGCTCGAGCCCCCAACCGCCCAGGTACAGCTGGATGTAGAGGGTCAGGCTCGAGTGCCCGCAGCTGAGGACGAAGCGGTCGCGGCCGGGCCAGTGGGGATCGGCCGGGTTGTGCCGCATAACCTTCTGGAACAGGAGATAGGCAGCGGGCGCGAGGCTCATCGCAGTGCCCGGGTGACCGTTGCCGACCTTCTGGACGGCATCCATGGCCAGGACTCGGACGGTGTCGACGGCCGTGTCGTCGAGCTCGTTCCAGTCCAGCTTGGCGGGTGTCGTGCTCACGCGGAGTCCCTTTCCGAACGGGTCGGATCCATGCCCATGCGGGCACCTGCTCAGGCGTCTCCGAGCCTACTCAGGTCGGGAGATAGACTGCGAGGCGCCTGCTCACGACCCACTCGTACCCGAGGACCCTGTGTGACATACGTCGGCCACCGCGCGGCCAGCGATGCGCCAGAAGCGACTCGGACGACCGGACCCGGCACCTACCGAGACGTCGTCTCGGCGTACGTCGGGCTCACCAAGCCGCGGGTCATCGAGCTGCTCCTGCTGACGACCGTCCCGGTCATGTTCTTCGCGGCGGGCGGGGTCCCCGATCTCGGTCTCGTGGTCGCCACCGTCGTGGGCGGCGCTCTCTCGGCCGGCTCGGCGTCGGCCCTGAACTGCGTCTACGACCGTGACATCGACGAGCAGATGCGGCGTACTCGTCGTCGCGCCATCCCGCGCCACATCGTCACGCCCCGGGCGGCCTTGACCTTCGGCGTCGTGCTGGGGGCGCTGGCGACCGTGATCCTGTACGTCTGGGTGAACCCGCTGTCGTCGCTGCTCTCGGTGGTGGCCGAGTGCTTCTACCTCTTCGTCTACACGATGCTGCTGAAGCGGCGTACGACGCAGAACATCGTCTGGGGCGGGCTGGCCGGCTGCTTCCCGGCCCTGATCGGCTGGACCGCGGTCACCGGCCACCTCGCGTGGCCCCCCGTGGTGCTGTTCCTCGTCGTGTTCTTCTGGACACCGCCCCACACCTGGGCGCTGGCGCTGCGCTACCGCGAGGACTACGCCGGTGTCGACGTCCCGATGCTGCCGGTGGTGGCGCGAGCCGAGGTCGTGGGTCGTCAGATCGTGATCTACAGCTGGGTGATGGTGGCGACCTCGCTGCTGCTCTGGCCGGTCGCCGGGACCGGCCTCCTCTACCCGGTGGTGGCCGCGGTGCTGGGCGGGGCGTTCCTGGTGCAGGCGCACCGGATGTGGGCGCGCACCCGCGGCACCGAGGACCTCAGCGTGATCAGGCCGATGGTGCTGTTCCACGCCTCGAACCTCTACCTGTCACTGCTGTTCGTGGGCGTCGCACTCGAGCCTCTGCTGCACTGACCGGGCAGCTCCGTCCGGTCGGTGCCCCTGGCCGACACCTGCTGTTCACCAAGAAATGGGCTGTGTGAGGCAACCGAACACGCCTACTGTGCGTCGGTATAGGTACGACGGTTGGCCTGCCCACGGGGGTGCAGGCCGATCGTCGTCCACTTTCTTCGCTCGGTCACCCCAGTGCCCCGCGCCGCGTCGCCCCGGTCGCCACGTCGGGCGTCGGCGCCGGCTCGCGCACCGTGACCAGCAGCCACGTCGCCGCCGCGACCACCAGCCCGGCACCGAGCATGTGCAGCATGACCACGGCCACCGGCAGCCCCGCGAAGTACTGGATGAACCCGACCGCGGCCTGGGCCACCTCGACCGCCGCGAGGGCGGTGACCGGTCGTAGGTCGCCGCCGGTCGCGCGAAGCGCGAACCACATCCCGACGGTGAGACCGATCAGGAGGAACACCAGGTCGGCATGGAACTGGCTGACCTGCAGCGGGTCCAGGCCGTTGCGCGGTGAGCTGGCATCACCAGCGTGGGGGCCGGAGCCGGTGACCACGGTCCCGGCGTAGATGACCAGCCAGGTCGCGGCGTACGTCGTCCACGCGAGCGTGGGGACGACCCCGGTGGCCGGTGCGACCGGCGGATGGTCGAGCCGGTGCAGGAAGAGCACCGCGAGGGACACGATCGCCAGGGAGAGCACGAGGTGGAGCGAGACGACCCACGGGTTCAGGTCCGTGAGCACGGTGATCCCACCGAGCACGGCCTGGGCCGGGATCGCCAGAGCCAGCACCACCGCCAGCCTCAGCAGGTCCGGTCGGCCGAGCTGACGAGCGGCTTGGCGGGCCGCGACGAACGTCGCGACCGCGATCGCGACGAGGACGAACGTCAGGGTGCGGTTGCCGAACTCGACCAGCTGGTGCGGCCCGATCTCACCATGCGGGGTGAACGACGAGTCGGTGCAGCGCGGCCAGGTCGGGCAGCCGAGTCCGGAGCCGGTCAGGCGCACCGCACCGCCGGTCACGATCAGCAGGATGTTCGCGACGAGGGTGGCCCACGCGAGCCGACGCAGCACTCCGCTGGTTCTCGGGGGGCTCACTCCCATCGGAACGTCTTCGCGGTGAGGAAGGTGCCGAGCGCGCCCCACAGGAGCAGCACCCCGAGGTCGCGCCAGGCGACGCCGCCGTCGAGGCAGGCGTGCCGCATCGCGCCACCCATGGCCCCGGAGGGGAGCCACGCGGTGACGTGGCCGAACGCGCCGTACGACGAGCTCGGGAGCACGACCGCGCCGGCAGCCAGGAACAGCAGGTAGATCAGGTTGGCCGCCGCGAGCGTGGCCTCGGCGCGCAGGATGCCGGCCACGAACAGCCCGAGCGCCGCGAACGTGCCGGTGCCGACGACCACGGCGAGGAGGGCGCCGAGGAGCCCGTCGGCCGGATCCCAGCCGAGGGCGAGGCCGACGACCATGATCACGGCGACCTGCATCGCCTCGACGACCAGCAGCCCGCCGACCTTGCCCGCGAGCAGTCCGGACCGGGGGAGCGGTGACGAGCCGAGGCGCTTGATGACGCCGTACCTCCGCTCGAAGCCGGTCGCGATCGCCAGCGAGGTGAACGCCGTCGACATCACGGCCAGTGCGAGCACGCCGGGGGTGAAGACGTCCACCGGACGGTGCGCCAGGTCGAGGCTCAGGTGGGCGGCACCCTTCACGCCACCGATCAGCACGATCACCGGGATCACCACGGCGAGCAGGAGCTGCTCGCCGTTGCGCAGCATCAGCCGGGCCTCCATCGCGGACTGGGCCGCCACCATCTGCAGGAACGGCGCAGCGCCGGGGCGTGGGGAGAGGTCGAGCTCGTCGAGGCTCACGACGCGAGCTCCCGTCCGGTGAGCTCGAGGAAGACGTCCTCGAGGGTGCGCTGACCGAGGGTCAGCGACTCCGGGAGGACGCCGTTCTCCTCGCACCAGCGCGAGACGACCGCCAGGCTGGAGGCGTCGGCCGGGCCGGTGACCACGATGCTCAGCTCGTCGAGCAGCATCACCTCGACCCGGTCGCCCAGCGCGCGCCGCAAGGACAGGGGGGCGTCCGGAGGGAACGGCTTGGTGACGACCAGTCTGATGGTCGCGGAGTGCCCGCCGCGGGTGAGCTCGAGCGGGGACCCGCTGGCGATCAGGCGGCCGTGGTCGATGATGTGGATCCGGTCGGCGAGACGCTCGGCCTCCTCCATGTAGTGCGTGGTCAGGACGACGGTGACGCCGGCACCGCGGAGCTCCTCGAGCAGCTTCCACGTGGTACGGCGAGCGGCCGGGTCCATGCCGGCGGTCGGTTCGTCGACGAACGCGATCTCGGGACGTCCGACGATTGCCATCGCGAGTCCCAGACGTTGTTGCTGGCCCCCCGAGAGACGTCGGTACGGCGTGCGCCCGCACTCGCCGAGGCCGAGCCGCTCGGACAGCGCGTCGAGGTCGAGCGGGTGGGCGTGCAGCCGGGCGATGTGGCGCAGCATCTCGTCGGCCCGCACGCCGCTCCACGCCCCGCCCCCCTGGAGCATGACGCCGATCCGGGGGAGCAGCGCGCGCCGGTCGGTCACCGGATCGAGCCCGAGCACCCGCACCGCCCCGGCGTGCGGGCGCCGGTATCCCTCGGCGGTCTCGAGCGTGGTGGTCTTCCCGGCACCGTTGGGGCCGAGCACAGCGGTGATGGTGCCCCGGTCCACGGTCAGCGACAGCCCGTCGACGGCGACCTTCTCGCCGTACCGCATGACCAGCCCGTCGATCGCGACGGCCGGGCCTGCTCCGTCACGAGTGGGCCGCGCGGGCGGAGGGGCTGACACGCGCCAAGTGTAGGAAGCGCGCTAGGCCTCGACCATGTCGGGCTCGTCGCCTCCGCCCTGCAGCCCGTCGAACGCCGCCGGCGGCTCGCGCCACACGTCGGAGCGCGGGTTCTGGATCTCGCGCCAGACGCGCTCGGCCGTGCAGGGCAGGTCGATGTGCTTCACGCCGAGGTGCTTGAGCGCATCGACCACGGCGTTCTGCACGGCCGGGGTGGCGCCGATGGTCGCGGACTCCCCGATCCCCTTGGCGCCGATCGGGTTCACCGGTGTCGGAGTCTCGGTGTTCGAGGCCTCCAGCATGATCCCGTCCGCCGCGGTCGGGATGGCGTAGTCCGCGAACGAGCTCGTGATCGGCGTGCCGTCCGCGTCGTACACCATCTCCTCCCAGAGCGCCTGGCTGATGCCCTGGATGCCGCCGCCGTGCTGCTGGCCGGCCACGATCAGCGGGTTCACGATGCGACCGCAGTCGTCGACGAGGATGTGGCGCAGCGGCTTCACCTGGCCGGTCTCGGTGTCGACCTCCACGATCGAGACGTGGGCGCCGAACGGGAACGTCGCGCCGTCCTGGGTGTAGTCCGTGTCGACGCCGAGTCCGCCGTCGTGCTCATGGGCGTAGGGAGCCAGCTGCTCCCACGAGACCGCCACGTCCGGGACCCCGGCGACGGTGAAGACGCCGTCCTCGAGTGAGATGTCCGCGGGATTGGCCTCGAGCATCCGGGCGGCCACCGCGAGGGCCTGGTCGCGGGTCTCGTCGGCGGCCTTGCTGACGGCGCTCCCGCCGAGCTGAAGCGACCGCGAGCCCCCGGTGCCGCCGCCCGTGCGGACGACCGCGGTGTCGGACTGGCGGTAGCTGATCTTCTCCAGCGGGATGCCGAGGGTGTCCGCGACGATCATCGAGAACGACGTCGCGTGTCCCTGGCCGTGCGCCGACGTGCCCGCCATCACGGTGGCGGAGCCGTCCTTGTGGATCTGCACGGAGCCGAACTCCGACCCGCCGAAGCCGGTGATCTCGACATACGTCGCCAGGCCGATGCCGAGCAGCTTCGTCTCGCCGGCGTCGATGCGGCGCTGCTGCTCGACGCGGGCCGCGTCGATGTCCGCGATCCGCATCGCCTCTTGAAGTGTGAGCTCGTAGTCGCCGACGTCGTAGGTCTGGCCGGTCTGCGTCCGGTACGGGAAGGCGTCCTTCGGGATCAGGTTCTTCCGCCGGATCTCGTCGGGCAGGATGCCGAGCTCCTGGGCGGCGAGGTCGAGGACGCGGTCGATAGCGGCCGCGGCCTCGGGCCTTCCCGCGCCGCGGAACGCGCCGACGGGCGCGGTGTTGGTCATCACCGCGATGGCGTCGAAGCGCATCCGCGGCACGACGTACGGACCCGGCGTCATGATGTACGTCGGGCCGACAGCCAGGGCGCCGCCGAAGCCGGCGTAGGCGCCGCACTCGCCCAGCACTCGCAGCCGCAGGCCGGTGATGGTGCCGTCGTTCCTCACGCCGAGCTCGGCGTACTGCACCTGCCCTCGGCCCTGCATGGACAGCATCGCCTCGCTGCGCGTCTCGACCCACTTCACCGGCCGCCCGAGCCTGCGAGCGGCGATCGCGATGGCCGCGTGGTCGGAGCTGGTGCCGGCCTTGCCGCCGAAGGCGCCGCCGACGTGGGGCGCCACGATGCGCACGTGCTCCGCCTCGACCCCGATCGCCTTGGCGAGCAGGTCCTTGGCCATGTGGGGGTGCTGGGTCGACACCCACGCCTCGATGCCCGTGTCGGTGGGCCGGACCAGGATCGCGTTGCCCTCGATCGGAGCGGTGGCGATCCGCTGGTTGACCATCCGTACCCGGGCCACGTGGTCGGCGTCGTCGAGGACGTCCGCGGTGTCCTTGGCGGCCCGGATCGTGGCGATGTTGGAGCCGATCGCCTCGAACTGCAGCGGCGCGCCGTCGGCCAGCGCCTCCTCCATGTCGATCACGGCCGGCAGGTCGTCGTAGTCGACGTCGACGAGCTCCGCGGCGTCCATCGCCTTCGCCCGCGTCTCCGCGACCACGAGGGCGACCGGGTCGCCGGCGTACCGTGCCTTGTCCACCGCCAGCGCCGCCCGCGGCGCCAGCTCGTTCACGTTCGCGAAGCTGGCGAGCCCCTCGCGGCCGAGGTCGTCGGCGGTGAAGACGCCGAGCACCCCGTCGGCCTTCGCCGCCTCGGCGGTGTCGATGCCGGTGATCCGCGCGTGCGCGAACGGGCTGCGGACGAAGACCGCGTGCGCCACGCCCTGGCTCTGGAGGTTGTCGACGAAGGTGCCCTTCCCGAGCAGCAGCTCCTCGTCCTCGACGCGGCGGACCTCGGTTCCAAGGATCGATCCCGGCATGGCCGCCACCCTACCGCCCTAACCGGCGACGCTCTCCGGTAGGACGCCTCGGAAAATCAGGGTTAGGTGACCCTTACTTGAATCACCCAAAACATTAACGGCACACTGGTGTTGTGGAATTCGAAGGGACAGTGGTCGAGCCGACCGCCGGGGACCAGCCGACGCGCGAGCGCGTGGTGCGGTCGATCCTGGTGGACGGACCTTCGACGGCCGCGGCCCTCGCCGACCGGCTCGACCTGACGCCGGCCGCCGTACGCCGGCACCTCGATCATCTCCTCGCCGAGGGCGCCCTCGAGGCGCGAGACCCGCGGCCGACCGCGACGCGTGGTCGGGGCCGTCCGGCCAAGGTGTTCGCGATCACCGAGACGGGCCGCGACCACTTCGACCAGCAGTACGACGACCTCGCCGTCCAGGCGCTGCGCTACCTCGCGGAGACCGGCGGCGACGAGGCCGTGCTCGAGTTCGCCCGCCGCCGCGTGGCCTTCATCGAGCGCGACTACGCCGCGGTGACCGCGGCCGACCCGGGGCTCACGCCGGCCGAGGCCCTGGCCCGGGTCCTCTCCAGCGAGGGGTACGCCGCATCCGTACGCTCGCTGCCCCTGCTCGACGGGCTGGCCGCCGGCGACCAGCTGTGCCAGCAGCACTGTCCCGTGTCCCACGTCGCCCACGAGTTCCCGCAGCTGTGCGAGGCCGAGACCGAGGCGATCGGCCGGGTCCTCGGTCGCCACGTCCAGCGCCTGGCCACCATCGCCCACGGCGACGGCGTCTGCACCACCTGCATCCCGCACACCCCCCAGTCCACGACGAAAGTAGGCACTCGATGACGTCCATCGCTGAGTCCGACGGCTCGACCAAGGTCGAGCAGCTCAACCCGGAGCTGAAGGGCATCGGCCGCTACCAGTTCGGTTGGGCCGACCGCGACGACGCCGGGGCTGCCGCCACGCGCGGCCTGAACGAAGACGTCGTACGCGACATCTCCGGGAAGAAGTCCGAGCCACAGTGGATGCTCGACCTGCGCCTGAAGGGCCTGAAGCTCTTCGGCCGCAAGCCCATGCCCACGTGGGGCTCCGACCTGTCGGGCATCGACTTCGACAACATCAAGTACTTCGTGCGTTCCAGCGAGAAGCAGGCCGCCTCGTGGGAGGACCTGCCCGAGGACATCAAGAACACCTACGACAGGCTCGGCATCCCCGAGGCGGAGAAGCAGCGCCTGGTCGCCGGAGTCGCCGCACAGTACGAGTCGGAGGTCGTCTACCACTCGATCCGCGAGGACCTCGAGGCGCAGGGCGTGATCTTCAAGGACACCGACACCGCGCTGAAGGAGCACCCGGAGCTGTTCCAGGAGTACTTCAACACCGTGATCCCGGTCGGCGACAACAAGTTCGCCGCGCTGAACACCTCGGTCTGGTCGGGCGGCTCCTTCATCTACGTGCCGCCGGGCGTGCACGTCGACATCCCCCTGCAGGCCTACTTCCGGATCAACACCGAGAACATGGGCCAGTTCGAGCGGACCCTGATCATCGTCGACGAGGACGCCTACGTGCACTACGTCGAGGGCTGCACTGCGCCGATCTACTCCAGCGACTCGCTGCACTCCGCGGTCGTCGAGATCATCGTGAAGAAGGGCGGCCGCTGCCGCTACACGACCATCCAGAACTGGTCGAACAACGTCTACAACCTGGTCACGAAGCGGGCCACGTGCGAGGCGGGCGCCACCATGGAGTGGGTCGACGGCAACATCGGCTCCAAGGTGACGATGAAGTACCCCGCGATCTACCTGCTCGGCGAGCACGCCAAGGGCGAGACCCTGTCGATCGCCTTCGCCGGCGAGGGTCAGCACCAGGACGCCGGGGCCAAGATGGTCCACGCCGCCCCGAACACCTCGAGCTCGATCCTGAGCAAGTCGGTGGCGCGCGGCGGTGGGCGCACGTCGTACCGCGGGCTGATCCAGATCAACGAGGGTGCCCACGGCTCGAAGTCCAACGTGCTGTGCGACGCGCTCCTGGTCGACCAGGTCTCGCGCTCCGACACCTACCCGTACGTCGACATCCGCGAGGACGACGTGTCCATGGGCCACGAGGCGAGCGTGTCGAAGGTCTCCGACGACCAGCTCTTCTACCTGATGTCGCGCGGCATGGCCGAGGACGAGGCGATGGCGATGATCGTGCGCGGCTTCGTCGAGCCGATCGCCAAGGAGCTGCCGATGGAGTACGCCCTCGAGCTCAACCGCCTGATCGAGCTGCAGATGGAAGGGGCTGTCGGCTGACGGCCGTGCCCACCCGTCGTACGTCTGGAAAGAGAGAGTCCACAAGGTGACAGCCGTTGCCGACGCGCTCGAGCTCGAACGCGTCGATTCCCACCTGCACCCGGAAGGGTCCTTCGAGGTCGACGACCACGCGGTGCCGACCGGTCGCGAGGAGATCTGGCGGTTCACGCCGCTCAAGCGCCTGCGCGGCCTGCACAGCGACGCTCCGCTCGACGGCTCTGGCGTCGGCGCTGCCTACGACGTCCCCGATGGCGTCGTGGTCGAGCGGCTCGAGGCCGGGGATGCGCGCCTGGGGGCCAGCGGCTTCGTGCCGACCGACCGGATCGCCGCGCGCGTATGGCGCGAGGCGGGCCGGCGCTTCGCCGTGACGATCCCCGCGGACGCCGAGCTCGACCGACCGGTCCTGGTCACGCTCACCGGCACCGACGTCGAGCACGCGACCGCGACCCACGCCGTGATCACCGCCGGACGCCACAGTCGAGCCACCGTCGTGCTGCGGTTCGTCGGGTCGGCCACCCTGGCCGACAACGTCGAGATCGTGGTCGCCGACGGCGCCCAGCTGACCGTGGTCAGCATCGACGACTGGGAGGACGACGCCGTCCACGTGGGTCACCGGCATGCCCAGGTCGGTCGCGACGCGCACTTCAAGCACGTCGACGTCACCTTCGGCGGGAGCGTCGTACGCCACGACACCACCGCGGAGTACGCCGGCCCCGGCGGCGACGTCGAGATGCTCGGCCTCTACTTCGCCGACGCCGGTCAGCACATCGAGCACCGGCTGTTCGTCGACCACACCGCTCCGCAGACCAAGAGCCACGTGACCTACAAGGGCGCGCTGCAGGGCGAGGGTGCCCACACGGTCTGGATCGGGAACGTGCTGATCCGCAAGGTCGCCGAGGGCATCGAGACCTACGAGGAGAACCGCAACCTCGTCCTCACCGACGGCTGCCAGGCCGACTCCGTGCCCAACCTCGAGATCGAGACCGGCGAGATCAAGGGCGCGGGCCACGCATCAGCGACCGGTCGGTTCGACGACGAGCAGCTGTTCTACCTGCGCTCGCGCGGCATCGCCGAGGACGAAGCACGCAGACTCGTCGTACACGGGTTCTTCAACGACCTGATCCGCCGGATCGCCGTTCCCGAGCTCGAGGAGCAGCTCGCCGCGACCGTCGAGGCGGAGCTGGCCAAGAATGTCCTCTTACCCACGACGTCTCGGGGTGATGAGTCTTGAGCTTCGAGCGCGCCTGCTCCCTCGACGAGTTCCGCGAGGGCGAGGCCATCGCCGCCGTGATCGGTGACCAGGAGATCGCGGTCGCCAGGGACGGCGACGAGTTCTTCGCCGTCGAGGACATCTGCTCCCATGCCGCGGTCGCGCTGAGCGAGGGCGAGGTCGAGGGCTGCACTCTCGAGTGCTGGCTGCACGGTTCGCGCTTCGACCTGCGCACCGGCAAGCCGACCGGTCTGCCGGCTACCGAACCCGTCTCCACCTTCCCGGTCGAGGTACGCGGCAACGACGTGTACGTCGACGTCACCACCACCCTGAACGGAGTACGACCCCAATGAGCATCCTGGAGATCAAGGACCTCCACGTCTCGGTCCACACCGACGACCCGTCAGTGGCCGACAAGGAGATCCTCAAGGGGGTCACGCTGACCATCAAGGACGGCGAGACCCACGCGATCATGGGCCCCAACGGCTCGGGCAAGTCGACCCTGGCCTACTCGATCGCCGGCCACCCGAAGTACACGATCACCTCGGGCTCGGTCACCCTCGACGGCCAGGACGTGCTGGCGATGAAGGTCGACGAGCGGGCCCGGGCCGGGCTGTTCCTGGCCATGCAGTACCCCGTCGAGGTGCCGGGTGTCTCCGTGTCGAACTTCCTGCGGACCGCGAAGACCGCGATCGACGGTGAGTCGCCGAAGCTCCGCACCTGGGTCAAGGACGTCAACTCCGCGCTCGAGCAGCTCGACCTCGACGCGTCGTTCGCGCAGCGGTCCGTCAACGAAGGCTTCTCCGGTGGCGAGAAGAAGCGCCACGAGATCGCCCAGCTGGAGCTGTTGAACCCGAGGGTGGCGGTGCTCGACGAGACCGACTCCGGTCTGGACATCGACGCGCTGAAGATCGTGGCGGAGGGCGTCAACCGCTTCCGCGCGCAGGAGGGCAAGGGCGTCCTGCTGATCACCCACTACACGCGGATCCTGCGCTACATCCAGCCCGACTACGTCCACGTCTTCGTGGCCGGACGGGTGGCCGAGTCCGGCGGTGCCGAGCTCGCGGAAGCGCTCGAGGCCGAGGGTTACGACAAGTACGTCAAGGCCGCGGCGGTGTGAGTGAGTCGAAAGGAAACCTGATGGAGGGTCTGCTCCCGGATCTGGACGTCGTCCGCAAGGACTTCCCGATCCTGTCGCGCGTGCTGGCCGGTGCTGATGGAGGCGGGCAGCCGCTGGTGTACCTCGACTCGGCGAACACCTCGCAGAAGCCCCAGGTGGTGATCGACACGATGGTCGACCACCTCGAGCGGCACAACGCCAACATCGCCCGGGCGATGCACCAGCTCGGCGCCGAGGCGACGGCGGCCTACGAGGACGCCCGCGACAAGGTCGCGGCCTTCCTGGGTGCCCCGGACCGCGACGAGGTGATCTTCCTCAAGAACGCCACCGAGGCGCTCAACCTCGCCGCGAGCACGATGGCCTGGGCGGGGGAGCGGCAGGTCGGTCCCGGTGACGAGGTCGTGATCACCGAGATGGAGCACCACTCCAACATCGTGCCGTGGCAGCTGCTCTGCGAGCGCACCGGCGCGACGTTGCGCTGGTTCGGCGTCACCGACGAGGGCCACCTCGACCTGTCGAACGTCGACGACCTGATCAACGAGCGGACCAAGGTCGTCTCGCTGGTCTGGGTCTCCAACATGCTCGGCACCGTCAACCCGATCGGCGAGATCGCGCGCCGCGCCCACGAGGTCGGCGCCCTCGTCGTGGTGGACGCCTCCCAGGCGGCGCCCCAGCTGCCGATCGACCTCGCGGCCATGCCCGAGGAGGATCGGCCCGACCTGCTGGCCTTCACCGGCCACAAGGTCGTCGGCCCCACCGGCATCGGCGTGCTCTGGGGCCGTCGGAGCGTGCTCGACCAGCTGCCGCCGTTCCTCGGTGGTGGCGAGATGATCGAGACGGTCACGATGGAGCGCTCGACGTACGCGCCCATCCCGCACAAGTTCGAGGCGGGGACACCTCCGATCGTCGAGGCCGTCGGGCTCGGCGCCGCGGTCGACTACCTGTCCGTACTGGGCATGGAGAGCGTCCATCGGCACGAGCAGGCCATCACGGCGTACGCCCTCGACGGTCTGGCCACCGTGCCCGGCTTGAGGATCCTGGGGCCGCTCGATGTGGCGCAGCGCGGGGGAGCGATCTCGTTCGAGATCCCGGGCGTCCACCCGCACGACGTGGCGACGGTCCTGGACAGCCGCGGCATCGCCGTCCGAGCCGGTCACCACTGCGCGAAGCCGGCCCATCAGCGGTTCGGCGTGCAGAGCTCGACGCGGATGTCGTCGTACCTCTACACGACGCCGGCGGAGATCGACGCGCTCGTCGAGGGCCTGGAATACACGCGCAGCTACTTCAAGTTGGATTGACCATCATGCCTACGGATCTGGATGCCCTGTACCAGGAGATCATCCTGGACCACTACAAGAACCCCCACCACAAGGGCCTGCGCGAGCCCTTCGAGGCGGAGGTCCACCACGTCAACCCGACGTGCGGTGACGAGGTGACGCTCCGGGTGCACCTCGCGGACGGGCCGGAGGGAAAGCTGGTCGAGGACGTGTCGTACGACGCCCTCGGCTGCTCGATCTCGCAGGCCTCCGCGTCCGTGCTGACGGACCTCGTGATCGGCAAGGCGGTCGACGAGGCGATGGAGATCCACGAGGAGTTCCTGAACCTGATGCAGGGCAAGGGACAGGTCGAGCCGGACGAGGACGTGCTGGAGGACGGCATCGCGTTCGCCGGAGTCGCGAAGTTCCCGGCTCGGATCAAGTGCGCCCTGCTGTCCTGGATGGCCTGGAAGGACGCCACGACGACCGCCCAGATGGAGGAGACGAAGTGACCACCAACACGACCGATCACGGCGACCTGCCCGACGTGCCCGAGGCCTCCGGTGCGCCGGCCGGCTCGGTGACCACGATCGAGGACGTCACCGAGGCGCTCAAGGACGTCGTCGACCCC
Source organism: Nocardioides sp. (assembly GCF_036493135.1). Lineage (GTDB taxonomy): Bacteria > Actinomycetota > Actinomycetes > Propionibacteriales > Nocardioidaceae > Nocardioides. The sequence continues at coordinate 1,891 of NZ_DASXQG010000019.1, read as the reverse complement.
GAGCTCGGGATCAACGTCGTCGACCTCGGCCTGGTCTACGGCGTACACCTCGACGATCACACCAACGCGGTCATCGACATGACTCTGACGTCGGCGGCGTGCCCGCTCACCGACGTCATCCAGGACCAGACGAACACCGCCCTGGAGGGCATGGTGAACGACGTCGCCATCAATTGGGTCTGGATGCCCCCGTGGGGCCCGGACAAGATCACCGACGACGGCCGCGACCAGCTGCGGGCGCTGGGGTTCAACGTCTGAGGCTCGCCAGCCGCGCCGGCCGAGAGCTCGGCCGCAGGTAGTTGGTCACGCGCCGTAGGAAATCTCAGGGGCGCCGAGGCATCTCCTGCTGCGACACTTTCGCGCATGCAGGTCGAGCAGCACCTGGCGGCGCTCCGCGAGGCGGTCGACGCGTTCGCCACCTCAGCCACGACGGCGGGGCTCGAGGAACCCGTTCCGACCACGCCCGACTGGGACGTACGCCGCTTGGTCGCGCACCAGGGAGTCGTCCACCGTTGGGCGACGGCACAGCTGCTCGGGGAACAGCTGGACCCGGACGCGGTCGAGCGCGAAGGGCTGGACGCCAAGGATTCGGTCGCCTGGCTGCGCCTCGGCGCCGATCGACTCGTCGAGGCGATCCGGGCCGCGCCGGACGAGCTCGAGGCGCTGTCCTTCCAGGCCGGCTCCCCGGCGCCGAAACGGTTCTGGGCGAGGCGACAGTGCCACGAGACGACGATCCATGCCGTGGACGCGCTGTCGGCCGAGCTCGGCCGCTACCCCCGGGCGGCCGATACCCGGATCGGTACCGACGTCGCCCTGGACGGCATCGACGAGCTGCTCACCGGCCTCCTCGCACAGCCGCACTCGCACGTGCGCGCCGACGAGCCGATGACGATCGCGGTGCTGCCCGAGGACGCCGACGAGCGCTGGCTGGTCGCGGTCAGCCGACAGGCGCCGGTCACCACGCGCGGTCTCGGTGACGAGGAGGCCGACGTCGTACTGCGCGGCCCGGCCGTCGCGCTCTACCTGGCCCTGTGGAACCGGAGCGACGAGATTCGCGACGAGAGCCTCGACCTGTGGGCCGAGAGTGCCCGCGTCACGTGGGGCTGACCGGTCGATGACCGAGGTCCTCGTGCCGGTGGCCCGTCTCGTGCGCTGGGTCGACAACTTCGCCCACCGGCACGGCCACACCGAGCTCACGGTCGCTGACGGGGCGCTGACCGGGCGGGCCGCCGACGGCTCGACGTTCACCGCCAGGCTGCCCTTCGAGACCGCGTACGCCGGACCGGCGGCCCCCGGAGCCTTCGCGGCCGCGGTCGCCGTCCCTGACCGGTGGGGGATCGTGCTCGCCCGCAAGGGCGGCTTCGCGGTGGCCCGGCTCGCCGGGGAGAAGATGGTGGAGCACAAGGTCGGCCAACGCCATGTGCAGGGCCGGACCAAGGCCGGGGGCCAGAGCCAGCAGCGGTTCGCCCGGCGGCGCGACAACCAGGCGCGCCAGGCCTACGAGGCGGCCGCCGAGCACGCGGCGCGGATCCTCGGCGGGGCGGCCATGCCGCTGGTCACCGGAGGCGACCATGCGGCGGTCGACGAGGTGCTCGCCGACCCGCGGCTGCACGGGCTGACCGTGACCGCACCGTGGCTACCCGTCCCGGACCCGCGCCGGGCCGTGCTCGAGTCCGCGATCGCGGACGCCCGGTCCGTTCGCATCGACGTGGTGAACGCCTGACCGACAGTTGCTGTTGGTCGAGCCACGGTGTCAGGCGGATTGGGTGAGGGTGCGGGTGCCGGTGTGGTCGACGAGGTAGTGGGTGCCGTGGGGGTCTCGCCAGAGGTGGATGCCGGGGAAGGGTTGCTTGACCCTCCATCGTCCGTGGGTCTTGAGGCGGTGGTGGGG
>NZ_DASXQG010000018.1:0-30335 GCF_036493135.1 Nocardioides sp. | reverse complement strand
CGACGCGGCCGGACGCGGAGTACCAGCAGATCGCCGACGACGGGATCGCCGAGATCGTGGCCGAGGCCGCGCGTCACGACCTACCCGTGATGGCGCACGCGCACGGCGCCCGAGCCGCCGAGAGCGCGGCGCGGGCCGGTGTGCGCAGCATCGAGCACGGGTGGTTCCTCGACGAAGAGGCGGTTGCGGCGATGGCGGAGCACGACACCTGGCTGGTGCCGACCCTGCCCGCCGTCCACGGGGAGGAGGCCGGACCCGACGCACCGCCCTGGTTGCCCCGCGCGAAGGAGGCCTCGGCCCGGTCGTTCGCGATGGCCCTCGACGCAGGCATCCCGATGGCGATGGGTACCGACTGCCCGGTGGTTCCGCACGCACGCCGGCTCGAGGAGCTGGCCCTGATGCACCGGCTCGGCCTGGACGCTGCCGGCGTCTGGCGTACGTCGACCAGCGACGCCGTCGAGGGCGATCCGTGGTCCTTCGACGGGCTCGACTCGCGAGTACGTCGGGTCTGGAAGGACGGTGTCCCGGTCCGATGACCGATCTCGCCGAACGCTGGCCGCTGCCCCAGCTCGCCGACGTCCGCGACGCGCTGCTGGCGGCGTACGACGACCCGAGCCGCGGCTACCACGACACGCTCCACCTGACCGAGGTGCTCGACCGGCTCGACGACCTCGCGGCGGCCGGGGTCGCCTTCGACCAGGACCTGGCCGGGCTGGCCGCGTGGTTCCACGACGCGGTCTACGACGGCGAGCGCGATGCCGAGGAGCGCAGCGCCGTCTGGGCCGAGGAGGCGCTGGCCGGCACGTCGTACGCCGACGAGGTGGCGCGGCTGGTCCGGCTCACCGAGACCCATGACCCCGCCACCGACGACCCGGCCGGGCAGGCGCTCTGCGACGCCGACCTCGCGATCCTGGCCTCACCGCCGGAGCGGTACGACGCCTACCTCGCCGGCGTGCGTCGCGACTACGCCCACCTCCTGGACGCCGACTTCGCCACCGGTCGCGCCGCGGTGCTGCACGACCTGGCCGGCCGGGGGCAGCTGTTCCACACGGCGTTCGGGCGCGAGCACTGGGAGCCCGCCGCCCGGAGGAACCTCGAGCGGGAGCTCGGCCGGCTGAGGTGACGCCGAAGGAGGAGTTCTCCGCGGTCCAGGTGGGGATTCTCCGCGGCGGGGAGCTCGGAGACTCCCCACCTGGGGGCCGGAGAGGGCCCACTTCGGGGCCGGAGAAGGCCCACTTCGGGGGCGGAGAAGGCCCACTTCGGCGATCAGGTGTACAGGCAGAAGGGGTGACCGGCGGGGTCGAGCAGCACGCGTACGTCGTCCTGGGGCTGGAAGTCCGCCACCGTGGCGCCGAGCTCGACGGCGTGGGCGACCGCGGCCTCGAGATCGGTCACCTCGACCTCGAGGTGCAGCTGCATGCCCTGCCGGCCCGGCTCGGGCGGCCAGACCGGCGGCTCGTAGACGTCCGCTCTCTGGACCCCGAGCGACCCCACGCCCTCGCCGAAGTCGAGCGAGCCACCGGACTCGGACTCGCTCCAGATCGGCTTGTCGAGGATCGCCGACCAGAACACCAGCAGGGCATGAGGATCCGGCGCCTCGAGCGTGACGCCCCACCAGTCCTTGCGCTCCCACCGGTCGGTCTCGGGACCCTTGTTCTCGCGTCCGCGCATCATTCCTCCTCCAGAGACGGCTGCTTGCGGCGTCGCAGCCCGGCCATGACCAGCGCCATGACCAGCTCCCGTGAGGTCACCGGCCGCGCGCCGGCCGCCACCGCCTCGTCGTACCACTCCCCGGGCACGTCGTAGTGGTCGCGGTCGAAGCCGCGCTCCGGGATGCCGAGGTGGCGGGCGAACACATGGAGCTCGTCGTACGACGAGTCGCTGGCCAGGTGCGACCACATCCGGCCGCGTGAGGGCACGAGGGGTGGGTCGATCAGGATCATCGGTCCCCATCGTCGAGGTGACCGTCGGCCAGGTCGTCCACCATGGAGCGCCACGAGCGGACGTAGCCGGCGTCGACGTATGCCTTGGCGGAGCCACCCGGCCGCACCTGCTCGCCCAGGTGGAGCTGCCGGACCCCGGCCTTGAGCAGCCACGGCACGTGCTCGGCCGCGAGGCCTCCGCCCGGCATGACGAGAGGTGCGATCTCGGGCGTGATCGTGGCGAGCAGGTCGTCGTACCCGGCCGACATCCCGCGTGGCGAACCGGCCGTGCGCACGGCCACGAGGCGCGGCAGCGGCAGCAACCGCCGCCAGGAGCGACGCGGGTCGAGAGAGGAGTCGATCGCGAGGTGGAAAGTCCAGGGCACGTTCGGCATCCGGTCGAGCAGCAGCTGACAGGTCTCGGTGTCGATCTCGAGGTCGGCGTCGAGGAACCCGAACGCCACCCCCGTGGCGCCGCACGCCAGATAGTCCTCTCCCAGCCCGACCAGCCGCGCGAACTCACCGCCCGTCGTCGACCACGAGTCGTTCAGCCGGAGCAGCACGAACACCGGCAGGTCGCTCTCCCGGCAGATCGCGCTCACCAGCGCCGGCTCCGGCGACAGCCCGCAGGTCGGTCCGCGCACCGCCGCATGCAACCGGCCGGCGCCACCCTCGGCCGCCCCCGGTACGTCGCGTGGGTCGCCGACCGCGACCTCCAGCACGACTCCGGACCTCGCCTCGGGCATGGCCTCAGCGTAGGACGGAACCCGGCTGTCCCTCATGGAGCGCGCCACACGCTCCTCGAGTCCGAGCTGCTCTGGGACCTGTTCCCGATCTTCCGCGACGTCGAGCAGGTCATCGCCGACCCGCCCGTCCGCGCTGAGGTGGGGCGTTCGGGAGCCCGCTCATGGACTGCGTTGCAGAATCGAGATGTGGACGACACCCTCCTGCTGGCCGCCCGGGCCCTGGTACTGGCCGACCTCGTGGCCCGTCAGCGCGCCACCCCGGAGGCGGTCGATGCCCTCGAGGACGCGTGCGCCAACCGCGGCTGGTGGGCCGACCAGTGGCCGGAAGGCACGGTGTACGTCGCCGGGCTGGTCGCGCAGGACGTGCAGGACGCGCTGTTCGAGAGCGTCGGGCGATGGCCGATGTGCCTGGCCTGCGACCCGGAGGCGCCGGAGCACTCCCTGTACATCGAGCCGGACATCGGCGGTCCGTCGCCGCAGTGGGTGTGCGAGGAGTCGGGGCTCGCGGTCGCCCCGCTGGGTCACCTGGGAGACGTCGGCCCGGCCGGCCTCACCGGCTGATGGTCAGCGGGCTCCACCAGGTGAACCGGGAGCCGGCGTACACCGAGCGCGACAGCTCGATCACGACGTCGCCGACGAGACCGCGGCGCGAGTGGCGGAGCACCGGTTGGCCCATCTTGAGGTCGAGCAGGTCGGCGTCGACCGCGTTCGCGAGGTCCGCGGTCAGCTTGTCCTCCGCGGCCGTCGGCCGCAGCCCGCGAGCGGCCAGCTGCGAGTAGAGGCTGTCGGGAAGTCCGGTCTGCAGAAAGCCGGGGAGCAGGATCTCGTTGAGGTACACGTCCTGGTAGCACAGCGGGACCTCGGCGTGTCGGCGACGACGTCGCCAGTGGACGACGGAGTCGCCCGGCGTGATGCCGAGCGCCTTGGCGACGCCGGGGCCGGCCTGGCCGAGCCCGGACTGGAGGGTCTCCGTGGTCACGTCCCAGCCGCGGGCCTGGGCGTCCTCGGTGAACGACATCGGTCTCGAGATGAACCTCGGGCTCTTGCACACGAAGGTGCCGCGCGCCGGTGCGCGCTCGAGCAGACCCTCGGCGACGAGCGCGTCGATCGCTTGGCGCACGGTCATCCGCGCCACGCCGAAGTGCTGCATCAGCTCGCGCTCCGAGGGTGCCGGGGCGCCCTCGGGAAGATCCTGGATCAGGTCGCGGACGTATTCGCGCACCTGGACGTGCTTCAACGTCGTTCCGAGAGGCACGGCCACCTCATCCACGGCCGCGAGTCTAGGACGTCCGGACGTCGTGGTCGGGGGAGATCCGCGCCGGAACCCCTCGATCGGGGGCGAGATCGCGGCTCCCGTGCAGGTCAGGCGGCGGATCGAGTGGCGAGCCACCTGGTGGGCCGGCGGCACCGCAGCCGGCACTCCGATCACGACGGCCGGTGCGAGGAACACACGGAGGGATCTCGGGCGGCCAGACGGATCGAACATCTGTTCGATCCGGTGCTATCCTCGGGTGCGTGGACTTCCAGGGCACGCTCTTCGAGACGCCGGCCGCCGGGCTGGGCTCATTGACCGACACCGAGCGCCACCCGCTGACCCGCGGTGCCTGGGTCGAGGTACGCCGTGACTTCGTGTCCGGGGCCGACGAGGTGCTCGAGCGGCTGGTGGCCGACGTGCCGTGGCGGGCCGAGCGACGACAGATGTACGACCGGGTGGTCGACGTGCCCCGGCTGGTGCACACGTACGGTGAGGGCGAGCCGCTCCCCCACCCCCTGCTCGACGGGGCGCGCGACGCGCTCTCGGAGCACTACCGGTCGGAGCTGGGCGAGCCGTTCCTGACCGCCGGGTGCTGCTACTACCGCGACGGGCGCGACAGCGTGGCCTGGCACGGCGACCGGTTCGGCCGTGGTCGCACCGTCGACACAATGGTCGCGATCGTGTCCTTCGGCGACCCGCGACGCCTGGCGCTGCGGCCCCGCGGCGGGGGCGATTCGATCTCGTTCGAGATGGGGCACGGCGACCTGCTGGTGATGGGCGGCTCGTGCCAGCGCACGTGGGAGCACGCCGTACCCAAGGTCGCCCAGGCCGGGCCACGGATCTCGGTGCAGTTCCGCCCGCGAGGTGTGTTCTGAGGGCCCTCAGAACTGCACGTTCGGCGCCTGCTCCTGGCCGGCCGGCGCATCGTAGAACTCCCGCTGCCGCACGCCGGCCATGCCGGAGAAGAGCATCCAGGGGATGGTGCGCACCAGCTTGTTGAGCGTCGCGGTGGCGTCGTTGTAGTACTGCCGCGCGAAGGAGATCTGATTCTCGGTGTCGGCGAGCTGGTTCTGCAGGTTGAGGAAGTTCTGGTTCGCCTTGAGGTCGGGGTAGTTCTCCGCGACCGCGTTGAGGTTGATCAGCGACCCCTGCAGGGCGGCGTCCGCCTCGGCCTTGGCCTTCACGTCGTTCCCCGCGGCCGCCTGCTGGACGCGGGCACGGGCGGCCGTGACGTTCTCCAGCACGCCCTTCTCGTGCGCGGCGTACCCCTTGACGGTCTCGACGAGGTTGGGGATCAGGTCGGCGCGGCGGGTGAGCTGGACGTCGATGCCGCCGAGCGCCTCCTGCGCGCCCACATCAGCGCGGCGCAGCCTGTTGAAGCCGACCACGCCGAAGCCCACCAGGAGCACGACGACCAGGATGACGACGATCCAGATCAGCATGGGCGTTCAGTCCTTCCCCGTTGGTGTGCACATCATGGCGGTCACCAGGAACCGCCGCCACCACCGCCACCACCGCCACCACCGGAGAAGCCGCCGCCTCCGCTGCTGTGGGACTGCGTCGCCTGGTACGCCGAGATCGAGCTCGACACGGTCGAGGAGAAGTCGCTGACCATCGAGTTCACGTAGTCACCGGTGCGCACCCCGGCGTACGCCCCGAGGTACGTCGGCACCGGCGGCTCGGCGCCCACCTCGGTGCGGTACTTCTTCGCCCACTCGTCGGCGCACCCGAACGCGACCGCCCAGGGGATGTACGCGGTGTAGAGCTCCTGTCGGCCCGAGAAGTCGAAGCGCTCCTTGCTCGACGGCGTCGACAGCATCCGCTCGAACCCGCCGAGGCGGGACCACAGGTCGCGTCCCTTCGCCGTCCGGATCGTCTCGGACGTCGGTGTGAGCAGCGGCGAGGCGGCCAGCGCGAAGGCGCCGGGCACCAGGGCGGTGATGCTCATCCCGAACCAGGTGGTCAACCCCGCGAACCCGGCGACGATGGCGGCCAGGACGACGACGATGGCACCGAGGCTGCCGAGCCCGGTCTTGGCCAGGAACCCGTTGCTGACACCCCAGTCCTTCGTCTCCTTCTGGAACGCCGCGATCCTCGACTGCAGCACCCGCCCACTCGCGACGTCCTTGCGCGAGGCCGTGAACTGACCCCCCGCGCCTCCCAGCAGCGGTGCCACCGCCGTCGTGGCGCGGTCGAGGTTGGCCCATCCGGCGGGGCCAGACTTGTCGGTGATCGTCCACGTGTCGCCGTCGCGACGTAGGTCGACGGCGCCCTGCTGGGCCGCCCACAGCAGCGACGCGACGAACGCCTGCTGGTCGACCTTCTCGGTCATCACGTACGCCGCCTCGGCCGGGCCGACGTCCGGCGGCGGGGCGTACTGCACGGGGAACGCCGGCTTCCGCTCGAACGCCCGCCGCGCCAGCACCAGCCCGGCGGCGCCGGCGAGCAACGCCAGGACCAGGACCGTGACGAGGCCGCCCACGGAATCACCGAGCACCGGCTCGAGCTTCGCCGACCACGGCAGCGTCTCGCCGGGCGGCGGTGTCGCGATCGGCAGGCCGGCCTGGACCGTGATCGGCGTGTACGGCGGGAGGCCGCGCCCCTTGACCGTGAGGGTGTTCGTGCCCTCACCAGCAGCGCGGCACCCGAGCCCGGAGCCGTTCCCCACGGCGCATTTGACCGCGGCCGCGCGGGCCGGCAGGTGCACCACGAGGCGCACGCCCTGGATGTTCTGGGTCCAGCCGCCGGGGATCAGGTTCCAGTAGAACTGCGTCGGCGAACCGTCGGTCCCGGGTTCGAGCACCCCGTCGATGCGGTAGCTGATCAGATAGGTGTGCTGGGAGAGCCCGACCGTCACGTTCGGGTCGCCGATGCGCAGCACGACGTATCGGCCGTGCGAGCGATGTGAGATGTCGAAGGGCTCCGGGTGCCCGTCCATCTTCACTCCGATGTCGTACGGCGTGCGCAGGGCGCGGGGCGCGCTCGCGTCGTACCGGTCGAAGAACCGGAAGATGCCGTGCTTGCCGACGCCCGGGAAGTCCACGGTGAGCTTCTCCGTCACCGCCAGGTCGCCGTTCGCAGCGACGCGGAAGTCCGCGTCGTAGGTGGTGATCGTGGTGTCCTCGGAGTCGCTGCTCGAGCCGTCGGACTGGATGCCGAGGGCCGGGAGCACGATCACGACCGCCAGTGCCACCGCGGCGACCACGGTGACCAGGACGCGTCTCATGGCGCTGAGACTAGGGGTGCGGAGCCGTCGCCAAGAACCATCTACGGGTTCCTTCAAATTTCTGCGAACGGGCCGTCGCTGCCCGCCGTACTCCCTATCCTCGCCGGGTGGGCATCACGACGAGGCGTTCCCTGGCTGCCCTGGCCGCGAGCGTTCTTCCGCTCGCGCTGACGACGCTGTCGGTCGAGGGTCCGGCTCATGCCGGCGCCGACCGAAGGGACGGCTTCTTCTCCGGGAAGCTCATCGACCCGGCCACCGGCGACCCGGTCAAGGGAGCCACGGTCAAGGTCTTCCGGATCAACACCGACCACCTCCTCGGCTCGGACAAGAGCGGATCGGCCGGCAGGTTCCGGATCGAGGGACTACCGGCCGCCGACGAGGAGCTCGACGTCCGGGTCAACGGCAGCGCGGTCCACTACGAGACCGGCTGGGTCGGCTGCAACCACCACGTCGTTCCGTCCTGGCCCGCCGCGTGCTCGTTCGGCCAGGGACGTCAGACACCGTTCAGGCTGCAGCACCTGTAGGCCTGCGCCCGGCTGCGGATCGTCACCCGATCGGCTCTCACCGCAGTCGGGCCAGGTGCAGAGTGATGTCTCCCACCAGCGTCACCCGCTCGGGCAGCACGTCGAGGATCCGGCCGAGCACCTGCTCGCGGGCCGGCTCCGGTAGCTCGAGATAGGCCGAGATCGTCGAGAGATGACCGACGTAGTCGTGCCCCGAGATGCTCGCACGCCGTTCGATGGTGGACTGACGAACGTCGGTGAACAGGTCGGAGCCCACGAGCTCGGTCCCGGGCCACTGCATCACGTTCTCGGCGGGCGTCCCATCGGGTGACGGCACCTCGTCGTCCACCAGGAACGGCGCGCGAGCCGCCCGGACCGCCTCCTCGACGTCACCGTCGGCCAGCCTCAGCGGCCCGCCGAAGGACGCGAAGACGCCCTCCGGCCGGAGCATCGCGGCCACCCGCGCCCATCTCTGGTCCGGTTCGGTCCAGTGCAAGGACGCCGCCGCGAAGACCAGGTCGTAGGCCGGAGTGAGCGGGAGCTCCTCGAAGGCCGCCCGCACCGTCGTCACCGTGCCCGGGACGTGACGACGTAGCTCGGCGAGCATCGCCGCGTCAGGATCCGTGGCGGTCAACGACAGGCCACGAGCGGCGAACGCACGCGTCGCCTTGCCCGTCCCCGCACCGATCTCCAGCGCCGTACGGACCGGACGATCCGCATAGGCGAGGACCTCGTCCACGAGCTTCTGGGGGTAGCCGAGCCGGAACTTCTCGTACGCCGCTGCCACCGAGCCGAAGCTCAAGGCGCGCTCTGTCACGGCAGCCATCCTCACACGTCGGCGACCCGGCGGCATCGCGGATGCGCACCCTCAACCGTGAGCAACAGGGCACCTGTATCGGTGGCCCTCGACCGGCGCGACGCAGAGCGTCCGGGTCACGTCCGTCCGGATGCCGAGGAGGCCTGGGGTGACCGGGGTCGTGGCCCGGCCACCCCGTCTGCGGACAGCCGTTGAGTCCGCGATCTGCGCTACTGCACGGCGACGATCTTGCCGAGGAGACCGTGCGACTCGCCATCCGGTCCAGCGCTGAACAACAGCTCGTTCGTCCTGGCGGCGTTGCCGTTGCCGAATCGCAGCCCCCACAGCCCGTCGATGGTGATCGGGTTCCCGTGCGGCTTGCGCAGCTGACCCTCTCGCGCGCCGGTCCTGAGGTTGAAGACGTTGATGCGACCGTTGCCGAAGTTGCCGACCAGCAGGTCACCGCCGAATCGTCCGAAACCTCCCGGGGCCAGTGCCAGACCCCACGGGGAATCCAGGACGCCTCGAGTCACGAGCCTCTTGACGAACGCACCGTCGTTGGTGAAGACGTCGAGGAAACCATGGCCATGGCCCGCGACGTCGTCGTGCAGGGTCGCGTCCTGCTTCGCGTAGGTGACGTACAGCTTGCCGGCCAGTTCCTGGACGTTGAACGGCGCATACCCGGCCGGGATCCTCGGATCGACGAACAACCCCCCGGGTAGCTCGACCGGAGTGAAGGTGTCGTCGTAGGCCTCGACGCGTCCGGAACGGAAGTTGGCTGCGTACAAGTAGGTATGTCCGTCCGACGCGGTGGCGATCGCCAGACCCTTGTACACCGCGTTCGCGCCGTTCTTCACCGCGACCTCCGTCACCATCGACGGCGCTGTGCCGATCGCACCGACGGTCTGGTTCCATCCGTCGATGCCGCCGCTCTCGGAGTCGAAGATGAACCGCGCCGGTCCGGAGTGGCCCGCGGCGTCGTGGATCACGAATCCGGTGGCATCGGTGTTGAACACCTGGCCGGTCGGCGTCCCCGAGGCGACGTCGATGGCCAGGAACTTGCTCACCGTCGTGGCCGAAGCGCCGGTGTACAGCGTGGTCTTGTCCGTTCCGTTGTCCGACACCCAGAGCGGCGACCCTGGCGCCGCGTTGGTGCCCGGAGAGGCCGACAGACCCCAGGCGTTGACCAGATCCGGGTCCGTCAACCGAGCCACTCCCGGTTGGTCGGAGACGAGGTCGATCTGCCGGAAACCCCTCGATCCGTGCTCAGGCGACGCCGAGGCCGGCACCGCCAACGAGGCCGCAAGGCCGGCTATCGCCCCCGCCGATATCAACGCCAGCGCCCTGCGACCCCCACTCGGACGGCCCTTCGAACCCGTTCGCATCGCGCCCTCCGCCATCGAAATGCGTGAAATCATCCCCGGTACCTCCAGTCCGGCACGCAGCACCAGACCGTCCGGCACTGAACATGCCCTCTGGGAACACGTACCTGCGTCGACCACGGTTCACGTCGGATACGGATGTCGGCCGGCTGTCTGTCCACGGCGCCTGCCGGCACCGTGACCCGCCGCCCACGTGTCAAGAAGTCAAACCAGCGCTCGGCGGCGTGAGAGTGCCCGACAGCTGCGATGAGACAGATTCGCCTCAGGCGCGGTTCGGGTCGAGAAGTGACTTGAGGATGTCTTCCATTTCGTCGAGGCTGTCTTGTCGGCCGTCGAAGCTGGACATGTGGTCGCGGCCGGCCTTGTCTTTGAACGCCAGCGTCCAGGTGAACGTCGTCACTCCGCCGGCTTCGTGCAGCTCTATGGTCTCGACCGCCTCCGCTTCCGGCCAGAGCTCGAACAGCCACGTCTGGCGGGTCCGGATCGGCGGCTCGACCTCCAGGTAGGTCCCGCGAAACGTGAACTCGCTTCCGTCCTCGGTCAGGAAGGAGGAGTGGTACTCCCCTCCGACGCGCAGGTCGATCGAGCACTCCAGCATCCGGTCCGGAGGGGTAGCGCCCCACTTGCTCACATGCTCGGGCTTGGTCAACACATCGAAGACCAGACCGATCGGAGCATCGAAGTCTCGAATCATCACGATCTCGAGCTCGTTGGGGAACTCGATCACTGCAGACCCATGCCGACGAGAGTTCACTGCCGTTCTCCTTGTCGTTGTAGCTCCTGGAGGTAGTCGTCGAGCCGGTCCAGTCGGGCGTTCATCGCCTGCTCGTACTTGGCCACCCAGTCGTGCACGGGCCGGAGATGCTCCGGAGCCAGGCGGTACAGCCGGCGGCGACCCTCCGCCCGGCACCTGACCAGTCCCACCTCACTGAGCACCCGGAGGTGCTTGGAGACCTGCGGCTGGGACAACGACAGGTCGCCCACGATCGCCCCGACCGCCTTCTCACCGACGATCAGCACGTCCAGGATCTCGCGACGGTGGACCTCGGCAACGGCGTTGAAGACATCCGATGTTGTCGAAGCACGCGCCACCGGATCAATGTATTCCAATATCGACATGTGTCAAGGTCTTGCAGAGCGACCGTGGTAGCCGTCGGCGTGGTGCGACCTCACAACTGGGACCTCAGTACGTCGACCTCGCAGCCTGGCGAGGACGGGTCGAAGCCGTGCTCCACCAGCCAGCGGATCGCGGTCAGGCTTCGCAGCGACCACCAGGCGCGGATCACGTCGAGGTCGGCATCAGCGCCGTAGCCGGCGAGGACGTCGCTGAGAAGCTCTCGGTGTCCGAGCGTCAGGCTGGCGAGGTCGTACATCGCATCACCTTGACCTGCCTCGGACCAGTCCACCACGCCGGTGACCTCGTCACCGTCGACGAACACGTGGGCGACCTGCAGGTCGCCGTGCGCGAACACCGGTGTCCAGGGTCGGACCGCGGTCTCGGCGATCCGGCGGTTGGCCGTGACCAGGTCGGTGGGAAGGACGTCGTTCGCGAGGAGCCACGTGCATTCGCTGTCGAGCTCCGATGCGATCTCGTCGAGGCTCCGACCGGGCCATGGCGGCAGCGGCGCGTCGTGCAGCGTCCGTACGGCGGCACCCGCCGCAGTCCACGTCGCCGACGACGCGGTCGACGGCTCGCCGAGGCGGCCGAGTGCGGTCCCCGGGAGAGCGGCGAGCGCGAGGACGGGCGGTTTCCGCCACAGGACCTCCGGAGTCGGGATCGGCGCTATGGCCATCGCCTCGACCTCGACGTCGGTGCGCGTCTGGTCGGCGTCGATCTTCAGGAAGACGTCTCCGACGCGGAGGGTCGCTCGCTCCTGATGGGCGACGACAACCTCCACCTCCTCCACGACGGCCAGTATCGCCGACGACCACCGATGTCCCCACGCGTTCGTCGATGCGACTGCATCGCTGCGTCACCGCCGTAGGTCGAGGCACCGCGCATCGACATCTGAGTGAGGCGGACGGCGGCACGGCGTTGGTTTCCACGAGCTCTACGAGACCTTCGTCTAGGGGGTCGGCCAGGAGTGGAGGGTCGGCCGGTAGGTCAGCTCCTGGGTGCGACCGTCGAGGGTCCGGGTCTCCAGCAACTCCAGGTCGAAGTCGGCCGCGCCGGCGAAGATCGGCTCGTCGCCCGTCTGGCCGGCGACCACCGGAAAGACCGTGATCTGGAGCCGGTCCACGAGGCCGGCGGCCATCAGTGCGCGATTCATCGAAAGGCTCCCGTGCGAACGCATCGGCACGTCGGACTCCTCCTTCATCCGACGGACGACATCGACCGCATCGCCGCTCGCCACGGTCGCGCGGGGCCAGTCGAGTGGGCCCCGCAGCGTCGATGACACGACCGTGGTCGGGAGGGTCAACATCCGGTCGATCCACGGGTCGCGCCCCTCGTCGCCCGCATCGGCGCCGATCATCTGCGCGAACAAGCTGAAGGTCGTGGCACCGAAAATCATCCGCTGCTCGCCGTCGTACGCCGCGAGCCGGTGGTCCAGGAACTCGGGGCCCTGCTTGCCCCAGTAGCCGCCCCAGTCGCCGGGCGGGCCGTACGACGCGTGGCCGTCCAGACTGGTGAAGACGTCGAAGGTGTAGGTCGCGCTCATGCTGTGCTCCTCGAGTGCATCGCTCATGGGGACACGGGCGACCCTAGGGGCCGCGAGTACCGACCAGCCGGCATGAGAGGCGTGTCTCAGCGGTTGTCGCCCGAGCCGCCGAGCACCGCGCGACGCTGCCGATCGGCGAGCTTGTCAACGTTCCGTTGGGCGACGTCGTTCAGGGAGAGATCCAAGAAGTTCGCGAGGACGGCCGCATACCACAGCACATCGCCGAGTTCGGCAGCCATGTCGTCTCGGTCGAGTTGAGCGAGGTCACTGTTCTTGTCGCGAACCAGCTTCTTGACCTTCTCGGCGATCTCGCCCGCCTCGCCGACCAGACCGAGGACCAGGTGCATGAATTCGTCTGGGGCGTCCTTGTCGCGGGCGGTCCGCAACGCGGCGCGCTGGTAGTCATCGCACTCCATGGCGTCACCGTAGCGATCCCGCACCTCGACCAGCGCACGCTTGTCGCAGGCTGCCGGTTCGTCTCAGGTTCGTCGGGTGTAGCGGATGTCGCCGTTGGGGAGGCGGATGGCGTCGTATCTGTGGTCGTGGGCGCGGTGGTGGTGGAATGAGCAGAGCAGGCCGTGCCGGAGAGCGACGAGGTCGTCAGCGCACGATGAGCCAGATGATCACGACGATCACCACGAGGGCGACCACGGCCGGCTTCCAGTAGCTCCGGGCCAGCACCGGCAGCACGGTCTTGCCGAGATCGAGCGCGTCGTCCGAACCACGTGCCGGCGGAGTCGTCGGGCGAGTCGTGGCCGCGGGCGGCGGGGTGGTGGGCGGCACCGGTGCGCTCGCCGCCCCGGCCGGCGCAGCGGGCTCGGCGGCGGTCGCGGTATCGGCGGGAGCCGCCGGAGTGGCCGGCTCCGGAGCGCCCTCGACGGTGTTTCCCAGGCGCTGCTCGAGGCAGGCCACGAACTGGCCGAGCAGCTTGTCGGAGACGTCCTGCATGACCCCACGGCCGAACTGCGCCGGTTTGCCGGTGATCGCCAGGTCGGTGAGCACCTTCACGTCCGTCGAGATGCCATTGGCGTCCATCGAGAGCGTCACGGTCGCACCGGCGGTGCCGTTGCCCCGCTTGTCCTTGCCCTTCGCGTCGACCACGAACCGGTGGTTCGTCTCGTCCTTCTCCGTGAACGTGCCGCTGCCGTTGTAGACCAGCGCGATCGGTCCGAGCTTGACCTTCACCGATCCGTGGAACGTGTCCCCCTCGACGTCGGCGACGGTCGCCCCGGGGAAGCACTCGGCGACCGACGCGATGTCCTGGAACTCCGCCCAGGCCGTGTCGACGCCCACCGGGACGGTGAAGCTGTGCTCGAGATCCATGCGGTGTCCTGCCTCCTTGCGCTTCGAAGCGAGTCCGTGTCCGAGTCCGTGTCGGCGTTCGTGTCCGAGCCTAGGCCCCCGGGGTGAGCACCCCAGGGGCCCGACTCAGGAGTGGGCTCAGGCTCCGGCCGCCTTCAGCACCGCCCTCCGGGTCAGCACCGTCGCGAGGTGCCGGCGGTAGTCGGAGTCGCCGTTCAGGTCGCTGGGCGGGTTCGAGCCGTCCGCGGCCTGATCTGCCGCCGCGCGTACGCCGTCCTCGGTCGCCGCCGCGCCGGCCAGGGCACTCTCGGTGGCCGAGGCCCGCAGGGGTGTCGACCCCATGTTCGTGAGAGCGACCTTCGCCTCGCTGATCGTGCCTCCGGACGAGTTCACGGTCACCGCGACCGCGACGATCGGCCACTGGTGGGCGACACGGACGAACTTCTCGTAGTGGGCGCCCCAGCCGGTCTTCTTCGGGACCCGGATCTCGGTGAGGATCTCGTCCTCGCCGATCGCGGTCTCGAACAGGCCGACGAAGAACTCCGAAGCCGGCACCGACCGGGTGCCGCCGGACCCGGCGATCACGAACGCGGCGTCCAACGCCAACGCGGCCGAGCCCATGTCGCCGGCCGGGTCGGCGTGGGCGCAGGCGCCGCCGAAGGTGCCGCGGTGCCGGATCTGGTTGTCGGCCACCTCGGCGGCCGCCTTCGACAGCAGCAGCGCGTGCTGGCGGACCAGGTCGTTCGTCACCATCTCGGAGTGGGTGGTCAACGCCCCGATCACCAGTGCGTCTCCGTCCTCGCGGACGCCGCGCAGGCCGTCGATCCGGCCGAGGTCGATGACGACCTCGGGTGCGTTGAGCCGCATCCGCAGCACCGGCAGCAGGCTCTGGCCACCGGCCATGATCTTGGCGTCGTCGCCGTGCTGGGCCAGCGCGCTCAGTGCGTCCTCGACGCTGGTCGGGGCCATGTAGTCGAACTTGGCGGGGATCATGCGCCCGCTCCTTCCTGGATCGCCTTCCACACCCGTTCGGGCGTGCACGGCATCTGGATGTCGTTCACGCCGTGCTGGCGGACCGCGTCGACGATCGCGTTCACCACGGCCGGGGTCGAGGCGATGGTGCCGGCCTCGCCCACGCCCTTGGTGCCCAGCGAGTTGGTGGTCGACGGGCTGGTGGTGTGCTCGATGTCGAAGGAGATCGTGTCGGCCGAGGTCGGCAGCAGGTAGTCGACGAACGAGCCGCTCACCAGCGTCCCGGAGTCGTCGTACACCGCCTCCTCCCACAGCGCCTGCGCGATGCCCTGGACGAGACCGCCGTGCACCTGGCCGCTCACGATGAGCGGGTTGATGATGTTGCCGATGTCGTCGACACAGACGTACTTGCGCATCGTCGACTGGCCGGTCTCGGTGTCGACCTCCATCGCACACAGATGGGTGCCGTGCGGGAAGGAGAAGTTGACCGGGTCGTACGTCGACTCCGCGTCGATGCTGGGTTCGATCCCTTCGGGATAGTCGTGCGCCGCGAACGTCGCGAGCGCGATCTCCTGGATGGTCTTGCCCTGGTCGGTGCCCTTGACCGAGAACGTGCCGGCGGCGAACTCCACGTCGTCGGCGTTGGCCTCGAGCAGGTGCGCCGCGATCGGCTTGGCCTTCTCGATGACCTTGTCGGCCGCCAGCACCAGTGCCTCGCCACCGACGGTCAGCGACCTCGAGCCGTAGGTGTCGAGGCCCTTGTGGGCGACCTGGGTGTCGCCGTGCAGGATCTCGACGTCCTCGAACGGTACGCCGAGCCGGTCGGCGACGATCTGGCTGAACGCCGTCTCGTGTCCCTGGCCGTGTGCGCTCGAGCCGGTGACCACCTCGACCTTGCCGGTCGCCAGCATCCGTACTCCAGCGTGCTCCCAGCCGCCCGCGCCGTAGTCGAGCGAGCCGAGGACGCGGCTCGGCGCCAGGCCGCACATCTCGGTGAACGTCGAGATGCCGATGCCCAGCTGGACCCGGTCACCCGCGTCGCGCCGCTGCTTCTGCTCAGCCCGCAACGCGTCGTACCCGAACATCTCCTTGGCCTTGGCCGTGGCGGCCTCGTAGTTGCCGGAGTCGTAGGTGAGCCCGGCAACCGTGGTGAACGGGAACTCCTCGTGCTTGATCCAGTTCTTCTCGCGGATCTCGAGCGGGTCGACGCCCACCTCGGCGGCGAGCTCGTCCATCATCCGCTCGACGGCGTACGTCGCCTCGGGCCGGCCGGCGCCGCGGTAGGCGTCGGTCCAGGCCTTGTTGGTGAGCACGGTCTGGCAGGCGAAGCGGTAGGCGGGGAACTTGTAGATCGCGTTGAACATGAACGCACCCAGCACCGGCACGCCGCCGCCGACGATCGCGACGTACGCCCCGAGGTCGGCGAGCAGGTCGACCTTGAAGCCGGTGACGGTGCCGTCCTTGGTCGCGGCGAGGACCAGCTTCTGCCACTGGTCGCGGCCGTGGTGGGCGCTCTGCAGGCTCTCGCTGCGGGTCTCGGTGTACTTGACCGGCTTCGAGATCCGGCGGGCGACCGCCCAGGCGATCCACTCCTCGGGCGTCACCTGCAGCTTGCCGCCGAAGCCGCCACCCACGTCGGGCGCGATGACCCTGATCTTGGACTCCGGTACGCCGGTGGTGGCAGCCAGGGCGAACCGCAGGATGTGGGGGATCTGGGTCGCCGACCACATCGTCAGCTGCTCGCCGGTCGGGTCGACCACCACCGAGCGCGGCTCCATGAACGCCGGGATCAGTCGCTGCTGGCGGTACTCACGCTCGATCACGATGCCGTCTGCGCGCGCCTTCTCGATGGCCTCCTCGACGTTGCCACCGGTGCCGGCCTCGCCGGAGTCGAAGACCCACAGCGCGGACTTGTTGGTGCCGGACTCCGGATGTGCCAGGACCTTGTCCTCGGCCGACTCCTTGAGGTCGAGCGCGGCCGGGAGCTCGTCGTACTCCACATCGACGAGCTCGGCGGCATCCCGGGCCGCGGCGGCGGTGCGGGCTACGACGACCGCGACGATCTCGCCGGCGAACGCGACCCGGTCGGCCGGCATCGGCGAGTGGTTGGGCGTGACCTGCTCCGGCGTGATCGGCCAGGCGTTGATGCACACGCCGAGCTCGTCACCGAAGTCGGCGCCGGAGAACACGGCGACGATGTTGGGTGCGCTCGCAGCGGCGCTGGTGTCGATGCTGGTGATCGTCGCGTGCGCGAAGGGGCTGCGCACCATGGCCAGGTGCACCATGCCGGGCAGGGTCAGGTTGTCGGTCCAGCGGGTACGCCCGGTGATCAGTCGTTGGTCCTCCTTGCGACGGCGGTCCTTGCCGATCTCGGGGGCCGCGGGGGCTTCGGCGGTGGCGGTCACTGGGCACCTGCCTTCTCGCCCTGCTGGACGTCCGCGTGCTCCGCGGCGTACAGGACGCTCCTGACGATGTTGTGGTAGCCGGTGCAGCGGCACAGGTTGCCCTCGAGCCCTACGCGCACCTCGGCCTCGGTGGGATGTGGGTTCTCGTTCAGCAGGTCGACGGACTGCATGATCATCCCCGGAGTGCAGAAGCCGCACTGGAGGCCGTGGCACTCCCGGAACGCCTCCTGCACCGGATGGAGCTCACCGTTGCGGGCCAGACCCTCGATCGTGGTGACCTCGTGACCATCGGCCTGGACGGCGAGGACGTTGCAGCTCTTCACGCTCCGGCCGTCCAGATGGACCGTGCAGGCACCGCAGTTGCTGGTGTCGCAGCCGATCACGGTGCCGGTCTTCCCGAGCGTCTCGCGGAGGTACTGCACCAGCAGCATCCGCGGCTCGACGTCGTCGGTGACCTTCGTCCCGTCGACGGTGAGGCTGATCTGGGTCATCGGAGGGCCTGCCCTTCCTGAGGAGTCGCACACCTGAGCGCACAGAGATCTGTCGCTGCGATCACGCTAGGCCGCGGCCGGTTGGCGAAAGGTTGCCCGTGCGCGCCTACTCTGGGCGGAGGGGGACGGAGCTCGAGGCTTTCGAAAGTCACAGGTGAGCTCCACGTGCGGAGGTGAGCCGTGCACAGCAGCGACAGCTGGGAACAGGTCACGACCGGTCGGTCCAGCGCCGAGGTACGACGAGCGCCCGACGGCGCGGCGTACGCGAAGTCCGGCAGCGGGATCGTGCGCAGGGATCTGCTCGCCGAACGCGACCGGCTCGAGTGGCTGGCCGGCACCGACCTGCCGTCGCCGCGGATCCTGGACTGGGCCGACGACGGCGAGCTCGCCGTGCTGACGACGAGCACGGTCCCCGGTGTCGCGATGAGCGATCTTCCGGCCCCGTCCGTGCCGGGAGCGGTGCGGTCGCTGGGGCATTTCCTCACTCGCCTGCATGCGGTCGCCCGCGAGTCCTGCCCCTTTGAGCGCTGGCTCGCCGTGACGGTCCCGGTCGCCCGGGTGCGGGTCGACCAGGGACTCGTCGACGAGGACGACTTCGACGACGAGCGCGACGGCCGTTCAGCCGAGGACCTGCTCGACGAGCTGGTCGACGGCCGGCCTCGGGCCGAGAAGCTCGAGCTCAGGGACCTGGTGGTCTGCCACGGCGACGCCTGCCTGCCGAACTTCCTGGTGGACCCTGACTCCCTCGCGGTGACCGGGATGATCGACGTGCACCGGCTCGGCGTCGCGGACCGGCACCTCGACCTCGCCCTGGCGATGCGCTCGATCTCCGACACCACCCTCAACCCGGCGTACGGCGCGCCCGCGGCCGAGGCGCTGCTGACGGCGTACGGCGTGACGGCCGACCCGTGGCGGCTCGACTTCTACTGCCTGCTCGACGAGTTCCTCTGACCCGACCCGTCTCAGTGGCAGGTGCCGCTCGCGCCGTAGAACCCGGGTCCGGCCAGCCCCGGACCCGTGATCCGGGGCCGGGCGCGGCCCCCGCTCGGGTACGCCGTGTCGAACCACTGCGTGAAGAAGTGGCCCAGCCGGTGTTGGCAGGCGTTCGTGCGGCGGGGCAGGAACCGGGCGAACTCCGCCTCGAGCTGCGGCTCGGTGATGCTGCGGCCGCCGTAGTCGCGCTGGATCTGCCGCAGCGCCCGGTCGAAGCGCCCGTGCCCGAGGACCTGTCGCAGCGCGACGTACGCCGTGCCGGGCCGGGTGTACGTCGTACTGCCGGAGAACAGGCGTGCAGGCGTCGGGTCGGACGGCGCGAACGCCCAGATGCTCCCGGAGCTGCGGTAGTTGCCGTCGAACTCCTGGCTCAGGCTGCGCTGGAACGCCTTCCGGCCGGCCGCGGTGTGCCGGCCACCTGCCGCGGCCTGCGCCTGGCGCGCGTGGAACAAGTACTCGCCGAGCGTGGCCATGCCCTCCTTGAAGAAGGTCAGGTCGAAGTTCCCCTCGGAGACGTTGTCTCCCCACCACTGGTGCATGTTCTCGTGGTTGAAGGTGTCGAGGTCGATGCGCCCGCCGGCGAACGTGATCATCGTCTGCATCTCCTCCTCGAAGCTGGCCGACGGGACGCCGACGAGCACGCCGTCGGTGCGGAAGGGGAAGGGCCCGTTGAAGCGGCTCTGGAAGTCGGTGATGTCCTGCTGCCGGCCCATCACCTTCAGGTTGGCCCGCTTGCGTGCCGGGCTCAGCGAGCTGCCCTGGGCCTCGTAGTAGCGCACGCCGTCCGACCCACGACGGGAGCGCAGGTCGAAGTGGCCGACGCTGCTCTCGACGAGGTAGCTCGCGACCGGGGCGCCGGATCGCCAGTGGAAGGTCCACGAGCCGTGCGGGAAGCGGCTGTCGTGAGGATGTGTGTGCACCGACAGCAGGCGGCCGTTCGCGATCGCCTGCCGGCTCCGGTTCACGGTGTCCTCGAAGTCGTACGTCGGTTTGGCGCTCGGGTGGTTGTTCAGCGGCATCCAGTCCTCGGTGCCGACGGGCTCGGTGGTGACGAACCCGCCGTCGCCCAACGGGTCGTCGGAGCGGAACCAGCCCTCGGTGGTGCCGTCGCCGTCGAGGTGTACGCCGGGACGGCCGGTGTAGGCGACCTTCACGTGGAAGACGTGTCCCTTGGGCAAGGGCTTCTGCGGCGTGATCACCAGCTTGTCGGCCGGGCACGGCTGCCCGTCCTGGGCGTTCACGTCTTGGCCGGTCACCTGCGGGGTGCAGGCCGGCGGGAGCGGGTTGTGGTCGGGTCCGCCCACCGGGTTGACCTGGGAGGCCTGGTGGGCGAGCGGGTCCGGATCGTCCGGACCGTCCGGGTCGCCGGGGTAGGTGGGCTGGGCGAAGCGGAACGACGCGCGCCGGCCGTCCACCCACACCGAGCGGACGGTCAGGTCGGGGCCGCGCTGTCCGAGGACGGAGGTCCGCTCGAAGTCGAGGCTGAACTCGCTGAGGCACTGCGTGGCCCGGTCGGTGAGGACCACGTGGTTGCCGCGCAGGAACCGGTTGGAGCGCGCGTCGTACACCAGGTGGACCTCGGTGTGGAGACTCCGGTAACCGCCGTTGCCCATGTCGGGATACACGTGGTCACCGTGGTGGGAGAGGGTGCGCGTCCCGGGCAGGCACGCGACACCCGCCTCCACGCGACCGGGCGTGGAGCCAGGGTCGGCGGTGGCGGCGCCGACCGACGAGACCACCATCACCACCGAGGTCGAGATCAGCGCGAGGCGCCGAAGCATGGGACTCCTTCTTCCGAGAGTCAGCTACCGGCGACCGCGAGGCGGCCCTTGAGCAGCGGCTTGGCCGGGTGGGGCCGGTCGCCGAGGGCGGCGAGGCAGACCTCGATCACCTCCGTGTCGTACGGCGCGAGCTCGATGTAGCGGACCACCGCCGACGGCTCGGGGTTGGCGATCAGGGCCTCGCGCATGGCGACCGCGACGTACTCGCCGAGCTCGATCAGGGCCGGCGACTCGGTGCCGGGCAGCAGGTCGCCGCCGTAGCTCGCGATCGCGGCCCCGGCGTCACCGCGCTGGAGCGCGTCGAGGACGTCGTCGATGTCGGTGGCCACTGGGAGGGTCAGCCGGTAGGGCCGCGAGGCCAGCTGGCCACCGAGCGCGGCACGCAGGTGGGACACCTCGGCCTTGAGCGTCGAGAGGGTGACGGCCTGGTCGCCGTAGACGAGCGCGTGCAGGCGGTCCAGCGACAACCCGTCGGGGTGCAGAGCGAGGATGGCGAGGATCTCCGTCTGGCGCCGGTTGAGCAGCAGGCGGCTGCCGTCGAGGGTGGCTTCCGCGTTGCCCAGGAGCCGCAGCTGGAGCCCGGTCGGCCCGAGGCCGTCGCTGAGCATCGGGTGGGCGGCCGAGACCGGCATCGCGGTCTCGATCAGGCGGGCGAGCACGCGCGCGGTGGCGAGCCCGATCGGGTGCGTACGGTCCCAGGTCGTCGAGAGGTCGACCACGCCGAGCTGGGCTCCGGTGACCGGATCGTGCACCGGCGCCGCCCAGCAGACCCAGTTGTGCACGATCGGCGCGTAGTGCTCGGCACTGAAGACCATGGCCGGGCGCTGCAGCCGGTTGGCCAGGTCGAGGGCGTTGGTGCCGACCGACTCGTCGTCCCAGCGCGCGGCGGGGACGAAGTTCACGGTCTCCGCCCTGCGGCGCATCACGCGCCCGCCGTAGGTCCAGAGGATGCGGGTCTGCTGGTCGGTCACCGCGAGCACGAGGTCGCCGTCCTCCGCGGTACGCCGCAGCTCGTCCTCGACGTTCGAGACGGCGCGTTGCAGCGGCGAGCCCTCCCAGAAGGCCCTCGCCTCGGACTCGTCGTCCAGGGGCGCCTCGGCGACGTCGCGCGACACGCGTGGCTGCGATCGGCGCCAGCTCTTGAGGATCTCGGGCCTGACCAGCGACGCGGCGCCATCGCCCCGCTCGACGAACGTGTTCCACGCACGCAGCGCGCGCAGGCGGCGTGCCTGCAGGTCGTTCGTGGTCATCGCGGGTCCTGACGTGTAGGGATGACGCACGTCACGGTAGCGCGGCCCGGTCAGCCTTACTCGTGGTGGATGCGACCGTCGCGCTGGGCCAGCCGGCTGCCGGAGCCGCCCCAACGGCCCGCGATGATCTCCGCGGCGATCGAGATGGCGGTCTCCTCCGGGGTGCGAGCGCCGAGGTCCAGCCCGATCGGGCTGGACAGCCGCTTCAGCTCGTCGTCGGTCAGGCCCGCCTCGCGGAGCCGGGCTTCGCGGTCCTCGTGGGTACGCCGCGAGCCCATGGCACCGATGTAGGCGACCTCGGGAAGTCGCAGCGCCACCTCGAGCAGGGGTACGTCGAACTTGGGGTCGTGGGTCAGCACCGTGATCACGGTGCGCGCGTCGATCGCGTCCGCGTCGCGCTGCTTCTCGAGGTATCGGTGGGGCCACTCGACGACGACCTCGTCGGCATCGGGGAAGCGGGTGTTGGTCGCGAACACCGGCCGGGCGTCGCAGACGGTCACGTGGTAGCCGAGGAAGCTGCCCACGCGCGCGACCGCGGCGGCGAAGTCGATCGCGCCGAACACGAGCATCCGGGGCTGGGGCGCGAACGCCCAGACGAAGACCCGCATGCCCTCACCGCGACGTTCGCCGTCGGGCCCGTAGGACAAGGTGGCGTTGGTGCCGCTGGCGAGCAGTCCCAGGGCGTCGTCGCGGACGGCGTCGTCGGCGCGCGGCGACCCGATCGAGCCGGTCAGGTGGTCGTCGTCCGGGTGCACGATCACGCGCCGGCCGAGCCACTCCGGGTCGGGGTGCTCGATCACGGTCGCGACCGCGACCGGCCGCCCGGCCTCGAGCTCGGCGGCGAGGTCCTCCAGCTCGGGGAACGTCTCGCGGGAGACGTTCTCGACGTACACGTCGAGGATGCCGCCGCAGGTGAGGCCGACGGCGAACGCGTCATCGTCGGAGATGCCGTAGCGCTGGAGGACCGGGACTCCGGACTCGACGACCTCGCGGCTGAGCTCGTAGACGGCGCCCTCGACGCACCCGCCGGAGACCGAGCCGACCGCGGTCTCGTCGGGGCCGACCAGCATGCTCGCACCCGGAGGACGCGGAGCCGAGCGGAACGTCGCGACCACGGTGCCGACCCCGATCTCGTCGCCGGCGCGCCACCACTCAAGCAGCTCAGGGAGCACTTCACGCATCGGCCAGCACCTCCACCAGGTCGGCGTACGTCGCCAGCGAGTGGCCGGCGACGAAGTCGTCACAGAAGGGCAGCGCCGCGAGAACGCCGGTCTGGACGGCCTCGTAGCCGTCCTTCCCGCGATGCGGGTTCACCCACACGACACGGTGCGCGATACGGCGCAGCCGGGCCATCTGCTCTGCGAGCACCGACACGTCACCTCGCTCCCATCCGTCGCTGAACACAACAACCACGGCACCCCGCGCCATTCCGCGCTGCCCCCACCGGTCGAGGAAGAAGCGCAGCGTCTCACCCAGCCGGGTGCCGCCGGACCAGTCGGGCACGGTCTCGCCGGCGGCGACCAGGGCGCGCTCCACGTCGCGGGTCCGCATCGCGCGGGTCACGTGGGTCACCCGGGTGCCGATGGTGAAGGTCTCGACGTTGCCGATGCCCTGCGTCAGTCGGTGCGCAAGTCGCAGCAGAGCGTCGGCGTACGACGACATCGAGCCGCTGACGTCGACCAGGAGTACGACGCGACGTGGCTTCTGCGACCGCCGGCGCCAGGCGATCTCGGCCGGCTCACCCATCCGACGCAGGCTCTCGCGCAGGGTGCGCGACGCGTCGACCTGGCCCCGGTGCCAGCGCTGGTGGCGCGCCGTACGACGCAGGGGCGGGCGCGGGCGGAGGGTCGCGAACATCGCGGCCAGCCGCTGCTTCTCCTCGGCACTCAGCGACGCGACGTCGCGGTGGCGGAGCACCTCCGTGGGACTGGCGGCTGCGCGGATCACATCGTCGGCCCGATCTGCCTGCTCGCCCTCGCCGTCGTCGAGTGGGAGCTGCTCGGCGGTCGGCTCCGGGCGCACGACCGGCCGCGGCCGGGGCAGGCCGTGGCGCGAGTTGAAGAACGCCTCGAAGATCTGGTCGAAGCGGGCCAGGTCGTCGGGCGCGGCACACAGGGTCGAGCGCCCCGCGACTCGGACGGCGCCCGGGTCGTCGGCGCCCAGCAGGGCGGCGGCGGCCAGGAAGTCGTGCGTCCGGTCCTGCGTCACCGGCACGCCACCCGCCCGCAAAGCTCGGGTGAAGGCGAGCAGGATCTCGTCACCGCCACGGATGCCCTCGGCGGTCGAGCCACTTGAGGCGCTCATGTCCGCAGCAGCTGGTCCAGCGCCTGCTTCACGCGGTCCGAGTCCTCGCGGTACTTCACCAGCGCGCCCAGCGTGGTCGCCGCCGACTCGAGGTCGAGCTCGGCGGTTCCCAGATGGTGGAGGGCCCGGGCCCAGTCGAGGGTCTCGGCCACCCCGGGCGGCTTGGTCAGGTCGCGGGTGCGCAGGTCCTGGACGACCCCGACGACCTGACGGCCGAGCGCCTCGGAGACCTCGGGCGCGCGGGTACGGACGATCTGCAGCTCCCGGTCGAGGCCGGGGTGCTCGATCCAGTGGTAGAGGCAACGCCGTTTGAGCGCGTCGTGGAGCTCGCGGGTGCGGTTGGAGGTGAGCACCACGACCGGGGGCGTCGCGGCCTTCACCGTGCCGAGCTCCGGGATCGAGACCTGCCAGGTCGACAGCACCTCGAGCAGGAACGCCTCGAACTCGTCGTCGGCCCGGTCGACCTCGTCGACCAGGAGGACGGCGGGGCTCTGCTGGAGAGCCGCGAGCACCGGCCGCGCGAGCAGGAAGCGCTCGTCGTACAGGCTCTTCTCGGCCTCCTCGATGCCGGCGCCCCCGCTGGCCTCGAGCGCCCGGAGGTGGAGGATCTGCCGCGGGAAGTCCCAGTCGTAGAGCGCCTGCGTGGCGTCGATGCCTTCGTAGCACTGGAGGCGGACCAGCGGCAGGTCGAGCGCCTCGGCGAGCCCCTCGGCCAGCGCCGTCTTGCCGGTACCCGGCTCGCCCTCCAGCAGCAACGGACGCTGCATGGCGAGGGCCAGGTAGGTGACCGTGGCCAGCTCGTCGTCGCACAGGTAGCCCGTACGGCCGAGCAGGCCCGCCACGTCGGCAGCAGAGGTCACCTCCATGCCTCCAGGCTACTTGCCGGTCTGTCGGCTCCCGGTTGGATGGCTGGATAGTACGTATCAATCCGCCGGGACGCGTGAGGGGCGTCGCCTGCCGATTGATCCGTACTATCCCTGGTCAGCGGGAGTCGACGTCGCGGCCGGAGGCGAGGTCGGCGCACTCGACGAGGGTGACGTCGCGGGGGGCGAGGTAGGCGCGGGCACCCTGGTCGCCGACGGCCGACTCGATCACACCCGCCCAGTGGTCGCGACCGAGGAGCACGGGGTGCCCCACCTCCCCGTCGTACGACGCGCGCGCCAACGCCGCGGGACCGGCGTCCGCCGCGTCGATCACCCGGGCCACCACCTCGGGCACCAGGTCGGGCAGGTCGACGAGTGAGACGACGACCCCGTCGTCGGTCGAGCCGCCCAGCGACCGCAGTCCGGCCCGGAGGGACGCGCCCATGCCCTCGGCCCAGTCGTCGGCGACGACCAGGGCGACATCGAGCCCGTCGACGAGGGGCCGGGCGCGATCGGCCTCGGCACCCAGCACCACCGTGACACGGGAGCATCCGCCGTCCCGCAGGGTCGCGACGCCGCGCAGCAGCCACGACCCGGCGTCGTCGGTCACGAGCGCCTTGGGGATGCCCATTCGGCGGCCGGCCCCGGCGGCGAGCAGCAGTCCTTCCACGCCCGCCAGCCTGTCAGACCGGCCGCCTGTGGGGGATCAACCGAAGGCCCGGTCGTACAGCGTCTGCAGGTGTCCCCCGGCGGGACCGGTGAAGGCGCAGGCGAGCACCCTGCCGCCACCGGCGGTGACGAGATACTCGCCGCGGACCGTCAGGTCGGCGGCCTGGACGAGCGTGGCGAGATTCGACGGGGTGGCGGTGATCTTCGCGGTGTCCGTGGGGCCGCCGCGATACCAATGGGTCACGTCGAAGGTCGCGGTCCCCGCGACCACCGAGACCAGCGTGCCGCGGAACGCGACCGTCTGCTGTTTCAGGACGCCGACGTTCGGCACCTGGCAGCGCCCTCGGGGTGGTGTGTACCCGAGCTGGGTGACGCTCTCCCGCGCGGCCGGGGGCGACCCGTGGTCGCGCTGCGCCATCCCGAAGACCCCCGCGGCCGCGATCAGGACCACCGCGGCGGCCGCCACCAGCCAGGTGAGCGGACTGCGGTCGTGGGTGCCCGTCTCGCGGGACTCAGGGGCACGCGTGGTGGTGTCGGACATGGCTGCCTCCAGGAGCAGAGCGACCCGGTCCGGGTCGGCCGATGGAAGAGAGGAGGCGGGATCGGCCACTCGGAGCCGCGCGAGCAGCTCCTGGTCCGGTTCGCGGTCCGTCACGCTCTCCCCCCTCCCTTCGTCTCCTCATGTCCGGCAGTGGCCTCGACCTTTCTCAGCGCGGCGCGCAGCTTCTCCTTCGCCCGGTGCAGGCGGATGCTCGCGGCGTTCGAGGTGATGTCGAGGACGGTCGCGATCTCGCCGGCGGTCAGCTGCTCCCAGGCCCACAGCCGCAGCAGCTCCGCGTCGTCGGGCGACAGCTCGCTCATCGCCTCGGACAACCGGTCGTCGCCGACCGGGTCCGGCAGCTCGCGCGGTGGGTCGAGCGCCGCGATCCTCCCGGCCACCCGACGCTGCCGCCGCGCGCCACGCTCGGCGTTCGCCAGGCAGAGCCGGGCCACGCCGTAGGCGAACGGCAGCGCCTCCTCCGGCAGCTCGTCGTACCTCCGCCAGCAGACCACCAACGTGTCGGCGAGGACGTCGTCCGCCGTCGCCGCATCGGTACGGCGTGCGAGGTAGCGCCGGAGCGGCTCGACGATCTGGTGGACGGTCTGCTCGTACCGGGCACGTGCCTCGACGTCCCCGTCGTCTGGCCGAGCGTCAGCACGGTCCACGGACTCCACGTTGGCACATGTCCGGCACCGGCCCGGTTCTTTCGCCGCCCCGTGTCTTGCGACGGGGCCCTTGACCGCGAGGTTCCAGGTGGCATGGAGCAGCGCCGCGGTGAGGACCAGCGCGAGGGCGGTGCCGCTCACCTCTTCCTCACCGAACTGCGTGCCCGCGGGCCATCCGGATCTCGACCACGCCGGTGTCCGGCTCGGGCTTGCGGCCGCCCTCGTCGGTGAAGCCGTGCCTCCGGTAGAACGCCGCGGCCCGGTCGTTGCCCTCGAGCACCCAGAGGTACGTCGGACGGTCACCGATCACGCGCGCCATCAGCTCGTCGGCGAGGCCGGTGCCGTGGGCCCGGCGGAGGACGTTGATCGCGTACAGCTCCAGCGGCACCGGTGGATCGTCGTCGCGTGGCGGACCGGAGGTGGTCATGCCGACGATGCCCTTGTCGTCCCGGGCGATCCACCAGCTGACCTCGGGTCCGGTCCCCCACCGCTCACGCCACCGACGCGGTCCGATCGTGGGGTCCAGTCGGGCCAGGTAGTCGTCCGGCAACAGTCCGGCGTACGCCTCGCGCCAGACCTGTACGTGGACCCGACCCATCTCGTCGAGGTCGTCGAGGGTCGGGCACTCGATCGTCCAGGGCACGGCCTCACGTTCTCATGGCCCGCGCTCACCGCCGTCAGCGGTCGTGCGGGAGGAACTCGCCGTTCGCCGGAACCCCCGTCGTGCGGTCGGCGAGGCGGAACGCCATCGGCAGACCGGCCGCGAACGCCGGATGAGCCGAGTCCGACAGCTGCACGTGCACGTGTGGCTCGGTGGTGTTCCCGGTGTTGCCGCACTCGGCGATCTGCTGGCCGGCCGAGACCCGGTCGCCCGCGCGCACCCGCACGCTCCGTCTGCGGAGATGGGCCACGACGGCGTAGCGTCCGGGAGCGATCCGGATGACGACGTGGTTGCCGAGGACCGCGCCGGCTCCCCCGAGCTCGCGCACGGCCGCGACCAGCATGAACAACACGATCCCGAGCCGGCCCAGCCAGGCGCGCGCGTCCGGTTGCCAGTCGCGAGTGCGCACCACCTCGCCGTCCGGCACCGTCGACGATCGGCCGGCCGAACCCGCTGAAGGTCTCGGGCCGGGGATGCCACGCTCGCCCGCGCCGTTCGCCGGGACGGCGACCAGCGTCGGAACCGGAGCTGGGCACGTGCACCAGGTCGACCGCGTGGCTCTGGCCGTAGGCGAGCAGGCCATGGCTCGGAACCCGGTCGGCAGGGCTGTTGACCGCCAACCATGACCCGTTCACCGGCGGCAGCACCACCTGTGGTTCGCCTCGCGACGGCACCACCCGGAAGTACGTCGTGAGCCCGAGCACCAGGCAGCCCAGGCCCACCCAGGCGGTGGGTGGCCCCCACCAGGTGTCGGCGACGACGAGCACGACGCCGATCAGAAGCAGCGGCATTCTGACCCGAGCACAGGCGGTGGGCAGGAAACTCAAGCGGGATCTCCTCGCATCGATCGGGGCTGTCGAACATAGCGGGGACGCCCAGACGTCTCGTCGCGTTCAGGAGCCTCGGCAGTATCCGAGCATCTGGTCCAGCGCGGCCTTCTCGGACGGGTCGACTGCTAGCGCGTAGCGGGCCTTGACCGCGATCCAACGTCGCGCGTAGGAGCACTGGTAGCCCTTGCGCGGCCGCCACGATGCCGGGTCTCCGTCGCCCTTGCTCATGTTGGTGGGACCGTCGACGGCGAGCAGCTCGCCGAGGTCGTTGGCGAACGTCTCGCGGCGGTCTCGGCTCCAGTGCCGGGCGCCGGAGACCCACGCCTCGGCGAGTGGCACGACATGGTCGATCTGGATCGCCTCCGCCTGACGGAGGTCCTTGAGGTCGGTGAAGGTCAGGGTCCGCCCGGTGTACGGGTCGTGCCAGGTACCCGCCAGCACGTCGTGGTCGCAGGCGCCCTGCTGCTGCACGCGCGTCGTACCCGGGACGGCATCGCGGAGCAGCACGTCGTCGCGCTGGTTGCAGCCGTCGTGGTCGGTGTCGACCCAGTCGCTACCGAACGCGTCGCGGATGTAGCCCTCCGTGCCCTGCGGCCGCGGGCGTACGACGAGCCGGTCGAGCTGCGCACGCGCCCGCGCGGCGTTCGACGGCAGCGTGACCGGCGGCGAGCTGTGCGTCGACGGATGATGCGCAGGGTGGGTGGGGTGCTGACTGGCGTGAGCCCGTGAGTGGTGCCGACGCGCGTGTGCCTGCGGCGAGCTGCTCGGCCCGCAACCGCTCAGCAGCGCCGCAACGACCAGCAGCGCGCCCAGTCCCCGCGGGACGTCATACGAAACGGTCGTCATGGCGACCACAACGTATGACGTCCCGGGCGGTGGCGAGTGGAAATGCAGCAAGGCCCCGGGCGGACCCGGGGCCAAGCTGGTCAAGCTGGTCAAGCTGGGTGAGCGGCGGCTCAGAAGTCCATGCCGCCCATGCCGCCCGAGGGGTCTCCACCCATCGGCGCGGCCTTCTCGGGCTTGTCCGCGATGACCGCCTCGGTCGTCAGGAACAGGGCCGCGATGGAGGCGGCGTTCTGCAGGGCGGAGCGAACGACCTTGGTCGGGTCGGGCACGCCCGCGGCCAGCATGTCGCCGTACTCGCCGGTGGCCGCGTTGAGACCGTGACCCTCGGGCAGGCCCGCGACCCTCTCGGCCACGACGCCGCCCTCGAGACCGGCGTTCAGCGCGATCTGGCGGACGGGAGCGCTCACCGCGACCTTGACGATGTTGGCCCCGGTGGCCTCGTCGCCGGTCAGGTCGAGCTTCTCGAACGCGCGGGCGCCGGACTGGAGCAGCGCGACGCCACCCCCGGAGACGATGCCCTCCTCGACCGAGGCCTTGGCCGCGCGAACGGCGTCCTCGATGCGGTGCTTGCGCTCCTTGAGCTCGACCTCGGTGGCCGCGCCGACCTTGATCACCGCGACGCCGCCGGCCAGCTTGGCCAGCCGCTCCTGCAGCTTCTCGCGGTCGTAGTCGGAGTCGCTCTTCTCGATCTCGGCGCGGATCTGGTTGACCCGACCCTCGATCTGGGCGGCGTCGCCGCCACCCTCGACGATGGTCGTCTCGTCCTTGGTGATGACGACCTTGCGGGCGGTGCCGAGCAGCTCGACGCCGGTCGACTCCAGCTTCAGGCCGACCTCCTCGGAGATGACCTGGCCACCGGTCAGGATCGCGATGTCCTGCAGCATGGCCTTGCGGCGGTCACCGAAGCCCGGGGCCTTGACGGCCACGGACTTGAAGGTGCCGCGGATCTTGTTGACGACCAGCGTCGACAGGGCCTCACCGTCGGTGTCTTCGGCGATGATCAGCAGCGGTTTGCCGGACTGCATCACCTTCTCGAGGATCGGCAGGAGGTCCTTGACCGACGAGACCTTCTGGTTGGCGACGAGGATGTAGGGGTCGTCCAGGACGGCCTCCATGCGCTCCATGTCGGTCGCGAAGTACGCCGAGATGTAGCCCTTGTCGAACCGCATGCCCTCGGTCAGCTCGAGGTCGATGCCGAAGGTGTTCGACTCCTCGACGGTGATGACGCCTTCCTTGCCGACCTTGTCCATCGCCTCGGCGATGATGTCGCCG